>DATBMH010000090.1:0-7723 GCA_036554945.1 Gaiellaceae bacterium | reverse complement strand
CCGATCGACGGCTCGTCGAGGATGTAGAGGACGCCGACGAGCTGCGAGCCGATCTGCGTCGCGAGCCGCAGCCGCTGCGCCTCACCGCCCGAGAGCGTCGAGGCCGCACGGTCGAGCTGGAGGTAGCCGACGCCGACGTTGTCGAGGAACGTCAGCCGCTCGCGGATCTCCTTGATGATCCGCGCGCCGATGAGCTGCTCGGTCTCGGTGAGCTCGAGCCCGTCCAGGAGCTCGATCGCGCGCGTGACGGAGAGCTGCGTGAGCTGGTGGATGTTGCGGTCGCCGACGGTGACCGCCAGCACCTCGGGCTTCAGGCGCGCGCCCTTGCACGCAGGGCAGGGCCGGAAGCTCATGTACTCCTCGATCCGCTCCCGCTGCTGCGAGGAGTCGGTCTCCTTGTACCGCCGCTCGAGGCTCGGCACGATGCCCTCGAACGCGAGCATGTAGGAGCGCCGCCGCCCCATGCGGTTGCGGTACGTGACGTAGATCTTGTCGCCGTTCGTGCCGGTGAGGAAGAGGTTCTGCTGCCCCTCGGCGAGCGTGCTCCAGGGGGCGTCGACGTCGATCTCGTACCGCTCCGCGATCGCCTGGATGATCGACTCGTAGTAGCTCGCGCTCCCCACCGACCAGGGGACGAGCGCCCCCTCCGCGATCGAGAGCGCGGGGTCGGGTACGAGGAGGTCCGGGTCGATCTCCTGCTGGGCCCCGAGCCCGGTGCAGCGCGGGCAGGCACCGTGGGGCGAGTTGAACGAGAACACGCGCGGCTGGAGCTCGGGCAGCCCGACGCCGTGCTCCGGACACGCGAAGCGCTCCGAGAACGTCTGCGACTCGCCGTCGACCACGTCGACGGTCACGAGCCCGTCGGCGAGCTCGAGGGCCGTCTCGACCGAGTCCGTGAGCCGGTGGCGCAGGTCGTCCTTCATCACGAGCCGGTCGACCACGACCTCGATCGTGTGCTTCAGCTTCTTGTCGAGCTGGATGTCCTCGTCGAGGTCGCGCTGCTCGCCGTCGACCTTCACGCGCGTGAAGCCCTCCCCGCGCAGCTGCTCGAGCAGGTCCCGGTACTCGCCCTTGCGGTCGCGGACGACCGGCGCGTTGACGGTGAACTTCGTCCCCTCGGGGTGGCGGAGCACCTGGTCGACGATCGACTCGATCGACTGGCCGGCGATCGGCCGTCCGCAGACGGGGCAGTGCGGCCGTCCCACGCGCGCGTAGAGCAGCCGGAGGTAGTCGTAGATCTCCGTCACGGTCCCCACCGTCGAGCGCGGGTTCCGCGACGTGGTCTTCTGGTCGATCGAGATCGCCGGCGAGAGCCCGTCGATCGAGTCCACGTCGGGCTTCTCCATCATCTGGAGGAACTGGCGCGCGTACGCGGACAGCGACTCGACGTAGCGCCGCTGGCCCTCCGCGTAGATCGTGTCGAACGCGAGCGAGGACTTCCCGGACCCCGAGAGGCCGGTCACGCAGATGAGCGCGTTCCGCGGCAGCCGGACGGTGATGTCCTTGAGGTTGTGCTCGCGGGCGCCGTGGACGACGAGCTCTTCCTGAGCCACGAGGTGAGTCTAGCCCCGCGCCCGGATAGAACGGACGTTCGTGCCGGCTCGCTCAGGCCAGGCGGGGCGCGCCGTCGAGGGCGGCAGCACGGAAGGCCTCGGCGAGGCCGCCTAGCTCGTCGCCGATCCGCCGTTCCGCGGGGTCGTCGACCGGCGGGAACAGCGCGCGCACCCGCTCGAGGAGGGGCCTGAGGGGCGGGGCCGGCTCGCGGCCGGTGACCCAGAGCCCCTGGCTCGCGCTGGCTGCGAGCAGGGCGAGCGCCGAGTCGAGGCAGTCCGCCACGAAGAGCTCCTTGCGATAGGCGAGGAACGTCGGCGCGCCGACGTCGTTCTGCGCGTCCCCGACCCCCGCAGGCAGGAGCGTCGCCGAGGCGGCGGTGCGGGCGTCTTCCAGGAAGCTCCCGGCCGTCCAGCCGAGCAGGTTCGTCTTTCCACCGCCTCCGCCCGGACGCTCGAGGAGCGGCGGGAGCTCGGACGTCGCGCCGACGTGCATCGCCGTGACGTGGCGCTCCGCGAGGAAGATCAGGTCCGCCCACGCCGCCGCCAGCGTGCTGATCGCCTGAGGGGCGATCGCGTTGTGGTACCCGCCGGTCGAGATCGCGCGGCCGAGCGGATGCCCGTCGTCGGGCGGCAGGTACGCCGGGTTGTCCGTCACGGACCGCAGCGAGACCGCCGCCGCATGCTCGACGCCGCTGACGGCGCGGTAGGCCTGGCCGAGCACCCGCGGCAGGATCCGGTAGCTCACGGGAGCCTGGTGGCCGAGGCGCCCGGACGCCTCCGCCCCGTCGAGCCCGGCGCGGAGGCCGCGGAGCGCCGCGACCTCGTGCTCGTCCTCCCAGAGGGCCTCCAGCGCCTCGTCGTAGGCGTCGAGCGGTGCGCCGAAGGCCTCCACGGAGAGCGCGAAAACCTCCTCCGCGGCGCGCAGGCGAGCGGCGGCCGCGAGCGCGACGTCCGCCGCGAGCGCCGCGGCGCACGGCGAGCCGTTCACGAGCGCCATCGTCTCGCCCTCCTCGAAGTCCCCCTCGACCGCGTTCATGATCGGCGCCAGGGTCAGGATCTCGCCCGCGGCCACGTGCCCTCCCAGGGGAACGGCCGGGAGGGGGCCGTCGAGCAGCGCCGCGATCCGCTCGGCGATCACCGGGCGCGTCTTCGCATTGCCCTCCACGAAGTTCGCGAGCCGGGCGAAGACGATCCCGCGCGTCACGCGCGCCTCGAGCACGCCGCCCCCGCCGAAGCTGGGGCTCCACGACCCGCGCAAGGTGCGCGCGTAGCCGCGCTGATCGTCGGGCGCGACCGCCTTGCCGACCTCGATTCCCGGACGCGTCGTCGTGCCGTAGATGAAGGCCGTGCGGTCGGACTCGAGGAGGGCCAGGAAGGAGCTGCGTGTGGATTCCATCCGCTCGAGCGCCCGCGGCCCGATCTCGACGCCTTCGCCGTCCCAGGCGACACGCCGGAAGTTCTCCAGGGTGAAATCCGCGCGCGTGTCGACGACGACCGTCATCCAGCCCCGATCATAGGCCGCTGGACGCCCCCGGCCCGGCGGGAGAAACCCGGCCGAGAAGCTCTAGGAAACGAGCTTGCGAAGGCGCCGCGCGTCGGGCACGTACGGGACCTCGAGGTCGCCCGCGACGAGCGTGCCGTAGCCGAGCACGCGGCCGAGGACGCCCTGCTCGAGCTCCAGGGCCGGAGCGTGGGCCAGCGCCACCGAGGCGGACCGCCGCCGCGCGACCCCGTAGACGACGGTCAGCCGCTCCGACGTGAGGAGCAGCCGGGTCCGGTCCCAGCGCAGGACGGCGCGAAACGCGAGGAGGGCGGCGACGACGAGCAGCGCGGCGCCGGCGACGCCGGCGATCCAGTACGCCTGGCCGACGACGACGAGGACGGCCCCGGCCGCCGCGAGGATGAGCGGCCGTAGCAGCGGCCGTACGAGGGCCGCGCCGTGCGGGCGCGCGTCGAGGCACAGATGCTCGGCATGCTCGGGGACGGGCATGCCGCGGCTTTCGCCGCGGGCTGTTCAGGCCCTTCGCCAGCGGCCGAAGATGAGACCGCCGAGGGTGAAGCCGAGCCCGAAGGTGCCCACCGCGAAGGCACCGACCGCGAGGCTCTTGCGCCACGCGGACAGCCGCTGCCAGCGTCCGAGGACCTCCTGCTCCTCGGGGGAGAGCGGCTCGCCTCGCCGCTTCTTCCGCTCGGCGGCGCCCGCCCGGAGGCCGAGGTACATGTCGTCGAAGATCTCCGCAGGGTCGTCGACCATGCTCTCACTATAGTCTGCCCGCCCGATGCAACCCCTTCGCGTGCTCCACGTGTCCGACCTGCACGCGGGGACGCAGGAGGAGCCGGAAGTGGAGGCCGATCTCCGCGCGCTCGTCCGCGACACGGCGCCCGAGCTCGTGCTCGCCACGGGCGACCTGACGCACCGGAACCGGCCCACCGAGCAGGCGCGTGCGGCGGCGCTCCTGCGCTCGCTCGAGCGGCCCCTCCTGGTCGTCCCCGGGAACCACGACATCCCTCCGTGGTCGCCGTGGCGCTTCACGCGCACGTTCGACGCCTTCCGGCGCGAGTGGCCCGAGCTCGAGCCCGTCTACCGCTCGGAGCGGGTCGTCGTCTGCGGGCTCAACTCCGTCCGGCCCTGGAAGCATCAGGGCGGCGCGCTCAGCCGGTCGCAGCTCGGGCGGGCCGCGCGGGTCCTCGCCGACGCGCCGCCCGGCGCGCTCCGCGTCGTCGCGCTCCACCACCACCTCCTCGGCGCGCCGTGGCGGAGCGTCAAGCGCACGATCGCGGACCGCTCGACCGTGCTCGGAGCCCTCGTGGACGCGGGCGCGGAGCTCATCCTGTCGGGCCACGTCCACCAGAGCGCCGTCGGCGAGCGCCGCGAGTTCGAGGTCGTGGAGGGCCCCGTCGCCGGGACGACCGTCGTGACCGCGCCCGGCCTCGGCCAGCCGCGCCCGCGACGGCGGGGCGAGGCGCGCGGGCTCCACCTGCTCGAGGCCGACGAGCGGGCCCTGCGGGTGCTCACGTTCGCGTGGGCCGACCATCGCTGGGCGCAGATCGCCGACCGCACGTTCCCACGCGGAACCGAGCCGCTCAGCACGATCGGCTGAGCGGCTCGGCCCCCGCGACGTTCGCTATGGAGCCGTGATCACGGGACAGGCGACCGTCCCGCTCGACGTGCAGACGATCCGGCCCTGGATCGACGGGCTGAGCGGCGAGTTCGCCGTGACGTAGTCGGCCGTCACCTGGTCCATGAAGTCCAGCGTCGACATCCGGCTCGCGAAGTTCGGATAGCCGTCGCCGCCGTTCGCCATGAAGTCGTTCTCGAGCACGCTGTACGTCGTCGCCGCCGTCAGGTCGACCGCCGGCCCCGTGCAGGTCCCGTCGGCCGCCTGGCGCACGGCTCCGGTCACGCGGCTCCCCGCCGGGGCGGAGATGTCGTACGTGAAGCAGAGCCCCGAGACCTGCGGGAAGCGCCCGTTGGCCCCGGGCATGACCGAGACGCCGTTCTCGAGCATCGCCTTCAGCTCGGCGCCGTTGACCGGCACCCGCACGACGATGTTCCCGAAGGGCAGGACGCCGAACACCTGCCCGCGCGTGATGATGAACGGCGGCGGCGTGTACGACGGGCAGAAGTCGCCCGCCGCGTCCGGGCTCGGACACGTCAGGTCCGCCCGCAGGCCGCCCGAGTTCGTGACCACGAAGTCGTCGCCGTACGTCGTGCGCAAGGCGTCGGTGACGACGTTGCCGATCAGCGACTCGCAGAGCCGGCCGTCGGCGCGGCCGCACGAGTCCGACCGCGGGATCGCCTTGTCCGACGATCCGATCTGGGTGCCCATGATCGGGGCGAGGGCCGCGTTCAGCTCGTCGATCTTCGCCTGGATCTCGGGGTTCGGCGTGATGCCGGTGGTCCACGGCCGGTGGTAGTCGGCCGTCTTGTAGACGACCTTCCCCTTGTCGTCCACGAGCAGGCGGACCCGCGTGAACCGGATGCCCTTGCCCCGGTTCTCGGTGACGAGCACGCCGTTCGGCCGCACGGCGTTGACCTGGACGTCGTTGTGGTCGCCCATGACCACGTCCACGTTCTCGAGGGCGTCGGCGATGTCGATCAGCGCCCCCGTGGGATCGGTGACCGTGCCCGCGTTGGCGCCCTCGTGGCCGAGTGCGACGATCGTCCTGATCCCGTTCTTGCGGAGCCGGTCGACCTCCGCCTGGACGGTGTCGACCACGCTCACGACCTGGAACGGGCCGAGCCGCCCCGGGAAGAGCAGCTGCGGCGTGTCCTCGGTCGTGAAGCCGACGATCCCCACCTTGTCGCCCCTGAACGAGTAGACGTGGGACGGATCCCACTCCGCAGGCGTCTTCCCGTTCGGGAAGACGACGTTGGCGGACAGGATCGGGAAGTCGGCGAGCGGGATCAGCTCGTTCCGCAGGAACTGCTCCCCGCGGTCGAAGCTGTGGTTCCCCACCGCCTCCGCGTCCCAGCCCATCAGGTTCATGATCTCGACGGCCGGCTTGTCCTCGAAGAAGTTCGAGATCGGAGGCGTGGCGCCGCCGAACGAGTCGCCGCCGCTCACGCGGAGCACGCCGTTGCCTGCGGCGGCCGCGTAGCTGTCGAGCCACGTGTCGATGAACGCCGCCCCGCCGATCGGGAACGTCGGGTTCGCCGCACCGGCGCTCGACACGTTGTCCGCCGCCTCGGCCAGCGGCGTCAGCTGCGCGTGCCAGTCGCTGATGTTCAGGATCGTGATCTCCTTCGGCTGCTTGCCGGTGAGGATCCGGTAGAGGATGTTGCCCCGCGCGTTCTGCGGGCCCGGGATGTCCATCAGGTACGCGATCGTCGGGGCGAGGTCGATGGCGCGGACGCCCCTGACGGGATCCCTGTCGTCCTTGATCCCCGGCCCCGCCGCGATGAACGTCCCGTGCATGTTCACGTTCCGCTTCAGGTTGACGAGGTCCGGCAGGTACCCGTGCTGGCCGAAGAACTGCGACGGCGCGACCAGCTGGCCGGGCGTCTGCGCGTCCGTCTGGTACGGCGGACGGAGGACGACGACCACGTCGCCGGACCGGCTCGGATGGAGCGAGTTGGAGCCGGCGACGTTCGTGAGCTCCTCCTTCTTCATGACCTTCGCCACCACCTGCTGCTGGCCGGGGAGGTTCGGGTCGTCGAGGTTCTGGAACGCCGCGACGATCTTGTCCCGGGTCGCCTCGTAGTCGGCGGCCGCGACCTGCGGCGTGTTCCCGGTCGCCGGATCGCGGCCGGCGAGGTTGATGTAGATCTGCGACGTGCCGCCCGCATGGCACTCCTTGGCGAGCGTGTCTCCGGGCGTCGTCGTCCCCGGGTCGTTGGCGGCCTTGCGACAGTTGCCGCTCTGCTCTCGCTCCTGGAGGCCGATGTCGACGAGCACCTTGCTGATGTTGACCGCGTACCACTGCGGCGCGAAGCCGTGGTCGGACGAGACGAACGTCGTCTCCTGCCCGCTGACGAGGTTCCGGGCCAGCGTCAGCGTGTTGTCGGCCTCCTCGTACGCCGAGCGGATGTAGCCCTCGCGGATCGTCACCCGGCCGTCGGGGATGTCGTCGTTCGTGATGTCGTCGTAGTACGGGTTGGGATTGCCGTCGATGTCGGTCTTCGTGACGAGCGCCGTGAACTGGTGCTGGAACTCGTCCGTCGTCGGCGCGCCGACGAGGAGGAGGTCCGGCTTGACGCCGAGGCCCTGGGGCGGCGCGGCGAGGATGTAGCGGAGGTACGCCCAGTGGGCGTCCTTCCACATGAGGCCCTGCTCGACGTAGGTGTCCTCGTCGACGATGCCGGCCTCCATCGGTGCGAAGTCCGCCGCCGTCGAGGTCGGGAAGTCGCGGTTCAGCTTCTCCTCGAAGTCGGCCGAGCCCGCGGGGCCGAGCGCGTTGTACGTCGCGTTCGCCCGCTGCACGGACGTGAAGTAGAGGCGGAACTTCGACAGGTCGCCGGTGAGGTCGATCGCCTTGGCGAAGAAGCCGCCGGTCTTGCCGGCGAAGGTGCCGGAGACCATCGTCAGCTTCGCGTCGCCCCACTCGCCCTGCGCGATGTCGGCGACGGCCTCGGCGCCGTTCTTGCCGTCCGCGGCCGAGACGACGAGGACGCGGTCGTAGTTCGTCGCGCCATCGTTCGTGGAGTCGTAGACGTACACGTCCCACAC
>DATBMH010000026.1:0-2902 GCA_036554945.1 Gaiellaceae bacterium | reverse complement strand
GTTCACCAGAGGTCTACGGACTTGTCATCTCCAGTCATCGTGAGCCATCTCCTGTCGGGCAGATCCGGCGCAGAGAGCGACCTGAGGTGACTCCTGGTGACAGGCGGTGGCAGCGGCTCGAAACTCGTAATGAAGGGGTCCCCGGTTCGAGTCCGGGCGTCGGCTCTAAAAGTCCTGCAAATCAGCCACTTGTGTTCTCTGTCTAGGAGACACGTGAAGTGTTCCAAGCTGGGCTGGGCCTTCGTAAGAGCTGATTCTGCTCGTTTTCGCCTCGTCCGCCCCGTGGTTCGTGGAGGTTTACCAGACGTCTACGGGACATCCGGATGGGGTCGGACCTCGTTCGGGCCGGAGGGGCGTGTTCGCGGTGACTAACCGGGCTTAGGCTCGCGCTGGTTGGTTGGCACTCGTGTCGAGTGGCCGGCGCGGGATCACGGTCGCGGCGCTTGGCAGGAACGAGAGGATAGGGGCGCGGAGCTCGAGGGGCCCGCGTCCCCCCTAGGTTCTCCAGTAGCTCCTGGTGAAGAGGACGAGGATGGGGATGAGCTCGAGCCGTCCGAGCCACATGAGTGCGGTGAGTGTGATCTTGGAGGCGTCGCTGAAGGGGTCGAAGGAGCCCATCGGCCCGGCGAAGCCGAAGCCCGGGCCGACGCTGGCGAGGGTGGTGGCTGTTGCGGCGATCGCCTGGAACGCGGTGAGGGGTACGTCGGCCCGGGCGGACTCGACGAGAATGACGAGCGCGCCGACGGCGGCGATTCCGACGTAGAGGAAGGCGAAGACGACGATGGCGCGCAACGCTTGTTCGCTGACAGGCGTGCCGCTGACGCGGACGGGCGCGACGAGCTCGGGGTGGATCGTCTGGTCGATCTCGCGGCGGAGCATCTTGGCGATGAGCACATGTCGGGCGAGCTTGATCCCGCCGGCGGTGGAGCCGGCGGATGCGCTGGCGAGCATGCCGCCGACGAGTACGAACGTGGTGAGTACGGTCCATTGGTTGAAGTCCGCGTTGGCGTAGCCGGTCGTGGTGAAGATCGAGACGGTGTTGAAGACCGCCTGGCGGACTGCGGCCTCGCCGGTGGCGATGCGCTCGCTCGCGATGTCGGTGAGGACGATGAGCGATGCTGCCGCGAGCAGGAGCAGGTAGACGCGGAACTCGTCGTCGCGCACGAAGGAGACGGGTCTGCGCCGCATGATGGCGAGGTAGAGGAGGGCGAAGCTGGTGCCTCCGAGGATCATGAAGGGCACGATCGCCCATTGGCTGGCGGCGCCGAACTCCTCGAGGGAGCGGGCGCGCGGGGAGAAGCCTCCGGTGGGGATGGTCGTGAACGCGTGCGCGACGGCGTCGAAGAAGCTCATGCGCGCGTCGATGTCCGTCCAGGCGAGGAGCGAGAGGACGGCGATCTCGGCGGCGGTCAGGCCGACGTAGAGGAGGAGGAAGCGCCTGGCGGTGTCGCGGATGGTGGCCGGGAAGGTGGCGAGCTCCGGGCCGGGCGTTTCGGCCTTGAAGAGCGCTTGGCGGCCGCCGACGCGCAGGCGCGGCAGGATCGCGAGGGCGAGCACGATGATGCCCATGCCGCCGACCCACTGGGTGAACTGGCGCCACATGAGGAGTGAGTTGCTGAGCGCGGGGATGTCGGTGAGAACGCTCGAGCCGGTTGTGGTGAACCCGGACATCGACTCGAAGAGGGCGTCGACGGGGCTCGCGAGCTGCTCCTCGCCGGAGAGTAGGTAGGGGAGCGACCCGAAGACGGCGACGAGCAGCCAGAGCAGGGAGACGACGAGGTAGCCCTCGCGGGCACCGACTTGCTCCTTGCCGCTGGTCGTCCGCTCGAGCGCGAGGCCGACGGCGGCGGCGGCGATGCCGGCTAGCACGAACGGCCAGACGGATTCGCCGTAGGCGAGGGCGACGGCGGTGGGGAAGAGGAACGCGAGGGCGAACCACTTGACGAGCGCGCCGACGAGGTTGAGGGCTGCGCTGAGATTGACGGCGATCGTCCACCGCGAGACGCGCGGGACCAGCGCGAGCGGCGGACGCATGCTTCCGTCCTAGCGCCTGGGTGCGGGCGCGGCGCTCCTCCTGACGGAATCTCTACGCCGCGGGCTTGAGTCTTGATGCTTCGCTAACGCTCGCCAGGCTCGAAGCGATGGCCCATTCTCGCCTCGGTGATGAAGTAGCGGGGCCTGACAGGGTCGGGCTCGAGCTTCTTCCGGATCTGCGCCATGAACACGCGGAGGTAGTTCGTCTCCTTCTCGTACTGCGGTCCCCAGACCTCCTGAAGGAGCTGGCGCTGGGTGACGAGCTTGCCTGGGTTGCGGACAAGCGTCTCGACGATGTGCCACTCGGTCGGCGTCAGACGGACCTCGCCTCGAGCGGTCGTGACGCGCTTCGCGGCGAGGTCGACGGTGAAGTGCTCCGTCTCGACGACGGCGTCCTCTCCCTGGCCGGGCGCGCCCCGTCGCAGGGCGGCGCGTAGACGGGCGAGAAGCTCGTCCATCCCGAACGGCTTCGTTACGTAGTCGTCGGCGCCGGCGTCCAGGGCGGCGACCTTGTCGGCCTCCCTCTCTCGGACGGAGAGGACGATGATCGGGACGGAGCTCCAGCCCCGCAGGCCGCGGATCACGTCGGTGCCGTCGATTCCCGGGAGGCCGAGGTCGAGGATGACGAGGTCGGGGTGGGCGCGTCCGGCGAGGGTGAGCGCTGTCTCTCCGTTGGGTGCTAGGTCGACCTGGTACCCGCGCGCTCGGAGGTTGATGGCGAGCGCGCGGAGGATTTGCGGCTCGTCGTCGACGACCAGGATCCTGGTCATTCGGCTGCCCGTAGCCGCACGACGAAGGTGAGGCCGCCGCCGGGGGTGTCCTCGACTTCGATCTCGCCGCCCATCGCCTCGACGAACCCCTTGGCGAC
>DATBMH010000055.1:0-5964 GCA_036554945.1 Gaiellaceae bacterium | reverse complement strand
GCCGGACCGAGGCGCCCGACGGATCTAGCGGACGGTGAACGAGCGCGTCATCGTCGCGTCGGAGCTCGAGCCGGCGTAGACGTCGATCCGGCCCGACTCGACGACGAAGTCGCCCTCGTTGTCGTAGAACCCGAAGTCGCTCTTGTCGAGCGTGAAGGTGACCGTCCGGGACTGGCCCGGCGTGAGCGTCACCCGCTCGAAACCGCGCAGCCGGCGGACCGGCTGCGAGATGCTCGCGACCGGGTCGTGGATGTACAGCTGCACGACCTCGTCACCACTGCGGCTCCCGGTGTTCGTCACCGTCACGGAGGCCTTGAGGCTGCCGTGCCTCGAGACGGACGAGGAGCTCAGCTGCAGGTTCGAGACCGAGAAGGTCGTGTAGCTGAGCCCGTGGCCGAACACGAAGAGCGGCGAGCACTGCGGGATGTCGCGGTGCCGCGAGTTCCACTTCACGTCCGGGTTGCACGGCCGCCCGGTGCGCTCGTGGTTGTAGTAGATCGGCGACTGGCCGAGCCGGCGCGGGAACGACACGGGCAGCTTGCCGCCCGGGTTCACCTTCCCGAACACGACGTCGGCGACCGCCGGTCCCGCCTGGACGCCCGGGAACCACGCCTCGAGCAGCGCCGGCGTGTCGCCGACGACGTCCTCGAGCGCGAGCGGGCGGCCCGTGAAGAGCACGACCGCGTACGGCTTCCCCGTCGCCTTGATCGCCCGGATCAGGTCTTCCTGCTTGCCGGGCAGGTCGAGCGTGCTGCGCACGTTGGCCTCGCCGCTCATCTCGCGGGTCTCGCCGAGGGCGAGCACCACCTGGTCGGCGGCCTGCGCGACGGCGACAGCCTCCGCGAAGCCCGCCTCCGAGCCGCACCCTTCCGGATCGGTGTGGGGCGCCTCGGTGTTCGAGAGCTGGCAGCCCTGGGCATAGGTCGCCCCCGGGCTCTGCTCGTTGATCCCGTCGAAGACGGATACGACGTCCTGGTCGCGGCCGGCCCCCCACCATGGGCCCAGCATGTCGTGCTGGTTCCGCGCGAGCGGGCCGATCACGGCCGTCTTCTTCGCCGGGTCGAGCGGCAGGATCCCGCCCTCGTTCTTCAGCAGGACCATCGAGCGGCCGGCTGCCTTCCGCGCCGCCGCGACCGCGTCGGGCCGGAGCATCTGCGCCTCGGCCTGGTCGGGCGTGTACGGGGCGTACGGATTCTCGAACAGCCCCGCGCGGAACTTCACGCGCAGGATCCGCCGCACCGCGTCGTCGATGCGCTTCATGGAGATCCGGCGCTCGCGGAGCAGCTGCTCCCCGAAGTCCCGGATCAGGGTGCTGGTCATCTCCTGGTCGACGCCGGACTCGAGCGCGAGCTCGGCGGCGCCCGGGCCGTCCTCGGCGACGCCGTGGCCGCACTCGCCGGTGTTCGGCCGCACCGGCGGGCAGGCCCGCAGCTCGGAGACGGCCGTCCAGTCGCTCTCGACGAAGCCGTCGAAGCGCCACTTGCCCTTGAGGATCCGGTTCATGAGGTAGTCGTTGCCGCAGCCCGGCACGCCGTTGATCGCGTTGAACGAGCACATGGCCGTGTCGGCGCCTGCGTCGATCGCAGCCTTGAACGGCGGCAGGTAGAGGTTCCACAGCCGCTGCAGGGACATGTCGGTGGTGTTGTAGTCACGCCCTGCCTCCGGCTGACCGTAGGCGGCGAAGTGCTTCGGGCTGGCGACCAGCTTGTCGGGCGCGCTGTAGTCGCGGCCCTGGATCGCCTTCACGCGGGCCGCGCCCAGCACCGCGTTGAGGTACGGATCCTCGCCGGCCGCCTCGGCGATCCGCCCCCACCGCGGCTCGTGCGAGACGTCGATCATCGGTGCGTACGTCTGCTTGAGCCCGACGGCGGCCGACTCCCGCGCGCCGTAGGTGTGGTCGTCGAAGGCGACCTGCGGGTCGAAGCTCGCCCCGGCCCCGAGCGGGATCGGGAACACGGTGCGGAACCCGTGGATCGTGTCGAACGCGAAGAGGATCGGGATCTTCAGCCGCGATTCCTCCACCGCGATGCGCTGGAGCTGGCGGATCCTGGCCGGATCCGTGACGCTCAGCACCCCGCCGAGGCCGTTCCGGACACCATCCTCGGTGACCAGGAAGTCCGGCAGGAGCTGGATCTGCCACAGCTTCTCCTCGAGCGTCATCCGAGAGAGCAAGCGGTTCACCTGTGACTCGACGCCCTTGTCGGCGGGCCCTCTCGTGGCCCCGAGCGCCCGTTCGTCACTGGACTGCGTCGCCGCAACCACGCCGCCGGTCGCGAGTGCGGCCAGCAGGACCGCGCCGGCCGCGACCGCAGCGCGGAGTCTGAATCTCGTCATGAGGCATCCCCCCTGATGCAGACGGGTACGTTCAACCTCTACCCCGCCGCGAACGAAGATCAAACGGTCGAGCCCGTGCCGGACACGAAGGGAATGGATGAGCGCCGAACCTGAGCGGAGGCGCCGCTTCGACCGTCTCTACGCCTCGTACGGGCCGGACATCGTCGCCTACTGCAGCTGGCGCGCCGGCTCGCCGAGCGACGCGCAGGACGCGGTCGCCGACGTCTTCCTGACCGCCTGGCGCCGCCTCGACGCGGTGCCCGAGGGTGCCGAGGCGCGCGTCTGGCTCTACGCCACGGCGCGGAGAGTGGTCGCGAACCAGCGGCGCTCGCGCCGGCGGCGCGCTGCGCTGCAGGACCGGCTCGAGCTCGAGGCTCCGACCGTCTCGCTGGACGCGGACCGCGAGCACGAGCTCGTGCACGAGGCGCTGCGCCGACTCGGGCAGCGGGACCGCGAGGTGCTCCTGCTCTCAGAGTGGGAAGGGCTCTCGCCCGCCCAGATCGCCGCCGTCCTCGGCTGTCTCACCGTGACGGCGCGGGGGCGCCTGCATCGCGCCCGCCGCCGGTTCCGAACCGCCTTCGAGCAGCTCGTTGCCCATGACCAGAGGAGGAACGATGAACGCCGCTTCCGAGAGCTTCCGGGCCCTTCGTAGGGCCAACCCGCGCGGCGCGGCCGGCTTCGCGGAAGCCGTCGAGTCCGCCGGCGGCGCGATCGCCGGCCGGCTGGCCGAGACGCCGCGGCCAACGCGCAGCCGCTCCCGGGTCCTGCCCGCCGCGCTTGTCGCGGCCGTCGCGGGCACCGCCGCGATCGTCGCCTTCTCGACCATCTCCTCGCCCGGCGGTGGCCCCGGGGTCGTGGACGCGCAGGCTGCGGTCCGGAAGGCGGCGACGCTCACGGCGGCCTCCGCGGAGCGCTCCGGCACCGCCGTCGTCCGGATCACCCACGATGGACGGCTCTGGGCGGGGACGACGGTCCGCTGGAACGGGAAGGACCTGTCCGTCGCCAGGGATGCCCCGGACCGCGCCGGAAAGGCCGGATCGGGGCTCCTCGTGGTCGCCGGCCTCATGTACGGCAGGGATCCGCGGACCGGCGGCTGGGTCGTCCTCGGACCGCCGGAGAGCGTCGACCCCGACAGCGGCACGACGCCCGACGAGTACCTGGCCGCCGCCCGTGAGGACGTCGGCGGCGCGACGCTCCTCCGGCTCACCGGCCGCATCCAGGGCCTGACGGCCGTTCGGGACGGAGGCTCGACGGTCTACCGCGGCACGATCGCCGCGGGCCAGATCGCGCGGGAGACGGGGTTCAAGGAGGGCGAGGCGATCCGGGTGCTCCCGTTCGGGTACGTCGCGCACGACGAGGCGGCCGACCCGTCGTCGCCGCTCGACGTCGCCATCACGGTCGGCGCCGACGACGTCGTCCGCAAGCTCGCCGTCACCTGGGGAACCTGGAGCTACACGGTCACGTACGACGGTCTCGGCGCCACGCCGGCTCCGACCGCGCCGGCGGACGCGAAGCCGCTCGACCGCGGCCCCGCGGGTGTCTGGGGCGCGCCGCCCGGGCGTTCCGCCGATTGACCGGGCGCTAGCGCCGGACGACCGACGAGCCCCCGGTGGCGGCGCGCGCCGTCCCGCTCGGGTACCGCGCGAGGACGATTGCCCGCAGCCGGCGACCGCGGTCGCGGAGCTTGATCCGGTAGGCCTGCCCGCGGGCTCCCCGGATCGTCACGCAGCGGCTGCCGTTCCGGCGGCAGCGCTGCCACTGGAACGTGAAGCGCGTGGGCGCCGGGCGCCAGGTCCCCGCGGTGACGCGGATCCTGCGACCCACCCTGGCCCTTCCGACGAGCCTCGGGCGCTTCACGTTGGCGGGTGAGGCGGCCACGGGGGGCTGCTGCGGCGGCGCCGCAGGGGGTGGCTGTGGAGCGGGTGGGAGCGCCGTCGGCGAGACGGCCGCCATCGCCTCCGGCGCCTTCAGCCGGCCGAACCTGGCCACGCCGGGGGCGGGCACGGTGTTGCTCTCGATCGCCCGGGCGACGGTGTCCGCCGATGCCCCCGGCATGAGGGAGAGCGCCAGGCCGGCGATGCCCGCCACGATCGGCGCGGCCGACGACGTGCCACAGAAGCCGACGTAGCCGCCGCCGCGGTCGGGCGCGACGTTGCACCCCGGCGCGGAGACCTTCACCCAGTCCCCGAAGTTCGACCAGGCGTACCGCGCATCCGACTCGTTGGTCGCCGCGACGCTGATCACGTCGCCGTACGCGGCGGGATAGAACGGCGTGTTGACCCCGCTGTTCCCGGCGGCCGCGACCACGACGACGTCCTTCCGCGCCGCATACGAGACCGCGGCTCCGAGCGCGCTCGTCGTCCCCGGGCTCCCGAGGCTCAGGTTGATCACACGGGCGCCGTGATCGGCCGCCCAGACGATCCCGTCGGCGACCGTCGAGGTGGAGCCCGAGCCGGACGAGTCCATCACCTTGACCGGAAGGAGCGTGCAGGCCCAGCACACGCCCGCCTGGCCCTCCCCGTTGTTCGTCCGCGCGGCGATGACGCCGGCGACGCTCGTTCCGTGGCCCTCGTCGTCGGACGGGTCGGAGTCTCTGTTGACGAGGTCGGTGCCGGTTCCGCGCTGTGCCGCTCCGGCAAGGTCCGGGTGGGAGAAGTCGAAGCCGGTGTCGAGCACGGCGACGACGATCCCGCCGGAGCCCCGCGTCGCATCCCAGGCCCGCGGCGCGCCGATCAGCCGAAGCCCCCACTGCTGCGGCCACAAGGCGTCGTTCGGCGTCGTGTCCAGCGCGCGGACGACGACGTCGCGCTCGACCGAGGCGACCGACTGCTCCGAGCGGAGCGACGAGAGCGCCTGCTGCGTCCGCGCCGGAGGCACCTCGAGGACGTGGATGCGGATCGCCGCGACGTGGTCGACGACCCGGCCGCCCGCACGCCGCGCGGCCGCGTCGATCACGGCCGCCGAGGTTCCCGCCCGGAAGCGGACGAGCAGCTGCCCCGGGACGTAGCTGACGCGGGCGGGTCCGACCCCGGCGATCGGCTTGGGCCGAACCGTGGGCTTCCGGCGGCACCGCCCCCGGTCCCACTTGCCGTGCTTGTGCTTGCAGTGGTGGGCGTGCCGATGTCCGGGCGGATCCTTCTTCCAGGCCGCGACGGGACCGGCGGAGGCCAGCCCGAGCGTCAGTACGGCCGCTAGCACGAGCGCGCGGGTCATCGACTGGGTGGATGCCCGCCGGAAGGCCAAACCTGCGAGCTTCCGGGGCCGATCCCTCGAACGAGGGACGGATCTCGCTCCGAACGACGTGCGGCCCGCCGAATCGCTCCGGCGGGCCGCACTGTCGTGAGGGGATCAGTCGAACGCGTACTGCTCGTAGTCCGCGACGTTCTCCTGCGTGACCACGGCAGCGGGAACGACCACCTGGCGCGGAACCTCCGGCGGCACGAGCTCCGAGAAGCCCTCGCCGAGGGCGATCAGCCGCGCCATGTTGACGGCCGACCCTGCCATGTTCGGGTTGTAGAGGAAGGTGGCGCGGTAGAGGCCGCCCTCCTTGATCTGCTGCATGGCGTCCTGGGAACCGCCCACGCCGGTGAGGAACATCTCGTCGTCGCGGCCGGCGTTCCGGATCGCCTG
>DATBMH010000099.1:0-16596 GCA_036554945.1 Gaiellaceae bacterium | reverse complement strand
ACGCTCGAGCCGGTCGAGGCCCACGGCGTGGACGCCGCCGTGATGTTCGCCGACATCATGCTCCCGGTCCTCGGGATGGGCGTCGACGTCAGGCTCGTCGAGAACGTCGGGCCCGTCATCGACCGGCCGGTCGAGTCGATGGACGACGTCCGCGCCCTGCAGGTGCCGGAGCCGGAGGATGCGGTGCCGTTCGTCCTCGAGGCGGTCCGGATCGTGCGGGACACGCTGCCCGAGGACAAGGCGCTCGTCGGCTTCTGCGGCGGCCCGTTCACGGTCGCCGGCTACCTCATCGAGGGCAAGCCGACGCGGGACTTCGTGAAGACGAAGAGCTGCATGTTCGGGGCGCCGGACGTGTGGCACGAGCTGATGGAGCGGCTGAGCGAGACCTTTCTGCGGTACGTCCGTGCGAAGGTCGAGGCGGGCGCGGACGTCATCCAGCTGTTCGACAGCTGGGTCGGCGCGCTGACCGTCGAGGACTACGAGGAGTTCGTCGCGCCCTACTCGGAGCGGATCCTCGGCGGCCTCTCGGTGCCGACGATTCACTTCGGCACCGGCACGGCGCATCTGCTCGAGTCGATGGCGGCTGCGGGCGGGGACGTGATCGGCCTCGACTGGCGGATACCGCTGGCCGGCGGCTGGGAGCGCGTCGGCCACGACCGCGGCGTGCAGGGGAACCTCGACCCGGCGCTCCTGCTCGGGCCGTGGGACCGGGTCGAGCGCGCGGCCGACGCGATCCTCCGCGCGGCCGGCGGCCGGCCGGGCCACATCTTCAACCTGGGCCACGGCGTGCTGCCGGCAACGGATCCCGCGGATCTCCGGCGTCTGCGCGAGCTCGTCCACGAGCGGACGGCCGCGGTCGCGGCTTGAGCGACGCCGTCGTCCTGATGGCGTACGGCTCTCCGTCGTCGCCGGAGGACATCCGCCCCTACCTCGAGGACATCCGCGAGGGCCGGCCGGTCTCGGATGCCGCCGTCGAGGAGCTGACCGAGCGCTACCGGCGTATCGGCGGGCGCTCCCCGCTCGACGAGATCACCGAGCGCCAGCGGGCGGCGCTCGAGCGCGAGACCGGTATCCCCGTCTACCTCGGCATGAAGCACTGGCGCCCGCGGATCGCCGAGGCCGCCGATGCGGCGCTCGCCGGCGGTGCGACGCGCGTCCTCGGCCTCGTTCTCGCTCCGCATTTCTCGAGGCTCTCGATCGCCGGCTACCGCGAGCGGCTCGAGACGGCGCTCGCCGGCCGCGCGGAGCTCGTGTTCGTCGAGAGCTGGCACGACCACGAGCCCTTCCTCGACGTCCTGGCCGACCGCGTGCGGGGCACCGACGCCCACGTCGTCTTCACTGCCCACTCGCTGCCGGAGCGGATCCTCGCGATGGGGGACCCGTATAGGGACGAGCTGCTCCGGAGCTCCGAGCTCGTGGCCGAGCGGGCGGGCCTCGACAGCTGGTCGTTCGCGTTCCAAAGCGAGAGCGCGACGGGTGAGCCTTGGCTCGGCCCGGACATCGTCGACCATCTGGAAGACCTTCACGCCCGCGGCGTCCACAAGGCGCTCGTGGCCCCGGTCGGCTTCGTCTCCGACCACCTCGAGATCCTCTGGGACCTCGACATCGAGGCCCGCGAGAAGGCGGACGAGCTCGGCCTGGAGCTCGACCGGATCGAGTCGCTGAACGACGATCCGGCCTTCATCGCGGCCCTGGCGTCGCTGGCCCGCACCGCGCTGGTACGTTCGGCGGTATGAGCACCCGCAGCTGTCCCGACTGGCCGGACCTGCTCGAGCGGGCGCCCGACCTCCTCTTCAAGCACTACACCGTCGCCGAGGCGCAGCTGCCGGCCGAGGCGCTCGGGCGGCTCCAGGAGGTCTCGCTCGGATCGATCGAGATCTGCTGCGACCTCGACCATCACGTCTTCAATGCGGAGCACACCGACGAGCGCGTCGCCGACGCGCTCCGCGAGAGCCACTGGTACGACCTGCGCGAGTGGATCGCTACCGGGCCGGGGTCAGCGGCGTAGCAGCCCGGGCTTCCTCGACGCCAGGATCTCCTCGAGAGGCCGCGCGTTGACGACGTCGGCGGCCGTCGCCCGGCCGCGGCGCGCCGTGCCGAGCGCGAGGACGATGTTGCCGAGCCCGCGCGTCGAGTGCGCGTCCGTGGCGACGACGATCGGGATGCCGGCCTCGACCGCCTGACGGACGTGCTCGTCCTTCAGGTCGAGCCGGTCGGGGAGGCCGTTCGTCTCCAGCGCCGTCCCCGTCTCGAGCGCGACCTGGAAGGCCGTGTCGAGATCGAGCGCGTTCGGCGGCCGGCGGTCGATCAGGCGGCCGGTCGGGTGGCTGATGGCCGAGACGGACGGGTGGTACATGGCCTCGACCGTCCGCTTCGTCAGCTCGGCGCGGCTCCCGCGCTGGCCGGCGTGGACGCTCGCCATCACCCAGTCCAGCTCGGCGAGGACGTCGTCGGGGAGGTCGAGCGTGCCGTCGGCCCGGATGTCGCACTCGATCCCGCGCAGGACCCGGAACGGCGCGAGGCGCTCGTTGGTGGCGGCGATCTCCTCGGCCTGGAGGCGCAGGTCGTCCGCGTCCAGCCCGGGAACGACGGAGACGGCCTTCGTGTGGTCGCAGATCGCGAGGTACGCGTAGCCGCGCTCGATCGCGGCGCGGCCCATCTCCTCGACCGTCCCGCGCCCGTCCGACCAGGTCGTGTGGCAGTGGAGGTCGCCGCGGATGTCCTCCAGCTCGACGAGCGGCGGGGGCTGGTCCCGAAAGGGCGCCTCGCGGAGCTCCGGCGGGCACCAGGGGATGCCGAGGGCGCCGTAGACCTCGAGCTCGTCGCGGCCGTCCGGCAGCGGCTCGAGCGCCTCGACGTACGCCGGCGCGCCGGTCGCGCGGATCAGGTCCGTTCCGAGCCGGCCGGGCGGCGGGACGCGCAGCTCGACCGGCACGCCTTCGACGGTGACGCCCACCGCCCGGCGATCCTCCGACTCGACGAGCGCGACGATCTGCGGCAGCGCCTCGAAGCGGCGGATGGTCTCGGCCGGATCCTCGGCCGGGGCGACGACCGCGAGGTGCTCGCAGCGGTCGCGAAACCGGCGGGCGTCGCCGGTGGGGGCGGCGTCGAGGCCGAACGCGATCTCGTTCGTCAGCGCGAGCGCCCGGTTGAGCAGCAGCGCGTGGGCCGGCGGGCGCGAGAGGTCCTGGGCGAGCGCGGCGCGTAGCTTCTCCTCCGTCTTCGGGCCGATCCCGGGCACCTCGCGCAGCCGGCCCTGGGCCGCAGCCTCGCGGAGCTCGTCGACGGTGCGGACGCCGAGGGCCTGGCCGATGTCGATCGTCCGCTTCGCGCTCAGACCGAGCAGTCGGCCGACGCCGACGAGATCCGGCGAGATCTGCTCCTCGAGCTCCTGCAGCTCGTGCAGCTCGCCGGTCTCGACGAGCTCCCGCAGCCGCGCCTCGATCCCCGGTCCGATCCCGCGCACCTGGCGGATGCGGCCGGTGCGGACGAGCTCGGCCACGGGCACGGCTGACTCCCGCATGACGTCCGCCGCGCGGCGGTACGCGCGCACGCTGTACGAGTTGGCGCCCGCCAGCTCGAGCAACGTGGCAAACGAATCGAGCTTTCCGGCGATCTCGGCGTTGGGTGGATCGCGACGCGTGGTCACCCCGCTAGTGTCCACGTCGTGGCGACCGTCGTCGTCCCCTTCCGCGCCGCAGCCGCGAAGCGGCGGCTCGAGCTCCCGGAGAGCGAGCGTTCCGACGTCGCACACGCGATGCTCGGGCGGGTCCTCGCGGCCGCTGCCGCCGTCGGCCCGACGATCCTCGTGACCGAGGTCGACGCCACCTTCGCGCGCGCGCTCGCGGCCGAGCACGGCGCCACGGTCGTGGACGACCCGGGCAACGGGCAGGGCGAGGCGGTGGCCGCCGCCCTGGCCCTCGCGGACGACTGGCCCGTGCTCGTCGTCAACGCCGACGTCCCTGCCGCGCAGCCTCGCGACCTGCTCGCGCTGCTCGGCGCGATGCCGGTCGACGGGATCGCGATCGCAGAGGCGGAGGACGGGACGACGAACGCGCTCGCGGTCTCCCGCCCGGGGCTGTTCGCGCCGCTCTACGGGCCGGGCAGCGCGGAGCGGTTCCGCGCGCACGCCGCGTCGCAGGGCGTCGAGGCGGTGACGCTCCACGTGCCGGCACTGGCCGTGGACGTGGACACCGTCGCCGAGCTCGCGAAGCTCCCGTGAAGGTCGCGGTCCTGAGCGGCGGCGTCGGAGGCGCGCGCTTCGTGCGCGGCCTCGTGGACGCGGTGGAGCCCGCGGCGGTGACGGTGATCGGGAACGTCGGCGACGACCTCGAGGTGCTCGGCCTGCACGTCTCGCCCGACCTCGACTCGATCCTCTACGCACTCGCCGACCTGAACGACGAGGAGCGCGGCTGGGGCCGCGCGGGCGAGACCTGGAACGCGCTCGAGTCGGTGTCGGACCTCGGCGGCGAGGCGTGGTTCAAGCTCGGCGACCGCGATCTCGGGCTCCATCTCGTCCGCACCGCGGCGCTGAGGGACGGCGAACCGCTGTCGTCGGTCACCGCCCGGCTCGTCCGGGCGCTCGGCATCGAGGCCCGACTGCTCCCGGCGACGGACGATCCTCTCCGGACGTTCGTCGCCACCGATGCGGGCGAGCTGTCCTTCCAGGACTGGTTCGTCCGCAGGGGGCACCAGGACGAGGTGGACGGCGTGCGCTTCGAGGGCGCCGAGACCGCGCGTGCGGCGCCGGGCGTGCTCGATGCACTCGGCACGGCCGATCTGCTCGTGATCGCTCCGAGCAATCCCTTCGTCTCCATTGGCCCTGTCCTCGCGGTGCAGGAGATCCGTGAGGCCTTCACCAGCAGGCGTGTCCCGTCGGTCGCCGTCAGCCCGCTGATCGGCGGGAAAGCAGTAAAGGGGCCCGCCGACCGGATGCTCACCCGGCTCGCAGGCGGCACGGACCCGTTCCAAGTAACACAGTGTTACTTGGGTCTGATCGACGCGCTCGTGATCGACGAGGCCGACGGGGCCGGCGCCGCGGCGGTCGAGGAGCTCGGAGTCCGCCCGATCGTGGCGAAGACGCTGATGAGCGACGCCGACGCGCGCCGCCGGCTCGCCGAGGCGGCGCTGGAGGCGGCCGCCGCTCTCCGATGAGGATCGCGATCGTCGGCGGCACCGGCAGCTTCGGCCGCGCGATGGCCGAGCGCATCGCCGCCCTCGGCGAGGACGTCGTGATCGGCTCGCGGGACGCCTCGCGCGCCAACGAGATCGCGATGACCCTGGGCGTCGAGGGCGCGACGAACGAGGAGGCGGTCGCCAACGCCGATCTCGTCGTGCTCGCCGTCCGCTCGAACGCCGCGATCGACACCGCCCGCGACCTGGCCCCGGCGATCGGGACGACGCCGCTCCTGTCCGTCGCCAGCGCCCTGGAGTTCACCGAGGCCGGTGTCCTGCCCGGCCAGCACGGCTTCTCGCTCGCCGAGGAGGTCGACCGGATCGTCGACGCGCCGGTCGCGGCCGGCCTCCAGACCCTCGCGGCCGTCCACCTGACGACGCCCGAGCCCCCCGAGGAGGACGTGCTCATCTGCGGCGACCCCACGCCCGCGAAGGACCTGGCACTGCTGCTCGGGGACCGGCTCGTCCGCGGACGGGCGATCGACGCCGGCCCGCTCGCGAACGCCCGCGCCCTCGAGGGGATGACCGCCGTGATCCTGAACGTCAACCGGCGGTACAAGGTGCACGCCGGCATCCGGCTGACCGGGCTCGAGTGATCAGCGTCCTCCCGCTGGAGGGCATCCCCGAGATCGAGGCGGGCGACGACCTCGCGGCGCTTCTGGAGGAGGCGGCAGCCCGGGCCGGCGGTTTCGAGCCGGGAGACGTGCTTGTGGTGGCTCAGAAGGTCGTGTCCAAGGCGGAGGGCAGGGTCGTGGCGCTCGACGGCGTCGAGCCGACCGACGCCGCCCACGACCACGCCGGGGAGGGCGACCCGCGCCACGTCGAGGTGATCCTCCGCGAGACGGCGCGTGTCGTCCGCAGCCGCCCGCCACTCGTCATCGCGGAGACGCGTCACGGCTTCGTGTGCGCCTCCGCGGGCGTCGACGCGTCGAACGCCCCGGCGACCGGCTCCGTCGTGCTCCTCCCGGTCGACCCGGACGCGTCGGCGCGGGCGCTTCGCGAGCGCCTCGGGGTCGGCGTGATCGTGAGCGACTCCTTCGGCAGGCCGTTTCGCCAGGGCACGACCGACATCGCGATCGGCGTCGCCGGCCTGCCGGCGCTGCTCGACCTGCGCGGCACGCGCGACCGCGTCGGCTACGAGCTGCGGACGACGCAGATTGCTGTCGCGGACGAGATCGCGGGCGCCGCGGAGCTCGCGATGGGCAAGACGGCCGGCATCCCGGCCGCGATCGTCCGCGGGCTCGAGCTCGCCGGCGACGGAAGCGCGCGCGATCTCGTGATGCCGCCGGACCGCGACCTCTTCCGGTGACCGCGAAGCCGCCGGTCGTGCTCGTCCACGGCCTGACCGCGTCCACGGACTGGTGGCGGGGGACGGTCGCCGCGCTCGAGGACGCCTACGACGTCCACGTCGCGCGGCTGCCCGGGTTCCGCTACCGCGAGGCCGCCGGCTGGCTGGCCGGCTGGATCGAGAGAGAAAAGATCCCGGGCGCGGCGGTCGTCGGCCACTCGATGGGCGGGACGGTGGCGCTGGCGCTCGCGGCGGAGCGGCCCGACCTCGTCGCGCGCCTCGCGCTGATCGCGCCTGCCGGGATCTTCGCGACGCAGTCCAAGCGGTCGTTCCTCTTCCCGATTGCCCGCACCGTCGGACGCTCGCCGAGGCGGCTCGCGCAGCTCGTGCGCGACGCGGTCCGGGTCGGCCCGATCCGGCTCTGGCAGGTCGGAAGCGACCTCCTCGCCTCCGACATCGTCGACACGCTGCACCGGGTGCAGGCGCCGACGTTGATCGTCTGGGGCGCCGACGACCGCCTGCTCCCGCCGACGCTCGGCAGCGTCTTCAGCGCCGAGATCCCGAACTCGACCCTCGTCGTGCTCGACCGGTGCGGCCACGTCCCGATGCTGGAGGCGCCGCACGCGCTCCAGCAGGAGCTCCGCCGGTTCCTGGCCGACGCCGAGCGGGAACCATCGACGCCGTGAGCATCGGCCGCCGCCTCGCCTACTTCGCCGCCTCGCTGCCGGAGCGCCTCGTCCGCTCGACGGCGGCGGTGCTCGGCGGCACCGTCCACGAGACCGCCGAGCTCCTGCTCCCGCGGCTCGCCCGCCGCTCGCGGCTCTACGAGGCGAGCGCGAAGAACCTGCTCCGGATCCTGATCGAGGGCGTGGGCGCCGTGGACAAGGGTGAGACGTCGGGCCCGGTCGACCCATCCGCGCCGCCGCCGCGCGAGCTCGCCCTGCGCAAGGGCGCCGGGAACGTCGTCGAGCTCGGCTCGATCGCGGCGTTCGGCTTCTCGCCGCTCTGGATCCTGGCCGCGGCCGCCGACCTCACCCACGGATCGCGCGTCTACCTCGAGGCCCTGACGGACGAGCTGAAGGCGTCCGGCGTCGTCGTGCAGGACCTGGACGTGTCCTCGGTGGACGAGCTCCTCGGCGTCCTCGAGGGCACCTCGGGACGCACCGCGCGGCTGATCGACATCCCGCCCGTTGAGCTTGCCGAGCTGCGCATGACCCTGCGCGAGCTCGGAGACGAGGCGACCGACCTGCCGTCGCAGGAGCAGCTCGAGCAGCTCTACGACGGCCTTCGCCGGACCGCGGCGGCCGAGAACCGCTCGCTCCTCGAGGTCTCGCAGGGGATCGGCATGGCCTTCCTCATCTCGGCGCGGAAGCTCTCCGACCGGCACCTGACCGTCCCCTACCGCGAGGATTGGCAGCCGGTCCGGGACGAGGGGTTCGGCGCGTACGCGATGCGAGTCTCGAAGCCCTACGCGGAGGCCGCGGCCTCGCACTTCGACCCGCAGCGCCGCTCGTACACCGAGCGCGTGCTCGACCGGATCCCGAGCGGCGCGGATGCCGAGTCGTTCGCGTTCTGCGACGAGTTCGAGGCCGGATTCGGCTGGCTCGCGCACGAGAAGCTGAGCCGCACGTCGCACGCGCTCAAGTCGCGCGGCGAGGTCTGGGTCTTCGATCCCGTCCTCTGGGAGCCCGCGCTGGAGCGGATCCGGGAGCTCGGAGAGCCGGCCGGCGTCGTCCAGCTGCTCGACCGGCATCCGCGGAGCTGCGCCGAGGTGGCGAGCGCGCTCGGGGTCCCGCACTACGTGGTGCCGGTCCAGGGGATCCCCGCCTCGCCGCTCGAGATCGTCCCGCTGGCCCGGTCGCGGTTCTGGAAGGAGGTCGCCGCCTGGGTGCCGGAGCTTCGCGCGCTCGTCGTGGGGGACGCGCTCGGGACGATCGGCTACTTCCGCGCGCAGGGCGAGCCGATCGGCGTCCATCCCCTCCTGCGGATCAGGCCGCCGAGGACGCTCGGCCGCTACGACGCACGCCACGTCCTTTGCGGCCACGGGGCCGGGATCCACGGCGAGGAAGTGCCGGACGCGGTCCAGGAGGCGCTCCGCACCGCCCGGCGCCGGCTCCCGAAGGCCTGGCTCGGGCTGTTCCGCAGCGGCTAAGCGGCGTACCGCTCGATCGCGTCGACCAGGTCGAGCGATTCCAGGAGCGCGTCGACGACCTCCGGGTCGAACGCCCTGCCGCGCTCCTCGCGGATCATGCGGATGGCCTCTTCCCGCGTGAACGGCAGCGGGCGGTACGGCCGCGACGCGGTCAGCGCGTCGTACACGTCACAGACGGCGGCGATGCGGCCCTCTAGAGGGATCTGCTCGCCGGCGAGACCCTGCGGATAGCCCTTGCCGTCGTAGCGCTCGTGGTGGGTGAGGGCCATGTCGGCCGCGACACGGATCATCTCGGAGCCCGACCCGCGGAGAATCCGGTGGCCGAGCGTCGTGTGCTCCTCGACCTCCTTGCGCTCGTCAGGGGTCAGCGGGCCGGCCTTGCGCAGGATCCGGCTCGGAATCGCCAGCTTGCCGATGTCGTGCAGCAGGCTCGCGGTCCGGATCAGCGCGCAGCGCTCGGCAGGGATCCCGAGACGGAGGGCGACCATCCCGCACAGCGACGCCATTCGCATGGTGTTGTGACCGGCGTGCATCCCAGGGAATAGATGCCGCTTGCAGGGATTCCTTGCCGCCTTGTTGCCAAGCGTTTACACGTTTCAACAGATAAACGTCAGTCGTCGTCCCCGCCGTGCTTCTCCCCGACTGCGAAGAGCAGGAACTGCGTGAACTGTGTCGCCGCGAAGTTGTTGTCGCTGACGAGGAGCAGGCTGCGCTTGCCGTGGCGGAGGCGCGGGCCGAAGGTCATGCCCTCGACGTTGTCGAGCGGCAACCCGAGCGCGTCGAGGTTCAGCAGGAGCCGCTTGGACGTCGTGCCGTCCCTCCGCAGCTCGGTGAGGTAGAGCTTGATCTTGTTCCCCGTGCCGGGCGCGCCGACCGAGAACGACCGCTCCATCGTGATCAGCCGCTTGTCGCCCAGCGGCAGGACCTCGACCAGGCCGCTGACGCCGAACTGGCCCGGCGGGCTCGGCGGCTCGGCGATCGGGTCGACCAGGTACGTCCACTGCTTCTCGAGCCTGTTGCGCCTGAGGTCGTAGCGGAGGAGCCTTGCCGGGCTGCCGTTCGTCAGCGTCGCCGCGGGGCCGTCCTGCACCAGCGCCGCCTCGGTGCCGGTGAAGAGCCGCTTCCCGCGCGTCGCCGCCGACTCGAAGCCGAGGTTGAGGCGGACGCCGCGCGTCCCGGCGGCGTTCGGCCGGAAGTCGTCGGAGACGGGCACGTCCCGGACGTACGTCCCGTCCAGCCTGTAGACGCGGATCCACGGGTCGATGAGCCGGTTCGCGAACCCCTCGGAGGTGATGACCGCGCGCCGGTTGTGCTTCGTCAGCGTGAAGCCCTCCGGGTCGAGGCTCGCGGTCGGGTACGGCGTCCCGTCCGGCTGCTTGAGCGTCGTGACGCGCGTGAACTCGATGTCGCCGTCGCTGAGCCTGCCGTCGCGGATGCGGGCGCGGAGCTTGTAGAACCGCGCGTTCGCCTGGTCGTCGGAGAGGGCGTAGAACGTCTCGCGCCCTGCGTGCGAGATCGAGGAGAGCCCGCCGACGTTCGTGCCCTCGTACGTCGTTCCGGTCGGGACGATCGCCTGGCCTCGGAACTCGAGGGTGATCCCGCGCTTGTGGCCCTTCTTCGCGATTGCTGTCGGGGCCAGTGCGGCGGCGGCGACGAGCGAGCCGAGCGCGAGTGCCGCCCATGCGGTCCGTGAGCGTCCGAAACGGAGCATCTCCAACCTCCAAGGGTCGCTGTCGGCGCCGACCCTAGCGGCTCCTGCCGTCCGACGGTTACGCGATTGTTCCCACGTGCCACACCCTGACGCGGGGTGGGCAGCGTCTGCGGCCACGCTGTCCCGGAACGAGGGCAGCTCCGCCTGCTCGACCGCCGGTTTCCACCCGGTGCCCGTCCCGCCTGGCGGGGTGTAGCCGGTGGAGGGGCTGCGGCGTCACCGTCTACTCGTGCTCGTCGTGCTCGCGGTGGGGCTGCTCTGCACCGTTGCCGCTTTGGTGCTGTTCCGAAGCGTCGAGGACCAGGAGTACGCCCGCACCGACGAGCGGCTCGCCGCCGAGCTCGCCGGCGCCGTGCGTGCCGTCGAGGAGCTGGGCAGCGGCGCCCGCCGGCGCGCGGTGCAGCTCGCCGCGCGCGCGGACGTCCAGCGGGCGCTCGCGCGCCGGGACCGGCCGCCGCTCCAGGCGCTCGCGGCCGAGCGGCTCGGCGTCACGTTCGTAGCCGGCAACCGGCGGCTCGCCGGCCCTGAGCCCGGCCCGCTGGCGGTTCCGGCTGCGGTGGTGGCGGGAGGCCGCGAGGTGGGGCGGGTCCTGGTGGACGTGCCCGCCACGGCGGTGGCGGGACGCACGGCGCTCGCGCCCGGCGACCGGCTCGTCGCGGGCCCGGCGAACGCGCTGGAGGAGTCGCCCGGCTCGTTCACGCTCGACGGCGGCAAGTACCGGGCCGTCTCGACCGCCGGAGGCGCCGGCCGGCTCATCGCCCTCGCGCCGGACGAGCCGATCGCGAGCGTGATCGCCGAGCGTCGCCGCCGCATCCTGCTCGCGCTGATCGTCTCGTTCGCGACGGTGGCGCTGCTCGCCGTCCTCGCGGCGCGCGTAGGCCGTCAACCCAGGAAGCGCCGCCGAACCGACGCCGGCCGGGCGAAGCAGTCGCGCGAGGCGGCCGAGCTCGTCGGGAACGCGCTGGCGGCCGGGCACGACGTCGACGCGCTCCTGCCGGTGATCCTCGAGAGCGCGGTCACGGTCACCGGCGCCTCGGGCGCGCGCCTGATCGCGGACGGCAACGAGCTCGGACGGGCCGGCGTGATCGCGTCGGACAACGGCCCGCCCCTGACGATCTCCCTCGCCGCGGGCCCGTCGAGCGACGGCCTGCTCGTGCTCTACCCGGAGGCCGGCCGGGAGTTCGACGGCGTCTCCGTGCAGCTCGCCGAGTGGCTCGCCGGCCGTGCGTCCATCGCGCTCCAGAACGCCCACCAGCACCACGTCACCCGCCAGCTCGCGACGACCGACGAGCTCACGCAGCTCCCGAACCGCCGGCAGTTCGACGAGGCGCTGGCCGCGGAGGTCGCTCGCGCCGAGCGGTTCCGCGACCCCGTTGCCGTGGTCGTGGCCGATCTCGACAACTTCAAGGAGGTCAACGACCGCTTCGGCCATGACGTCGGGGACCTCGTCCTCCGCGCGTTCGCCGCCGCGATCCGCATGAACGTCCGCGACGTCGATCTCCCGGCGAGGTACGGCGGCGAGGAGTTCACGGTGCTGCTGCCGGTCACCGATGCCGAGGGCGGCCGGCAGCTCGCCGAGCGCCTGCGGGTCGCCGCCGAGGAGCTCATCGTCGACAGCGGCTCGGGTCGTCCGGTTGCGGTGCGGTCGAGCTTCGGCGTCGCCAGCTTCCCGGCCGAGCCTTCGGCCGCGGCGCTGATGCGGGCCGCGGATCGCGCGCTCTACCGCGCGAAGGCGGCCGGCAAGAACACGGTGGTCGTGGCCGAGCGCGAGGCCGCGTCCGCCCAGTGACGTCCGACCAGGCAACTAACGTCGCTCGCTGCCGTTACTGCGGCAGGGAGTTCGACGTCCGACGGTTCCAGGTCCGCCTCTTGGGCAGCCGAAGCGTGTACGACAGCACCGAGTGCGCCCACCTCGACGAGGTGGCGGAAGCCGCACGCGTACGACCGGTCCGCCGGACCGCCATCAGCATCGTCCCGATCCGCCGGTGATGGCCCGTCTGCTGATCGTCGTCGCCGTCGCGGCGAACGTGAGCGTGGCGGGCATGTCGGTCACGGCGTCGGCCTGGCTGTGGACCCGTGCGGCGGAGCCGATCACCTCGCCGGAGATCGCTCCCGCCGTGCCGTCGATCGTCGGCGAGACGAGCGTGCCCTATCGGCGCGCCCCGGCCGTGACGCCCGCGCAGGCGCGCCGCCGCGCGGCGCGGGCTCGGCGCGCGACGAGGACGGCGGTCGCGCGGCGCGTCCGGAGCCTGACCGCGCCGTCGGTCACGCGGCGCGTCTTCTCCTCCTCGCAGACGCAGTCGCAGGGCGGCGCAGCGCCCGCAGCGCCTCGGACGACTCCCCGCGCGACGCCGAAGCCCTCGAAGAAGCCGGCGGCGAAGCCCAAGCCGAGCCCGAAGCCCAAGCCGCGCACGAACCCGCCGCCGGCGCCTCCTCCGGCCCCGCCACCGGCGCCGCCCCCGCCGGCGCCACCTCCGCCTCCGCCTCCGCCACCGCCGGCGCCCCCGCCGCCCCCGCCGGCTGTCCCGCCGCCGCCTCCGGCCGTCGTGCCGCCACCCCCGGCACCCCCGCCGCAGACCTCCGACCGCGAGGACGACGACGATGACGACGACGGCGGCCGCAAGGGCCGGAAGCACAAGAAGTGGAAGAAGCACAAGCACCACAAGCACAAGCACCGGCACAAGGACAAGGACAAGGACAAGCCCAAGCAGGACAAGGAGCACGCGACCAAGCCGGACCACCCGCGGTGGGACGACGATGGGCGGCGCAAGGACAAGGACGACGACGATCGCTGGAAGGACCGCGACCGCGGGGAGAAGGACGACGACCACGGACGCAAGGACCGCGGCGACAGCCGCCGCGACCGCGACCGCGACAAGGGCCGAGAGCGCCGCCTCGACCGCGACGACGACGACGACTAACGGCTAGGCGACCGCCCGAAAGCGTTCAAACCGAATCGCGAGGCGGTCGCGGTCGGGGTGCAGGGCGGCTCTTCGGGGGAGCTCGATTCGTCGCCCAGCCGCATTCTTGAGGACATCGAGCATCGGGCCGTCGTCCTCGTCAATCAGTCGTTGCGCGAGGTGCACTTCGTAGTCAGGAGACACCCCGACGAGATCCTGGTCATACGCACGGTGATGGATGCTGCAGAGGCTGAGTCCATTCGGCACCTCGGCAAGGCCCTCGGGGTCAACGTCCTGAACGATGTGAGCAGCATCGAGAAGACGAAGTTCGCGAAGCCTGCAGATCGCGCAACGGTCCCGATACGCCTGGAGAACAAGAGCTCGAAACCGTCCCTGATGCTGTCTGACGCGCATCTCCCGAACCGCGTAGCTACGCTCGGTGCCAATCGCGATCGGCGCAGGCTCGGGATCCTCGAGCGTGCCGGTCATGCGGCCCGGAGTGATCAGCACTCGCCGCATGCTCGGATCATCGCCTTCGACGAAGCAGGGATACTCCACGCGGTACCAGCCGGGTCGCGTCGATCGAAAATACGCAAGCGGCGTCTGGAGCGCGTAGGCCGCTCTGAGCGCGCGGTTGTCCGCTTGGTCTACGGGCCCCGAGCGGTAGGCGTAGAGAAAACCGTCGTCGGTCTCGACGTCGTCGTAAGGACCGCCTTTGAACGACGTCTGGATCGAGAGAGCGGCCGGTCCTCGCTGAAGCGCAGAGCGATAGATCCCCTTCTGTCTGTTCAGGAAGGGAACGCGTTTGCCAGAGACGACGAAGCCGTCGCTGAGTGCGCCGACGAAGGGCAGATCGTCTCCGTATCGGGCACGAAGCGCGTCGAGTGCAAGGAAGCAACGGACACGAAGCGCTTCGTCCTGTTCGGCCATCGACGTGATTCTTCACGGCGAGCTCGCTTGCAGCAATGTCGCTTCCGGCTCCCGCCGTCCGGCCGTACTGGTTACGGTGCGGTGAAAGAAGGGCGGCAAATTGGCCAAGAAACGACAGACGTTCGGAAAGATGCAGCGCGAGCGGCAGCGTGCCGAGAAGCGCGAGCGGAAGGCGGAGCGCAAGGAGGCGCGCAAGGCGCTTCAGGCTGCGGCCGAGGCCGCGGGGCTTCCCTGGCCTCCTCCGGAGGGAATGGAGGAGGAGTACGCCCAGCTCCCGCCGGCTCCGTCGCCGGAGGAAGAGCCCGAGCCGTAGCCCTGCTTGATCCTCCGCCAATCGGGAAGAACCCGGCGGAGTGAGCGACGCGCAGCCCGAATCCAGGACCGAGCCGCAGCCCGAGCACGACGAGCCCAGGCTCGCCGACCCGGAACCCCACGACCTCTCATTCCGCGACTACCTCGCGGTGCTGATCAGGGCCGTCAAGGACGCCAGGGACGACCACATCCCGAACCTCGCGGCCGCGCTCGCGTACTACGCCTTCCTGGCGCTCCCCTCCGTCCTGTTGATCGCCGTCGGCGTCTTCAGCCTCACTGCGGACGAGGACGCGGTCGGCGAGATCGTCCAGCGGCTCCAGGGGATCGTCCCCGGGGAGGCGCTCGACCTCATCGAGGACTCGCTGATCCGCGTGACCGAGGCGCAGTCGAACTCCGGGCTCGCGTTCATCGTCCTCGGGTCGATCCTCGCCCTCTGGACGCTGACCGGCGCCATGGAGACGCTGATGTGGGCGCTCAACACGGCCTACGACCGTGAAGAGACCCGGGGCTTCGTCAAGCGGCGCCTGACCGCGCTCGTGATGGTCGTGCTGATGCTGATCGCGTTCGCGCTGGCGTTCGGCCTGCTCGTCCTCGGCCCGCACCTCTCGGGCTGGGTCGGCGACGCCGTCGGGCTCGAAGACGTCGTCCAGTGGCTGTGGTGGACGGCGCAGTGGCCGATCCTGATCTTCGGCCTGCTCGTCGCCTTCGCGACGATCCTCTACCTCGGGCCGAACGTCGACCACCCACGTTGGCGGTTCCTGACGTTCGGGACGACGATCAGCGTCGTCGTCTGGCTGCTCGCGTCCGGCGGCTTCGCGCTCTACGTCAGCCAGTTCGCCTCGTACAACAAGGCGTGGGGCTCGCTCGCCGCCGTGATCATCATGCTCACCTGGCTCTGGATCAGCGGCCTGGCCCTGCTCTTCGGCGCCGAGGTGAACTCGGAGGCCGAGCGGAGCCGCGAGCTCCGGCGGGGAGAGCCGGCGGAGACGGAGATCCAGGCGCCGCCCAAGGACTGAACGGCGCCTGGCTAGGGGTTACGAGGCGATCGCGAGGTCGCCCTCGAGCAGCCGCTCGAGGCGCTGGAGCGCACCGGTCTCGATCTGCCGGATCCGCTCGCGCGTGAAGCCGAGCTCCCGGCCGATGTCCTCGAGGCTGCGCGCCTCCTCGGCCTCGTCGAGGCCGAAGCGAAGCTCCAGCACCCGCCGCTCGCGCTCGTCCAGCTCGTTGAGCGCCTCGCGGAGGCGCTGCCGCTCGAGCGAGATGTCGGCGAGCTCGATCGGGTCGTCGGCGGTCGAGTCGGCGAAGAGGTCGCCGAACTCCTGGTCGCCGTCGCCGATCGCCTGGTTCAGGGACACGGACGCCTCGACGGCGTCGAGCGCCTCGTGGGCGTGGCTCAGCTTCAGCTGGGCCGCCTCGGCGAGCTCCTCGACGGTCGGGGCACGGCCGTGCTTGGCCTCGAGCCGCTGCCGGGCCCGGCGGAGCTTCTGCCGGCGCTCCTGCACGTGGACCGGGATGCGGATCGTGGCGGACTGGTTCGCGACCGCGCGCTGGCAGGCCTGGCGGATCCACCAGGTCGCGTACGTCGAGAACTTGAACCCGCGCCGGTACTTGAACCGGTCCACGGCCTTCATGAGGCCGATGTTCCCTTCCTGGATGAGGTCGAGCAGCGGCATGTCGTGGTTCAGGTACCGCTTGGCGATCGAGACCACCAGGCGCAGGTTCGCCTCCATGAGCGCCTTCTTCGCCTGGCGCACCTCGAACTCGCCCGCGTCGAGATCGCGCATGACGGCCACCGCGCGCTTGGGCGCCAGCCCCAGCTCCGTCTCGATCGCCCGGCTCCGCTTCCGGAGCTCGCCCTTCGACGCCTTGTCGGCCGTCCCCTCGATCCGCTTCTGGAGGCCGGCGAGCTCCTGGGCCAGGGTGCGGAGGCGCCCCACCCAGCGGTCGACGACCATCGGCTTGAGGGGCAGGTCGCCCAGGAGACGCACCCGGTCTTGGTGGTTCTGGGCCATCCACTCCTGGATGGCCTTGATCGTCGACTCCTTCCGGGCGCGGTTCCGCGAGGCCTCGAGCTCGCCCAGCTCGCGGTCCAGCCGGCGGATCTGGGCGAACACGTTCAGGACCCGCC
>DATBMH010000071.1:0-14676 GCA_036554945.1 Gaiellaceae bacterium | reverse complement strand
CTGCGGCTGAAGCGCTCGAACAGTGCGGGGACGAACTCGCTGGGGACGCCTTCGCCGCGATCCTCGACCGCGACCTCGAGCCGTCCGTCCACCTGGCGCGCGTACACGATCACCGGCGGCTTGCCGTAGCGCAGCGCGTTCGTGACGAGGTTCGAGAGGATCCGGTCGAACGCCGTCGGATCCACCGACGCCTGGAGATCCGCGGCGACCTGCACCGAGACCTCGCGCGAACGGTCGCCGGCTGCGATGCGGACGATCTCCTCGACCCGCGGCCGCACCGCGAACCGCTGCGGCTCGATGGGGACCGCGTGCGCGTCGAGGCGTGAGAGGTCGAGCAGCTGCTCGACGAGCAGCTTGAGCCGGATCGTCTGCGCGCGGAGCGTGTCCTCGAGCTCGTTGCGCTGCTCGGCGGCGATCTCGTCGCCGCGCCGGTCGATCGTCTCGATCACGCCGTGGATGACGGCGACGGGCGTGCGGAGCTCGTGCGCCGCGAGGGCGACGAAGTTGCTCTTCAGCTCGTCCGCCTGCTCGAGCGCGAGCCGCGCCTCCTGCTCCTGCCCGAACAGCCTCGCGCGGTCGAGCGCGAGCTGGGCGAGCGCGCCGAGCGTCCGCAGGAGGGCGAACTCCTCGTTGCCGAAGAACGGTGCGTACCTGCTCGTCCACACCTGGAGCGACCCGTTCGGGAGCGGCACCGTGAGCGTCTCGGTGGTGTCGAGGTCGTGGGCATCGGGCGCCGTGAACGAGCCGACGAGAGCGCCGCGCTCGTCGCGGAGCTCGATCGCGCCCGCCCCCACGATGCTGAGCATCGGCGGGAGGACGTTGTCGGTGACGTCCGCGGGCGTCCGTGCGCCCATCAACCCCGCGATCGCCGCCTGGACACGGGCCGTCTCCGGCCGGCGCCAGAGGAGCCGGAGCGCGGCGGGCGGCGCCAGCCCGAGGAGGAACGCGACGCCGCTGGCGGACGCGAGCAGCCCGATCAGGAGCGAGACCGGCGAGTCCTCACCCGGCGACAGCCCGGCGAGCAGGATCGCGGCGGTGACGAGCGCGCAGGCGGCGGCGAGGAGGCGCATCCGCCGCTGCGCGACGCTCGGCTGTCCCCGGCCGGCGCGCCAGAGCCGGACGGCCGAGATGATCGAGAGCGCCGTCCAGTGGAAGAGGAACGCGACCACGTACAGGCGGAACCCCAGCGTCTGCTCGTCGCCCTCCTCGGGGAAGTCCGGCAGCAGGAACGTCCACGCGAGGACGACGACCGTCATCACGCCCAGGAAGCGCTCGAGCCCGCCGGGGGCCCGCTCGAAGGTCGTCGTGAACCGGTAGAGGAGGTACGGGAAGAGGACCAGCAGCCCGATGTTGACGCGCTGGACGATCTCCTGGAAGTCGTTCGCCGGGTCGTCCGGCAGGACGAGCCCGTCCAGGACGACGATCCCGACCGCGCCGAAGCTCAACGCCGCCCAGAACGCCGGGCCGCCGCGGCCCCGCATCCACAACCGAAGCGACACGACTGCCAGGACGCCGAACACGACGACGTTGACGTAATTGACTGTCTGGACCGCAGTGCCCACGCGTCGTGTCCTAACCGGAGTTTACGGTGAAAAACGGCTGAGTTCCTGCCTCCGAACCAGGGATCGTCCCTAGAATGGTCGGGTCTTGGTCGAGATCGTCTTTCTGATGCTCGTCCTGAAGCTGCCGATCCTGTACCTCATCGGCGTCGTCTGGTGGGCTGTCCGAGCCGAGCCGAGACCGCCCGAGCCTGCCGTCCTGCCCGTGCCGGCCGAGGGCGATCCACCCGGTGGGCCGCGTCCGCACCGGCCGCGGCGGCCGCGGAGGGGCGGGCCGCACGGCGACGGTCGCCCGGCGCGGAAATCCCTGCGGGTGGGGGTCCGGTGAGCACGACCCCGGTCGCGGAAGGCGGCGGCTCCACCGAGACGATCGCGGGCTTCCTGGCGGCGCTTGCGATCTTCGCGGGCATCGTCGGGATCGCGCAGCGGCCGGTCACGACCGGCCTGACGGCGCTCTTCATCGCACTCGTCTCGGCGGCCATGGCGAGCGGCAGGAGCAAGAACCTCGCGACGGCCGCGGTCGCGATCACCGGCGCCTCCTGGCTCACGGGGATGATCGTCAGCGTGCTGACGAACCGGCCGCTCTGGTAGCCCGGCCGCGCGCAGGGGAAAGCTCGCTGCTACAAAGAACTGAGAGGCATCGTGGCTGAGGTCGACGGGCTCAACGCCGGATACGCGCGCGCGGTTCTCGAGGAGTACCTCGAGAACCCCGAAGGCGTGCCCGCGGAGTGGCGCGAGCTCTTCGAGGGCGACAGCACGCTGCTGCGCGAGCATCCGGGCGTCGCGCGCCTGCTCGAGCTGCTCCGCGAGGACGGCAACGGCGCGCAGGCCGAGGCGCCGCCCGCCCCGCCGCCCGCCGCCGTTCCGGCCCCGGAGGCGCCCGAGGCTGTCGACGAGACGCTGCTCGCCGGCGTCGCGGCGGGAGCGGCGCTCGTGAAGGCCCACCGGACCCACGGCCATCTTGCAGCGCGGCTCGACCCCCTCGGCTCCGAGCCCGTCGGCGACCCGGCGCTCGAGCCCGAGCGCCTCGTGCCGCCGCTGAACGAGGACCTCCAGCGCCGGATCCCGGCGCGGCTCCTTCGCGTGCACGTTCCGGGCGAGACACTGGCCGACGTCCTGCCGAAGCTGCAGGAGACGTACTGCGGCACGAGCGCCTACGAGATCGAGCACATCTCCGATCACCAGGAACGCGTCTGGCTGCGCCAGGCGATCGAGTCCGGCACGTACCGGCAGCCGCTGCCGGCCGAGGACAAGCGGCGCCTGCTCGCGCGCCTGTCCGAGGTCGAGGGGCTCGAGCGCTACCTCCGCCGGGCGTTCCTCGGCCAGAAGCAGTTCTCCATCGAGGGCCTCGACGTCATGGTCCCGATGCTCGACCTCGCGCTCGAGCTCGCCGCCGAGGACGGTGCCCACGAGGTCGTGACGGGCATGGCCCACCGCGGCCGGCTCAACGTCCTGGCACACCTCGTGGGGCGGCCGTACGAGGTCATCCTGCGCGAGTTCGAGGGCGAGCGGAACCTTGCTGCGATCTCCAACCAGCCCGCCGGCGCCAGCGGCGACGTGAAGTACCACCTGGGCGCCGAGGGCAGGCGCAAGACGGCTGCCGGCGACATCACTGTCAGCCTCGCAGCGAACCCGAGCCATCTCGAGGCCGTCGACCCGGTCGTCGAGGGCCTCACGCGCAGCGAGCAGACCGACCGCTCGACGCCGACCGGCGCCCACGACGCGCGCGTCGCGCTGCCGATCCTGATCCACGGCGACGCGTCGTTCCCGGGCCAGGGCGTGGTCGCGGAGACGCTGAACCTCCAGGCGCTCGGCGGCTACTCGACCGGCGGGACGCTCCACATCATCGGCAACAACCAGGTCGGGTTCACGACCGATCCGGCCGACGGCCGCTCTACGCGCTACTCGAGCGACCTCGCGAAGGGCTTCGACGTCCCGATCATCCACGTGAACGCCGACGACCCCGAGGCCGCCGTGGCGTCGATCCGCCTCGCGCTCGGCTTCCGCCGCCGCTTCGGGCGGGACGTCGTGATCGACCTCATCGGCTACCGGCGCCACGGCCACAACGAGGGCGACGAGCCGGCCTACACGCAACCGCTCATGGCCGAGCGGATCAAGAACCACCCCAGCGTCCGCGAGCAGTACGCGGCCGCTCTCGTCGAGGACGGCGTCGTCACGCAGGAGGAGGCCGACCAGCTCGCGCGTGACGTCGAGCAGAGCCTGAAGGCGGCGCACGAGGCGCTCAAGGCGTCGTTCGAGGGCATCGAGACGCCGGTGCTCCCGGAGCGGACGCCGCCGACGGACGGGGCCGAGGTCTCGACCGCCGTGCCCGCCGACCGCCTCCGCAGCCTGAACGAGGAGCTGCTCGAGGTCCCCGAGCGCTTCACGGTCCACCCGAAGCTCCTGAAGCAGCTCGAGCGGCGCCGCGAGCGGCTCGAGACCGGCGAGATCGACTGGGGCCACGCCGAGGCGCTGGCCTTCGCGAGCCTGCTCGTGGAGGGGATCCCCGTCCGCCTGACCGGCCAGGACACCGAGCGTGGCACGTTCGCGCAGCGCCACCTGGTGCTCCACGACCCCGGCACCGGCGAGCAGTACAAGCCGATGACGAGCCTCGACGAGGGCTCGGCGTCGTTCGAGGTCTTCAACTCGCCGCTCTCGGAGTACGCAACCCTCGGGTTCGAGTACGGCTACTCGGTCGGCGCGCCCGAGGCGCTCGTCCTCTGGGAGGCGCAGTACGGCGACTTCGTCAACGGCGCGCAGATCGTCGTCGACCAGTTCCTCGTCTCGGGCCTCTCGAAGTGGAGCCAGACCTCACGTCTGAGCCTGCTCCTCCCGCACGGCTACGAGGGCAACGGCCCGGAGCACTCGAGCGCGCGCCTGGAGCGGTTCCTGCAGCTCGCCGCGCAGGAGAACGTCCGGATCGCGATTCCGAGCACCTCGGCGCAGTACTTCCACCTGCTGCGACGCCAGGCGCTCGACCCGAGCGCCCGGCCGCTGATCGTCATGACCCCGAAAGGCCTTCTACGGCTCAAGGACTCGTCGGCGAGGCTCGAGCAGCTCGCCGAGGGCCGCTTCGAGCCCGTGCTCGACGACTCCATGCCGCACGATCGCGTGCGCCGGCTCGTCCTGACCTCCGGGAAGCTCTTCTACGACATCGTCGGCCACGACCTCCGGGGCCGGCATCCGGAGGTGGCGGTGGCGCGGATCGAGCAGCTGTATCCGTTCCCGGTCGACCCGGCCACGAGGCTCGTCTCCGCGTACCCGTCGCTGCAGGAGGTCGTCTGGGCACAGGAGGAGCCGCAGAACATGGGCTCCTGGCGCGCGATCCGGCACCGGCTGGAGGAGGCGATCGCGGGCCGCGTTCCGCTCATCTACGCGGGCCGCCCGTGGCGCGCGAGCCCGAGCGAGGGCTATCCCACCGCGCACGTGCGCGAGCAGGACCGGATCGTCCAGAGCGTCTTCGGCTGAGTAAGGAGGGCTCGGCGCAATACCGGCTGCGCCGCCAGGCCGCGCAGGCAACGAGCGATATTCCGCCGAGCCCTCCTAGGGCTTCGGCCGGTCCCAGTTCGCGCGGAACTCGCGCGCCTGACGGACCTGGCGGGCCGCGTACCGGGCCACGGTCGGTGCGTGCCTCCGCGCCTCGCGAACGATGCGCCGGCGGTGCTCCTTGGGGATCCGCCGCCAGATGTCCCACGCGGTCAGCGCGATGGTGACGGGGCCTAGCTGCCTGGCGGCGAGATACCTGGTGCGGAGCACGCCGGGATCCTAGTCGTCGTCATCGTCGTCGTGGCGATGGCGGCCGCCGTCGCGGTCGTGATCCCGGTCGTGGTCGTCGCCGCGGTCACGGTCCCGATCACGGTCGTGGCGGTCGCGGTCGTCGTGCTTCCAGCGGTGGTCGCGGTCGCGGTCACGGTCACGGTCTTCGTCTCGACGGTCGTCGTCGCGCCGGCGGTCACGGTGGTCTGAGCTCTTCTCCTCGTGACGCTCCGGGGTGTACGCCGTGCGCTCGGACGTCTTCCTGTCCTTCTTGCCGTGCTCGCGCCACTTTGACCGCTTGCCGCGGCGGTCGTCATCGTCGTCGTCGGATCTCTTCGACGACGTGCTGGGCGTGGAGGGCTTCGGCGCCGAGGCGACCGTCTTCGTCGGCTGCGGAGCAGGCTCCGGTGCGGGCGGAGGCGGCGGGGGTGGAGGCGGGGGAGGCGGGGCCGGAGCAGGCGGCTGCGCGACCGGCTCGGGCTCGGGCAGCGGCCGGCGGGGGGTGGACACGGGAGCAGGATCGGGCGCCGCCGGAGGAGCTGCGGCGGGCGGAGGGGGCGTCGCGGGGATCGCGATCGGCGTGGGAGGCGGCGGGAGGGTCGGCGGCTGGAACGCCGGCGGCGGCGCGAGCCGGCGCAGGCGATCCTGCTCGAGCGCGCGCTCGAGCCCGGGGGAGAGGCGGATGGTGTGCTCGTCGATCCACGGTCCGGCTGCGCCGGGCTTCGGCCGCACGACCGGTGCGCGCGCTTCCTGCTGCGCCACGACCTCGGACGGGGCGTGGATCAGCCCGGCAAGCGCAAGCCCCAGCAATAAGCCGGTTGTTACGTGAATCAAAGCCCCCCTCATGTTCAACCCCCTCGATGCCGACTACTCCCACAGGACGTATCGGTAGAAGACAGGGGTGTCTTGAGGGGAATCGAATGGGGAGCTTCAAACTCAAGCTCGTCGCGTACTTCTCGCTGATCGCGCTGCTGCCGTTTGCGGCCGCGTTCAGCGGGTTGGAGGCGGTGACCGACAACAACGAGATGCGTCGCGTGGACGGGAAGCTGGAGACCAGCGTCCGGGCCGCGCAGGCGGCGTTCGTCGACGAGGTCGCCCAGGCCGAGCGCGACGCGACGCTGCTCGCCCGCGATCCCGCCTTCCAGCGCGCGCTCGCCAAGAAGAACCGCAAGAAGCTCAGCGCCCTCGCCGGCCGCTACGGCGTCCGCGTGGAGCCGCGGGGTGCGCGCCCCATCGGGACGATCGAGCGCCCCGCCGTGGTCCGCGCCGTCAACGTCGTCGGACGCGAGGGCCGGCTCGGCCGTGTGATCGCGCCCGTCCCGATCGACCGGAAGCTCGCCCAGGATGTCCGGCAGCGCGCCGGGCTGCCCTCCGACGGCGAGGTCGTCTTCGTCGAGGGCGGCCGCGTGCTGGCCGCGTCGAGCCCGCTGAAGGGGACGATGCGCACGCCCGCGGAGCCCGGCGAGGTCGAGGTGTCCGGCCGCCGCTTCCGCGCGCTCGCCTCCCATAGCCTCTCCGAGCCCCGGAACACCGCGCTCGTCGTCATGGCGCCGCAGGCGCGGATCGACGAGTCGGTCGGCTGGCTCCGCTCGCGCCTCTTCCTCGCGATGCTCGCCGCGCTGCTGCTGATCGCCGCCGTCGCGTACATCCAGGGCCGCTCGATCGTCGGCACCCTCGGCCGGCTGGCCGATGCCGCGAGAGGGATCTCGCGCGGGCGCTTCGGCGACCGGGTGCACGTCCGTGGCCGTGACGAGTTCGCGTCGCTCGCCTCCGCGTTCAACCAGATGGCCGACCAGCTCGAGGCCCGGATGCACGAGCTCGAGGAGGAGCGGCGCCGCCTTCGCGAGACGACGCTCCGCTTCGGCGAAGCCCTGGCGGCCACGCACGACATCGACCAGCTCCTGCGGGTGATCGTCGAGACCGCCGTGCAGGCGACCGGTGCCACACGCGGCGAGCTCACGGACGGCGGCGTCGTGCTGATCGCGAACGGCGGCGACCGCGCGCCCGTGAAGCTCGAGTTCCCGCTCGGCAGCGGCCGCGAGAACTTCGGCACGCTCGTCCTGTACGGCGAGGAGTTCACGTCCGACCAGCGCGAGAGCGCCGGCTGGCTCGTCGGCCACGCCGTGATCGCCCTCGACAACGCACGGCAGCACCGCACCGTGGAGCAGCAGGCGCTCGTGGACAGCCTCACCGGCCTCGCGAACCGCCGCCTGTGCACCGCGGCGCTGGAGAAGGAGCTTGCCAGGGCCACGCGCTTCGAGGAGCCGCTGACGCTCGTCCTGGCCGACATCGACGACTTCAAGCGGATCAACGACCGCTGGGGCCATCCGACAGGAGACGACGTGCTCCGGGCGTTCGCCGAGACGCTCCAGCAGAGCGTCCGCGAGATCGACCTCGCCGGCCGCTGGGGCGGCGAGGAGTTCGCGCTGCTCCTGCCCGGGACCGATCTCGAGGGCGGGCGCAGGCTCGCCGAGCGCATCCGCGGCACCCTCGCGGAGCAGCGGCTGATCGCGCCCGACGGCGAGGAGATCTCGGTCACGGCGAGCTTCGGCGTCGCATCGTTCCCGCTCGTGACCGGCCAGAGCAAGCTCGTGGCCGCCGCCGACGCGGCGCTCTACGAGGCCAAGCGCACCGGCAAGGACCGGGTGGTCGTCTCGGGCCCGAGTGCCGTCCCGCGCGCCTCGTAGGCTACGAAGACGATTTCTCCCCGTTACAATCCCCCGCCGAGCAACAACTGGCCTGGAAATGACGGAGGATCGATGCCCGTAGAGACACCTTCACTGTTCGCCAACGTGATTCAGGATCACCTCGAGCTGAAGCGGAAGAACGCCGACCTCGAGGGGAACATGCCCATCGACAGCTATCGCGTCGAGGACCCCTTCGAGAACCACCCGCTCTTCAAGACGGAGGAGCAGGCGCGGATCGAGGACACGCTCGACGGTCAGCCCGGAGTCGATTCGGCGCCGACGGACGTCCGCACCGAGGAAGCAGCGGTCGCCGCGCACGACGAGGACGGCCTCTGGGGCCGGTCCCGCGACTTCGACTGGGGCGACTAGCCGGCTCGACACCTCCTGCGTTTCCCCCCGCCTCGTGACGGGGTAGGCTCACGCGAACCCGAAACGAGAGCGAAAAGAGGGAGCCGCCATGAGAAAACTGCTCGCGATCGTCGGCCTGGGCGCCGCGCTGACGTACTTCTTCCATCCCGAGCACGGTCGCCGGCGCCGCGACAAGGTGCTGGGCCGCCTCAAGGAACTGGAGACGCGCGCCGAGGAGGGCCCGCGGCCGCAGCCCGACGACGTCACGCTCGCGCGGCAGGTCGAGAGCGAGCTCTTCCGGGACGAGGAGGTCCCGAAGGGTCAGATCAACGTGAACGCCGAGAACGGCAAGATCGTCCTGCGCGGCGAGGTCGACGGGCCGGAGATGATCCGCGACCTCGAGGAGCGCGCGCGGACCGTCCACGGCGTCCAGGACGTCGAGAACCTGCTGCACGTTCCCGGGGCCGAGGCCCCCATGCACCAGGGCTAGTCGGCGTCGGCGGCCCGCGTGAGCGCGAGGCCGTACCAGAACCAGAGGATCGTGAGAGCGGCCGCGGCGGTCACCGAGTAGACCACCGCGGCCGACTCGAACAGCAGATCGGTCAGGAGGTAGACCGCGCCGGTCAGCGCCGCGGCGAGGAAGGCCATCCCCGCGATCGCCAGGCGGTTGGCCGTCTGCAGCATCTGCTCCTTGTCCCGCTGCCGCCAGCGGAGGCGGTGGTAGGCGGACGGCGAGATCAGGAGCACGGTCGCGACCGCCGTGAGCAGGAAGGTGACGAAGAAGACGATCTCCTGCTCGTGGGTGATCCGGCGGAACTGGTTCGTGAACGGCACCGTCAGGAGAAACGCGAACAGCACCTGGACGCCGGGGAGCACGACCCGAAGCTCGTTGAGGAGCTCGATCAGCTCGCGGTCGAGCCGTTCCTCCTTGCTCTCGTCCCGGCTCATGCCCCGGACCGCCTGATCGAGACGACGCTGCTCGCCGCCCGCGCGTGGTCGACCTGGAGCGTCGTGTGCTCGATGCCGTACTCGTCCGCCAGCATGCGCTCGAGGTCGCGCCGGCGCGCGTGGCAGTCGTCGCCGGGCTCGACGAGAACGTGGGCCGAGAGCGACACGAACCCGGACGTGATCGTCCAGACGTGGAGATCGTGGACGTCGACGACGCCGTCCATCGACGACATGCGCCGGCCCAGGTCGCCGGCGTCGATCCCCTTCGGCGTCCCCTCGAGGAGGATGTGCACCGAGTCGCGCAGCACCGACCAGGAGCTCGCGAGCACGAGCACGCCGATGAGCGCGCCGACCGCGGGGTCGGCGTACTCCCAGCCGGTCGTGAGCAGGACGATCGCCGCTGCCACGACGCCTGCCGATCCCAGCGCGTCCGCGATGACGTGGCGCAGCGCCGCCTGCATGTTGAGGCTCGAGTGCGCGGTCCTCGCCAGCAGGCCGGCCGCCACGAGGTTGGCGGCGAGCCCGACGAGGGCGACCGCGAGCATCCAGCCGCCGAGGACCTCCGGCGGGTCGCTCAGCCGCCGCCAGGCCTCGACGAAGATCCAGACCGCGAGGCCGACGAGGATCAGGCCGTTCACGAGTGCCGCGATCACCTCGGCCCGCTGGTAGCCGAAGCTCCGCTGCGGCGTGCTCGGCCGCCCGGCGAGCCAGACGGCGGCCAGCGCGAGCCCCAGGGCGAGGTTGTCCGAGAGCATGTGCACCGCGTCCGCGAGGAGCGCGAGGCTGCCGGTCAGGATCCCGCCGACCACCTCGACGACCGTGATCGCGACGGTCAGCGCCAGCACGAGCGCGAGCGTCCGGCGGTTTCGGGCCCTGACGGCGCTGAGATGGCTCACAGACTGAGAGTATTGACGCGCATGGATGTCCGCGAGCTGCTCAAGCGCGAGATCGACCCCGCAGAGGTCGAGGCTGTCCTCGAGCTCTGGAAGAGCCACTCGATCGCCGAGGACAACCGCGACATCGCGGGGCTCCTCGCGACCCTGACGGACGACTGCGTCTACGAGATCGCGGGAACGCCGCACCGGTGGGAGGGCCACGAGGGCGCGACCCGGTTCTACACCGGGCTGCTCACCGGCTTCCCCGACATCGACTTCCAGCTGACGGACATCGTCGTCGGGCCGCAGGGCGTCTGCGAGGAGGCCCGCGTGACCGGGACGCACGAGCGCGACTGGCTCGACTACACGGCGACGGGAGAGCGCGTCGAGTTCGGCGTCGTGATCTTCTTCCCCTGGGATCCGGCGAAGCGCCTGTTCAAGGGAGAGAAGGTGCACGTCTTCGAGCTCGGTGGGCCGGCGGAGCCCTAGGCTCTAGGATCCGACCGATGGCCACCGTCGAGCAAGCCCAGACCGCGACAGACGGGCCGGAGCCGGCAGGGACCGCGCCCGAGGTCTACCGCTACTACGAGCTCGCCAAGAAGCAGGAGTGGCAGGTCAAGGACATGCCGTGGAACGACCTGCCGCCGATCCCCGAGACAACGGGCGCGCCGCAGCGGGTCGAGAAGCGGCGCGGGATCTGGCGGTCGGTCATCACCCAGCAGCTCCAGGCGGACTCACTCGCCGTCGAGATGGCCGCGCAGCTCCTCGAGATGGCGCGGCACCACGACGCGAAGCTCTACTACTCGACGATGGCGCAGGACGAGGCGCGCCACGTCGAGGCCTGGCTGAAGCTCGTCGGGGCGGCAGGAGGGCCCACCGAGCGGGACCCGCACCTCGACAAGCTCGCGCAGATCTTCCTGGGGCTCGACTCGCTCGAGGAGAAGGTCTTCCTGATGCAGGTGTTCTTCGAGCGGATGATCATCCCGCGCTTCCGGCTGATCGCCCGCTCGGCGCCCGGCACCGTGCTCGCCGACCTCTGCAAGCGCCTGACGATCGACGACGGCATCCACCACAGCTCCGGGATGGCCTACGAGCGGGTGCTGCTGCGGACGGCCTCCAAGCCGACGAAGGACAAGATGATCAAGGGCGCGAGCAAGATGCTCCCGATCTTCGCCGACCACGTCCTCTGGCGGCCCAAGGAGCGCGCGTTCATCACGAGCGCCATGCGCGCCCACGACATCGCGCGGCTGAAGGCGGAGATCGAGGACGGGATCAAGATCGCGTCGTCGCTCGGCCTCGACGTCCGCGACATCGAGTACACGATCCCCTCCTAGGGCAGGAGCAGCAGCTTGCCGGTCGTCCGGCGGCTCTCGAGCTCCTCGTGCGCCCGTCTCGCCTCGGCGAGGTCGTAGCGCGCGCCGATCCTGACGTCGAGCTTGCCCTCCGCGGTCCAGCCGAAGACGTCCTGGGCACGCCGGAGCAGCTCCTCGCGGTCGGCCGTGTAGAAGCGGAGCCCCGGACGGGTCAGGTACAGCGACCCGCCGCCCTCGAGGCGCATGGGGTCGAACGGGGGCACCGGCCCGCTCGCGGCGCCGACGAGGACGAGCGTGCCGCGCGGGCGCAGCGCCGCCAGGCTCTCGTCGAAGGTCGCCGCGCCCACGCCGTCGTAGACGACGTCGACGCCGCGTCCGTCGGTCAGCTCCTTGACCCGCTCGGCGACGCCCTCGTAGCCGATCACCTCGGCAGCGCCGGCCTCCCGCGCGAGCGCTGCCTTCTCGTCGGTCGACGTGGTGGCGATCACCCGGCCGCCGAGCATGGTCACGACCTGTGTGAGCAGAAGGCCGAGGCCGCCGGCCGCGGCGTGGATCAGCACGTCCTCGCCGGGCGCGACCTCGTGCGTCGCGGTGGTGAGGTACTGGGCGGTGATGCCCTGGAGCAGCGCGGCCGCCGCGACCTCGTCGCCGACCGCATCCGGCACGGGGACCGCCTTCGCAGCGTCCACGGACACCTGCTCCGCGTAGCTCCCAGGGGCGCCGATCCACGCCACACGGTCGCCCGGCTCGAAGTCCCCGGCGTACACGCCCACCTCACGGACGGCGCCGGCGGCCTCGACGCCGATGACCGCCGGAAGGGTGCCGCCGTAGGCGCCCTCGCGTTCGTAGACGTCGCGGAAGTTGACCCCGACGGCGGCGACGTCCACCAGCAGGCGGCCCGGCGCGGTCTCGGGCGGATCGATGTCGACGACCTCGAGCACCTCGGGGCCGCCGTGCCGCGTGATCCGAACGGCCCGCAAGCCGCTAGCGCTCTTCGAGCTTCAGGGCCGCGGAGTTGATGCAGTAGCGCTGCCCGGTCGGGTGCGGCCCGTCCGGGAAGACGTGTCCGAGGTGGCCGCCGCAGCGCGCGCACAGGACCTCGGTCCGAACCATCCCGTGGCTCGTGTCGCGCTCCTCCTCGACCGCGTCCTCCGCCGCCGGTGCGTAGAAGGCCGGCCAGCCGCAGCCCGAGTCGTACTTCGTGTCCGACTCGAACAGCTCGGCGCCACAGCCCGCGCACTGGTACGTGCCCGGCTCGAAGGTGTGGTCGTACTCGCCCGTGAACGGCGCCTCGGTGCCCTTCTGCCGGAGGATCCGGTACTGCTCCGGCGAGAGCTCCGCACGCCATTCTGCGTCTGTCTTCTGAATCTTGGTCATAGGTGCGCAGTGTGCCAGCGGCGTGTGATCCGAGGGGGTCCGGGGGACGTAGGGACCCGAGACAAGCCGGAAGACCGACAAGGGGGGACTCCTAGATGCGACGCATCACGCTTCTGACGGCCTGGCTCGCGGTCGTTGCCGCCGCGCTCGCGGCTCCACTCGGGGCCGGAGGGGCCAAGCCCGAGAAGATCGCCCTGCCGAACGGGTTCAGACCCGAGGGGATCGCCATCGGCAAGGACGCCACGTTCTACGTCGGCTCGATCCCGACCGGTGCGATCTACCGCGGCAGCCTCAGGACCGGCGAGGGCGAGATCATCAACCCGGGTGGTGCAGGCCGGGCGTCGATCGGCGTCGAGTACCACAAGGGCAAGCTCTACGTCGCCGGCGGCCCGACCGGCAGCGGCTTCGTCTACAGCGCGAGGAGCGGCGAGCTGCTGAAGACGTACCGCTTCACGACCGAGACGACGACGTTCGTGAACGACGTCGCGATCGCGCGGGGCGGCGCCTACTTCACCGACTCGAGGCGGCCGTTCCTGTACCGCGTGCCGGTCGACCATCGCCACGGCTCGAAAGGCCACGGCCGCGGCGGACACGGGAAGCACGGACGCTACAAGCCTCGCGAGGACGACGACGCACGGTCGATCCCGCTGACGGGCGACATCGTCTACGGCGAGGGGAACAACGCGAACGGCATCGAGGCGACGCGCGACGGCAAGAAGCTGGTGATCGTCCAGAGCAACGTCGGCAAGGTCTTCCGTGTCGACCCGAGGTCGGGTCGCGCCCGCGAGATCACGCTCGACGAGCCGGTCGTGAACGGCGACGGCCTCCTGCTCGACGGTCGGCGGACGCTGTACGTCGTCCAGAACCGCGACAACAAGGTCGCCGTCGTCAAGCTGAGCCGGCGGCTGCGGTCGGGTGACGTCGTCGCGCACCTGACCGATCCGGACTTCGACGTCCCGACGACGGTCGACGAGTTGGGGAACCGGCTCTACGCGGTGAACGCGAGGTTCACGACGCCGCCGACGCCGGACACGCCGTACTCGATCGCGCAGTTCCGGAAGTTCAACCGCTAGGTGGCAGATGTTCGAGGAGCTCGCGGAGCGGAAGCTCCGCGAGCGACTCGAGCACGAGGTCGGCGTGCCCGAGCCCGAGCGCCACCGTGACGCCGTTCGGCACGGCGACCGTGTAGATCCCGGCGGCCTTCGCCGCCTGCACGCCGTTCGGCGAGTCCTCGAAGGCGACCGCCTCGTCGGGTCCGACCCCTAGCCGCGCAAGCGCCTCGAGGTAGAGCGTCGGCCGCGGCTTCGACCGTTCCGGGTCGTGGTCGGCGGTGACGATCTCGTCGAAGTGCTCGGCCTGCTCCAGGCGCGCGAGGTGGCGATCGACCCACTGGCGCGAGGAGCTGGACACGATCGCCTTCTTGAGGCCGAGCCGCTGCGCCTCCTCGAGGTAGTCGAGGATGCCCGGGCGGAGATCCTCGATCTCCAGGAGCTCGAGCTCGTGCTCGCGGCGGCGCGTCGTGACCGCCTCGCGGTCGATGGGGCCGTGGAGCTCTTCGAGGTAGTCCAGGGGCTCGAAGCCGCCGATCGTCCCGATGATGGCGGCCCAGCGGTCGAGCGGCAGCTCCTGGCCGTGCTCCCGGTAGACCTCCTGCCACGAGGCGTACGACGGCGTCTCCGTGTCGACGATCAGGCCGTCGAAGTCGAAGAGCAGCGCGCGGATCTCACGATTCTCGGGGCCGGCTCCGTTCATCTCAGGGATGAAGGTCTACCGGTTGGTCGGGCCCGACGGCGCCGAGGTGCTCTCGGAGACG
>DATBMH010000063.1:0-14735 GCA_036554945.1 Gaiellaceae bacterium | reverse complement strand
AGAGAAGGTCGAACTCGCGCGCGGTCAACTCGACGTCCTCGCCGGCGACGGTGACCGACCGTCGCCGCCGGTCGAGCACGACGTCGCCCGCGACGAGCTCGTCGTCGCCGGCGTCGGGCTCGGTCCGCCGCAATACGGCGTGGACGCGCGCGACGAGCTCGCGGGGCGAGAAGGGCTTCGTCACGTAGTCGTCGGCGCCGAGCTCGAGTCCGGTCACGCGGTCGACCTCCTCGTCCCGCGCGGTGAGCATCACGATCGGCACGCGCGACCAGGAGCGGATCGCGCGGCAGACGTCGAGCCCGTCCGTGTCTGGCAGCTGCAGATCGAGGATCGCGAGTCGCGCGTCATGGCGCTCGAGCGCCTGCAGCCCCTCCGTCCCGCGGGTCGCCCACACGACCCGGAAGCCGTCGCGCTCGAGGTAGGCACGGACGAGCGAGGCGATGTCCTCCTCGTCCTCGACGAGCACGATCGTCCCCTCACGGGCCGTGTCGACCACCACCCTGGACGAGGATGACCCGGGCCGCCCCGGCGGGCGAGAGCACCGCCATCACCTGCATGCCCCGCCGGAGCAGCGCGGCGTCGGCGGTCCGCGTCCCGCGCCAGACGACCGTTCGCCCGGAGATGCGGACTCGAACCGTGTCACCAGGCCCTCGACGGAGAACGAGCGCGCGGGGCAGGACGCGCACGAGCCGGCCGCGCTCGACCCGCCCCGAGGCTCGTCCGAACGCGCGGAGCGCGACTGCCGTCCCGGAGCCGACGCGGACCGCCTCCGCAACGAGGCCCGGCGAGACCGCGGCGAGGGCGGCAGCCCGGCCGTTGAGGCGGACGCGCGTGGCGGGGCCGACGGGCACCGTGACGTCCGTGCCGTCCAGCGCGCGCAGGACGACGGCCGAGGGGCCGACGGACTGGACGATGCCCCGCTCGATGACGCGGTCCGCGGCGAGGGCGGGCGCAGCGAGTGCGAGCGCCGCAGCGCACGCCGTGGCCATCCCCAAGAGAGCCTTCACCGCCCGATCGTCACAGAGCGGCGTTAGCGAACCGCTGCTCGGACGTAAGCCCTCTGTAAGCCCTGGATCACGCGCGGTCGAGCGTCGCGTGGCGGAGGCTGAGCCGCTCCGCGCCGCGGATCAGGACGTAGCCGACCGTGCCGAACACCACACCGATCGCGATCTCCGTTGCGAGGAGGTCGGCGACGTCGGCGAGCGGCGCGCCGTCCGCGATCTCCCGCGCCGCCTCGATCCCGTGGGTGAACGGGAGGACCTCCGACACGGACTGCATCCAGCCGGGGAGCGCCGAGACCGGGACGTTCGCCCCGGTGAAGATGAGCAGGAACCCGAACATCACGTTGGCGAGCACCGCTTGCTCGCGCATCAGGAGGCCGAACGCCGCGCCGAGGAGGCCGAGCCCTGTGCACGAGAAGGCGCAGATCGCCGTCGCGAGCGCGAGCGGCGCGACGGACGAGGGCGGGACGTGGATGCCGACGATCAGTCCGCCGACGACGAGCGCGAACGCCGCGACGAAGAAGCCGTTGACGATCACGGGCAGCGCCCGGCCGAGGAAGAGCGGCAGCCGCGGCGCAGGGGTGACGAGGATGTAGCCGAGCGTCTTCTGGAAGCGCTCGCCGCCGATCGTGAACGTCATGGCGAAGATGCAGGGGATCGCGGCGTACTGCACCGCGTTCCCGATCACGAAGAACTCGTCGGACTCGAGCCCGGCCGAGCGGCCGATGTAGACGAAGAGAAGGATCTGGAAGATGGGCGCGACGAGCATCGACGGGATGTAGATCTCCGGTCGCAGGAAGGAGAACAGCGCGCGGAAGCTGATCAGGCCGCCCAGGAAGAAGATCCGCAGCGACGTCACGCGAGGGCGACCGTGCCGGCGCGGCGCGCGCCGGTGAGCACCGTCTCGAGCACCGCCACGCCGATCGCGAGGTAGATCGCGCCGAGGCCGAGCGCGAGCCCGATCTCGGGCCACGGCCCGCCGCCGGTGGCGGCCTCGCGGATCGCGTCGACGCCCCAGGTCGGGGCGAGCACCCAGGAGAACGGCCGCACCCAGCCGGGCAGGAGCGCGAGCGGGACGAGGAAGCCCGCGACGAGCCAGACGGGGTACTCGAGCAGGTTCCCGAGCGCCCAGGCGGTCCGGTAGCGGACGAACGAGACGGCGAGCAGGAAGCCCATCGCTCCGATCGAGACCACGGTCGCAACGAGGGCGACCGCGAACGAGAACGGCTCCTCGAACGGGAGGTCGACGCCGAAGACGAAGCGGCTGATCAGCAGGGTCGCGGTCATGCTGTACAGGCCCATCGCCGCCATCGCGATCGTCACGGGGAGGAGGATCACGGCGAAGTGGACGGGTGCGGTGACGAGCAGCTCGAGTGTCCCGTGCCACCGCTCGCGCTGCATCGCCGAGCCGGCCGACGTGCTCGTCGAGGACCAGATTCCCATCACCGCCGCGCCGAACGAGGCGAAGACGAGTGACTCGCCACCCGCGCCCGCGCGGAACATGAGGAAGGCGACCGTCGCGAAGAAGAGGGGCCAGAGCACGCCGAGCAGCCCGTCGAACGACGAGCGGGTCATCATCTTCAGGTGGAGGCCGAACCCGACGGCGAGCGTCCGCGCGATGCGCGGCGACTCAGCCATCGACGGCGACGGGCTGCTCGGTGACGAGCGCCACGTAGGCGTCCTCGAGCGTCGGCTCGCGCGTCGTCACTCGGCCGAGGGCGACGCCGTCGGAGACCCGCTCCTTCAGGTCGCGCGGCGTTCCCTCCGCGACGATCCTGCCGCGCGTGACCATCGCGATGCGGTCGCAGAGCGCGTCCGCCTCGAACATGTAGTGCGTCGTCAGGAGCACCGTCTTGCCCGCCGCCTTGAGGCTCGCGATCATGGAACGGAGCTCCCGTGCGCCGACGGGGTCGACGCCGATCGTCGGCTCGTCGAGGAACACGACCGAAGGGTCGTGCAGGAGCCCGCGGGCGATGTGGAGCCGCTGGCGCATCCCGCGCGAGTAGCCCTCGACCCGCTCCTTCTCGCGGCCTTCGAGCCCGACGAGCTCGAGCAGCTCCGAGATCCGGGCCCGCTGCCGGTGCGGGTCGACGCCGTACAGCTCGGCGAAGTAGCGAAGGTTGTCGAGCGCGGAGAGGCGCTCGTAGAGCCCGCGGTCGCCGCCGAACACGTAGCCGATCCGCTTGCGTACCCACTGCGCGTCCTCGACGACGTCGTGCCCGAGGACCCGTGCCTCGCCCGAGGTGGGCAGGAGCAGGGTGATCAGCATCTTGATCGTCGTCGTCTTGCCGGCGCCGTTCGGGCCGAGGAGCCCGAAGAGCTCGCCCTTGTCGATCGCGAAGCTGACGCCGCGGACCGCCTCGACGTCGATCCACCTGCGGCGCAGGGTGCCGGTGGACGTGCGGTAGGTGCGGTGGAGGTCGATCGCTTCGACGACGGCCATGCACTGAGCCTAGCCACGCGGGTGGCGGCCGCTCGACCAGGATTCGGAATCGGGCTACCCGGCGCCCCAGCCACCTCCGCCGGGCGTCTCGATGCGGAGGACGTCTCCCGGCTCGAGGTCGACGGTCGCCTTCGCGGGCAGCTCCTCGCCGTTGAGGACGTTGCGGCCCGGGGAGCCGTCGTCGCCTCCTTCGGCTCCGGCCGGCGCATGCACACGACGCTCGCTCAGGATCGAGGCGCGGCACGCCTCGAGCGCCTCGAGCTCCCGGACGACGCCGTCGCCGCCGCGGTGGAGGCCGCTGCCGCCGGAGCCTCGGCGGAGCGAGTGCCGGCGGACGCGGAGCGGGTAGGCGAGCTCGAGCGCCTCGGCAGGTGTGGTGAGCGTGTTCGACATCGTCACGTGGACGCCCGACGGGCCGTCTCCGTCGGGACAGGCGCCCTGGCCGCCGCCGAGCGTCTCGTAGTAGGTGAAGCGCTCGTTTCCGAGCGTCACGTTGTTCATCGTCCCCTGGCCCTGGGCCGGTACCGGCAGCGCCCGGCCGAGAGCGCGGAAGAGCACGTCGACGATGCGGCAGGACGTCTCGACGTTGCCCCCCGCGACCGCCGCTCCGGGTCTCGCGTTGACGAGCGAGCCCGGCGGGGCGGTGACGCGGACCGGCGAGAAGGCACCGGCCGAGGCCGGGACGTCCGGGTCCGTCAGGCACCGCACGACGAAGTACGTGGCCGACCGGGTCACTGCAAGCGGGCAGTTGAGGTTCCCGTCGTGCTGCGGCGCGGTCCCGGCGAAGTCGGCCTCGAGCTCTTCGCCCCGGATCGTCACCGTCGCCCTGATCACAAGCTCGCCCTCCGAGGCTTCGAGGACGTCCGTCGCCTCGAACCGGCCGTCCGGCAGGCGCGCGATCCCGGCACGGACGACGCGCTCGGAGTAGGCGAGCAGCTCGTCCATGGCCGCTCGGACTCCGTCGAGGCCGTGCCTGGCGCACAGGTCCGCGACGCGCTCTTCCGCGAGGTGGTGGGCAGCGAGCTGCGCACGGAAGTCGCCGAGCCGCTCGTCGGGGTTGCGCATCCGGACGGCGAGCGCCTCCAGGGTTCCGGGCTCGATCCGGGTCGGCGGGACGACGACGCCCTCGTCGTCCAGCGTGCGCGACGCGGCCGGCATGCTCCCGGGCTCGAGGCCGCCGACGTCGGCGTGGTGGGCGCGGGTGACGGCGAAGCCGACCTGCGTGCGCGACACGAGCGTGAGGTCTGGAAGGTGCGTGCCCCCGGCGAACGGGTCGTTGAGGACGAACACGTCTTTGCGGGACGGGTCGTGCTCCATCACGGCGGCGACGGCATCCGGCATGGCGCCCAGGTGGACCGGGATGTGCTCGGCCTGCGCGACCATCCGGCCGCGCTCGTCGAAGAGCGCGGTGGAGCAGTCGCGGCGCTCCTTGATGTTGGCGGAGAAGGCCGAGCGGATCAGCGCAGCGCCCATCTCCTCGGCGACGCCGCGAAGCGCATGGCCGAGAACTTGGAGCTGGATGTTCACGCTCCGGTCACGCCTTCGTGAGCCTCCAGCTGCCACCATCCCTAACCCCCACCCACCCAGGGGGCAGCCAGCACGTCGCGCCGCCGAGCTCCACGACTGCCGGGCCCACGGCGGTCCCGTGACCGCTCGACGGGAGGACGAGCGCCGGGCCCCGACGTACGTCTGCCGTCCGTACCGCGACCAGCTCCAGCGGCCGATCGCGGTCGGCGTGGCCGTAGCGCGACTCGTGCAGGTCGTGGAATCGCGCGGCCAGGTTCGGGCCGAGCGCCACCGACAGCTCGAACGACTGGCCGACATAGCGGACGTCGGCGGTTCCCTCGCTCGGCAGGCTGCGCACCTCGCTCAGCGGCCTGACCTCGCTCCGCACGTGGTCGCGGCGCTCGTCGCCGACGGCGAGCCCGACCGCCGAGAGGACGCCGGCCGCCTCGGGCACGAGCACCGTCCCGATCCCGAGCTCGTCGGCGAGGTCGCAGGCATGCAGCGGCCCGGCCCCGCCGAATGCGACCAGCGCGAGGTCGCGCGGGTCGCGGCCGCGCTCGACCGAGACGAGCCGGAGGGCCCGCAGCATCTCCGCGTTCACGACCCGGACGACGTCGGCGGGATCCAGCCCGCCGAGCGCCTGCGCCGCCGCCGCCGCATCGAGGTCGAGCCCGTCCGCGAGCCTCGGCGGGAGCCGCCCGAGCAGCAGGTTCGCGTCCGTCACGGTCGGCCGGCGGCCGCCCAGGCCGTAGCAGGCAGGGCCCGGAACCGCCCCGGCGCTCTCCGGCCCGACGCGCAGCGCGCCGCCGGCATCGACCCACGCGATCGACCCGCCGCCTGCGCCGACCGTGTGGACGTCGACGCTCGGCAGCCGGATCGCGAAGCCGGCGATCGTCCGCTCGAGCGAGCGCTCCGCCTCACCGCCGGAGATCAGGCAGACGTCCGTCGACGTGCCGCCCATGTCGAAGGCGATCGCGTCCGGGAAGCCCGCGCGCTCGGCGAGCCGCGCGGCGCCGACCACCCCGCCCGCCGGACCGGAGAGGAGCGCCCACGAGGCATGCGCCGCGGCCTCCTCGAGCGTCGCCACGCCACCCGACGAGCGCATGACGAGCGGCTCCGGCAACCCTGCCTCGCGGCAGTGCTCACCGAGCGCTCGCAGATACCCGGCGAGCCGCGGCCCGAGGTACGCGTCCGCCGCGGTCGTCGACGCCCGCTCGTACTCCCGGAACTCCGGCGACACGTCGTGCGAGGCGACGACGTGCGCGGACGGGAGCCGGCGCGCCACCTCGTCGGCGACCGCCCGCTCGTGGGACGGATCGCGGAACGAGAAGAGCAGGCAGACCGCGACCGCCTCGGCGTCGAACGTCGCCAGCGACGCGAGGTCGAGCGGCTCGACGACGCCGTCGGGCCCCATCCGCTCGCGGACGCCGTGGCAGTCGTCGAGCTGCACGAGCGGCTCGGGATGCGCCTCGCACAGGCGATAGAGGTGGGCGCGATTCTGGCGGCGCAGGTGGAGCAGGTGCTCGAAGCCTTCGGTCGCAACGAAGGCGGTTCGGGCGCCCTTTCGCTCGAGCAGCGCGTTCGTCGCGACCGTCGTCCCGTGCGTGAAGCGCTCCAGCTCCTCGGCGCCGACCGCAGCCGCAGCCGCCAGCACCGACTCCTCCTGCCGCTCGCCGGTCCGCACCTTCGCCGTGCGGAGCTCGCCGTCCGCGATCAGAGCCGCGTCGGTGAACGTCCCGCCCACATCCACGCCGAGCACTGCCACCTGCCTTCGGATGTCTAGTCTCGACGACGTGGCGAGCTCGTTCGAGATGTCCCTCCGCGGGCCGGCCGGCGAGCCCGTCGACCTCTGGCGGACGATCGTCTCCCACGGCGTCGCATCGCTTCCGCCTGCCGACGTCGACGAGGAGGCCGAGGTGATGACGGTCACGCTCCCGGTGCGCGCTGCCCGACCGCGGACGGTCGTCGTCCGGCAGGGACGGAAGGGGAAGGCGCGGGTCGACGTCCTCGGCCCGCCGCTGGGCGACCGCGCCCGAACCGGCCTGAGAGCATCGGTCCGGCGGGTGCTGAACCTCGACGAGGACCTGTCCCCGCTCTACGAGGTCGCGAAGACGGACCCGGAGCTCGAGTGGATCCGCGCCGGCGCCGGCCGGATGGCCCGCGGCGCGACCGTCTTCGAGGACGTAGTGAAGACGATCTGCACCACGAACTGCACGTGGTCCGCCACGGAGAGGATGGTCGGCGCGATCGTCGGCGAGCTCGGCGAGCCGTCTGCAGGCGGCCACGGCCGGGCGTTCCCGACGCCCGCGGCGATGGCGCAGGCGCCGGATGCGTTCTACCGCGACGTCGCGAAGGCGGGCTACCGCGGCGCGTACCTCCGCGAGCTGGCCGCGTCCGTCGCCGACGGGTCGGTGGACCTCGAGTCGCTCGCCACCGCCGTGCCCGACGAGCTCCACGACGACGAGGTCGAGCTCCAGCTGCTGGCGCTGCCGGGCGTCGGCCCGTACGCCGCGGCGCACATCATGATGTTGATCGGCCGGCACTCCCGGCTGATTCTCGACTCGTGGACGCGCCCTACGTACGCGAGGCTCAACGGGGGCCGGAAGGCGGGCGACCGGACGATCGAGCGGCGCTTTCGCCGCTACGGCCCGTACGCGGGGCTCGCGTTCTGGCTCTTCCTCACGCGGGACTGGGTAAAGGAGACGTAAGGGTCGGCGTCGAAGATGGTCCGTTTTCGCGCGGTCTGGCGTATCGTTTGTCAGCGTGAAACGCCTGCTCGCCGCCATGTTCGTCGCAGTCGTCTCGCTCGGAGTCGCCGCGCCCGACGCCGCGCGCAAGCCGCTCGTCATCGCGCCCGGCGTGACAGTAGGCGGCGTCCATGTCGGCGGGATGATGTCCGAGGCGGCCAGGACCCGAGTGGAGGCGGCCTTCGGTCGGCCGGTGCGGCTGCAGTTCCGCGACAAGCGCTGGCGGATCAGCCCGCGGTACCTCGGCGCGAGCGCCGGGATCGACGGCGCCGTCGCCCAGGCTCTCCGCGCCGCGCCCCGGACGCGGGTGACGCTGCACGTCTCCGCGGCGCAGCCGAGGATCCGACGGTACGTCGCACGTCTCGACCGCCTCTTCTCGCAGCCGGCAATCGACACAGAGGTGGTCGGCGTCGCGAACGGACGGCCGAAGTTCACCGAGGCGAAGACGGGCCTCGACGTCGAGCGCGAGGGGATGGCTCAGGCGCTGACCCGCGCGCTGCGCACCACGGACCGCAGGACCCCCGTCGAGCTGATCGTGAGCAGCGTCGAGCCGAAGGTCACGCCCGCGAACTACGGCCCGGTCCTCATCGTCCACCGGGGCTCCAACCGGCTGTCGCTGTTCGACGGACCGACCCTCGTTCGCCGCTTCGGCGTCGCGACCGGCGCCGCGAAGTACCCGACGCCGCTCGGCAGCTACAGCATCGCCACCAAGCAGATGAACCCTTGGTGGATCCCGCCGCCCGACTCGGACTGGGCCAAGGACGCCAAGCCGATCCCGCCCGGCCCCGGCAACCCGCTGGGGACGCGCTGGATGGGGCTCACCGCACCGCTGGTCGGCATCCACGGGACGCCGGACGCCGCGTCGATCGGCTACTCGGCCTCCCACGGCTGCATCCGGATGCGCGTCCCCGAGGCGGAGTGGCTCTTCAATCGCGTCGAGGTCGGGACGCCGGTGCTGATCGTTCAGGCGTAGCGCAGTTCGTCTGCGCCTCGCCCTCGCAGCAGCCGAGCTTCAACCTGCAGCGCGGGCACTGCCAGGTCCCGTGCCGCCACTCCATCGAGGCGCCGCACCGCCAACACGCTTCCGCGGGCATGCCGGAAACACTACGAAGGGGCACGGACAAGTCGCTACACTTCCGCGGCGCGGCGGCGTAGCTCAGTTGGTTAGAGCGTCGGACTCATAACCCGAAGGTCGGTGGTTCGAATCCACCCGCCGCTACCTTCCGCGTAAAGGAAAGAACGAGGACATGGCAACAGGCGTCAGAGTTGGAATCACGCTCGCCTGCACGGAGTGCAGGCGTCGCAACTATCAGACCGAGAAATCGAAGCGGAACACCCCGGACCGCTTCGAGGCGAAGAAGTACTGCCGCTGGTGCGGCAAGCACACGACCCATCGGGAGACGAGGTAGGAGTTGGCACGGAGCACCCGTCAGCAGCGCCGCCGGAACCGGCAGAAGCAGCAGCCGCAGCAGGGCGACGGTCAGCAGCAGTCGACCGTCAGCCAACGCGCGCGCAGCCGCCAGGCAGCTGTACGCCCTTCTGCGCAGCCGTCCAAGACGCAGACCGGCCGCCGCGGGGGCGGTGGTGGGGGCCGCCGCTTCATCGCCGAGTGCTGGGCCGAGCTGAAGAAGGTCGACTGGCCCGGACAGCGCCAGGTCCTCACCGGCACCGTCGTCGTGATCATCGCGTGCGCGATCGTCGGCACGTACCTCTGGCTGGCCGACCTCGTGTTCCAGCCGCTCGTCGAGCGACTGCTGCTGGGCCAGTAAGGACGCCGATGTTTCGCTGGTACGTGATCAACACCTATTCGGGGCACGAGAACAAGGTCAAGACCAACCTCGAGCACCGCATCGTCTCGATGAACCAGGGGCCGCGCTTCCGCCGCGTCGTCGTCCCGACCGAGCAGGTGATCGAGACGAAGGACGGGCAGAAGGTCCAGGCCGAGAAGCGGGTCCTCCCCGGTTACGTGCTCGTGAACATGGACCTCGACGACGACGCGTGGGGCGTCGTGAAGAACACGCCCGGCGTCACGGGCTTCGTCGGCGCCGCCGGCAAGCCGATCCCGCTCTCGCAGCCCGAGGTCGACCGCATCCTGCGCACCGGCGTCGCGACCGCCGACCGCCCGCGCGCCCAGGTCGAGTTCTCCCTCGGCGAGTCGGTGAAGGTAACCTCCGGCCCGCTCTCGGACTTCGACGGCGAGATCGTCGACGTCCAGCCGGACGCCCAGAAGCTCAAGGTGCTCGTCGACATCTTCGAGCGGCAGGTGCCCGTCGAGCTCGGATTCGACCAGGTGAAGAAGATCGACTGATGGCCAAGAAGGTTCTGACACTCATCAAGCTCCAGATCCCCGGCGGGCAGGCGAACCCTGCTCCCCCGGTCGGCCCTGCGCTCGGCCAGCACGGCGTCAACATCATGGAGTTCTGCAAGGCGTTCAACGCGCAGACCCAGCAGGAGAACGGCCGGATCATCCCGGTCGAGATCACGGTCTACGAGGACCGCTCCTTCGACTTCATCACGAAGACCCCGCCGGCCGCCGTCCTGATCAAGGAGGCGCTGCGGATCGAGAAGGGCTCGGGCGAGCCGAACCGTGAGAAGGTCGGCCGCCTGACGCGCGACCAGGTGCGGCAGATCGCGGAGGCGAAGATGCCCGACCTGAACGCCCGCGACGTCGACCAGGCGTCGAAGATCATCGAGGGCACCGCCCGCTCGATGGGCGTCGACGTGGGCCCATGACCCAGCACGGCAAGAACTACCGGAACGCCCGCGCGGAGATCGACCGTGAGGAGCTCTACAGCCCGGCGCAGGCGGTCCGGATGCTGAAGGGCTGGCCCGAGCTCAAGTTCGACGAGACGGTCGAGGTCCACTTCAACCTCGGCCTCAACGTGCGTCACGCCGACCAGCAGCTCCGCGGGACGCTGATGCTCCCGCACGGCACCGGCCGCGACACGCGCGTCGCCGTCTTCGCCGAGGGCGAGAAGGCGAAGGAGGCGCAGGACGCCGGCGCCGACGTCGTCGGCAGCGCCGACCTCGCGAAGCAGATCGAGGAGGGCTTCGACGACTTCGACGTCGCGATCGCGACGCCGGACCAGATGGGGAACGTCGGCAAGCTCGGCCGCATCCTCGGCCCGCGCGGAAAGATGCCGAACCCGAAGACCGGCACGGTGACGTTCGACATCGGCAAGGCGGTCTCGGACGCAAAGGCCGGAAAGCTCGAGTACCGCACCGACCGTGGCGCCAACGTCCACGTGCCGATCGGGAAGCGCAGCTTCGACGAGAAGACGCTGCTCGAGAACTACGCCGCGCTGATCGAGGAGATCAACCGCGCGAAGCCGTCGGCTGCGAAGGGTCGCTACATCCGCCGCATCACACTGACCAGCACCATGGGCCCGGGGATCCACATCGATCCCGCGCGCACGAGGGGCATCGTCGAAGAGTTGGAGGAGACGCAGGCAGAGCCTGTTTCCGCGTAGAGAACGCCCGTCGCCAGAGACAGTTGGCGGCTCCCAAGGGAGCAGAAGTCCAGCCGAGGCGCGGCCGAGAGGTTCAGGAGTCACCTCCTGTGCTCGGGCCCGCCTGACCGGCGGGCCTGATTCGTTCGAGGAGGTGATTCGATGCAGAAAGCTGACAAGGAACGCGTCGTCGCAGAGCTGAGCGAGCGGCTGAAGACCACGCAGACCCTGATCGTGGCCGACTACCGCGGCCTGACGGTCACGGAGATCGACAAGCTGCGTGGGGAGCTGCTCGAGCACGGCGCCCGCTTCCAGGTGGTGAAGAACACGCTCACCCGCCGTGCGGCCGAAGATGCCGGGGCGGACGCGCTGCTCACGCTGCTGGACGGGCCGACCGCGATCGCCTTCCTCGAGACGGACGGCGACCCGGTCGCCGTCGCGAGGGCGCTGAGCAACGCCGCCCGCGACACCAAGATCCTGCAGATCCGCGGCGGGATCCTCGACGGGACGACGATCGGCGAGGACGAGGTCAAGAGCCTCGCGACCCTGCCGCCGGTCGACGTGCTGCGCGGCCAGCTCGTGAGCGCCGTGTCGGGCCCGCTGATGACCGTCGTCGGCCTGTTCGCCGCGCCGCTCCGCGACCTGGTGAACGTGATCGACGCCCGCATCAAGCAGCTCGAGGAGCAGGGCGAGACGGCAGACGCGACGCCGGAGCCGGAGGCGGAGGAGGCACCCGCCGAGGAGCCGCAGGCCGCCGCGGAGGAGGCGCCGGCCGAGGCGGAAGCCGAGGAGGCACCCGCCGAGGAGGTCACGCCGGAGGCGCCGGCCGCCGAGGCCGAGACGCCCGAGGAGGCACCCGCCGAGGAAGCACCCGAACCCGAAGAGACCACCGAGGAACCACAGGAGGAGTAATGGCGAAGACAGACACCGACAAGGTCGTCGAGCAGCTGGGCGGAATGACCGTCCTCGAGCTCGTCGAGCTGAAGAACAAGCTGGAGGAGGAGTGGGGCGTCACTGCCGCCACTCCGGTCGCGGTCGCCGCTGCAGGCGCACCCGCGGCTGGTGGTGGCGACGGCGCCGCCGCCGAGGAGAAGACGGACTTCGACGTCGTGCTGGCGGCCGCCGGCGGCCAGAAGATCCAGGTGATCAAGGTCGTCCGCGCCGTGACGGGCCTCGGCCTCAAGGAGGCAAAGGATCTCGTCGACGGGGCGCCGAACCCGGTCAAGGAGGGCGTGCCTCAGGAAGAGGCCGACTCGATCAAGGCGCAGCTCGAGGAAGCCGGCGCCACCGTCGAGGTCAAGTAGCCCTCGCTCCAGCAAGTGCAAGCAACGAGGGGCCGGGCCGCCGGCCCCTCGTTCTTCGTGGGCCGCTTAATGCGGTTGCCAGGCCGTGCCGTCGCAGACGTACAGCGAGTCGGTGGCGGCTTCGTACTTCATGCGGCCGGCCTCGGCCGTCGAGTCGCAGTCTGCGGCCGGTGGGACGCCGACGGTCAGCGGTAGGCGCGCGTACCCGTCGGCGTCCTGGGTCACCGGCGTCGCGGCGAGTGAGAGCGTGACGGAGCCGACGGTCCCTCCCCCGGTTAGGCCGGCTCCGGCGACAACTCCCGTGATGTCGCCGCCGCTGTTCGTATCGATGTCCTGGTGGCAGCTCCAGCCCGTGCCGCCCCACTTCCAGATCCCGCCGGCCGGGCAGCCGCCCGAGCGCATCCCGACGACTCCGTCGGTGAGGACGAGCGGGTCGACGGCGGAGACGATCGACGCGGGGCCGGGCGGGCCCTCGGGTCCCGGCGGCCCCTCCGGCCCCGCCGGGCCGGGCGGTCCCTGGGCGCCGGGTGCGCCCGAAGGTCCCGGAGGCCCCGCGGGCCCGGGAGGTCCGGCCGGGCCCGCGGGCCCCAACGGGCCGGCCGGGCCGGGGGGTCCGGTCCGTCCGGGCGGCCCCTTCGGACCGCGTGGACCGCGCTTTGCCTTCAACGTCGGCTTGGGCTTCTCGGCGCGCTCGAGCACGCCCCATCGCGTGGGATCCGCTGGTGCTGCCGCGGTGAGCACCAGGGAGAAGGCCGCCGCAGAGGCCAAAGCGACCAGCGACCTCATGCTTCCTTCCCTCCAGCTATGAACTAACGGCAACCCGATTGTCGCACGTTGCGGGCAAGATTCCTAGCTCGGAGAACCGCCGGAGGGCCGCCGGCCGCTGCTACACTTCCCTCCACTGCGCCAAGGGCTCGCCGGCCCTTGCGCAGGCTTGTCCTGTTTCGGTAAGCTGGCCGGTTCCGGCCGTCGACCGTCCGCCTGCAGTTCCACCACACCTCAAGCCGTTTTCAAGGGAGGCTTCATAGTTGAGTAGAGGGGTTGTTGCGCCTCGCCCGCGCAAAAGTTTTTCGCGCCTGAAGCACGTTCTCGACCTCCCCAACCTGATCGACATCCAGAAGGCCTCCTTTCGGTGGTTCATGGACGAAGGTCTTCGGGAGACCATCGACGACATCTCGCCCATCGAGGACTACACCGGCACGCTCGCGGTGGAGTTCGGGGAGTACAAGTTCGGCGATCCGCCGTTCTCGATCCAGGAGTGCCGTGAGAAGGACCTGACCTACCAGGTCCCGCTCTCGATGACGGTCCGCTTCGTCAACAAGGAGACGGGCGAGATCCGGGAGCAGACGGTCTTCATGGGGGACTTCCCGATGATGACCGACTCGGGCACGTTCATCATCAACGGGACCGAGCGCGTGATCGTCACGCAGCTGGTGCGGAGCCCGGGCGCCTACCTGATGGAGCCCAAGGACGCGACCAAGCAGGTCTTCACGGCGAACCTGATGCCGTCACGCGGCTCCTGGCTCGAGCTCGAGATCGACAAGAAGGGCATCGTCTACGCGCGCATCGACCGGAAGCGGAAGCTGCCGATCACGACGCTGCTACGCGCGCTGCCGGCGCAGGATCCGAACACCGGCTTCGAGCTGGACACCAGCTCGAACGAGGCGCTGCTCAAGCTCTTCGACAACTCGATCTACATCCAGCTGACGCTGGAGAAGGACACGACCGAGAGCGAGGAGCAGGCCCTCGTCGAGGTCTTCAAGAAGCAGCGGCCGGGCGAGCCGCCGACGGTGGAGAACGCCCGCAACCTGCTCAACTCGCTGTTCTTCGACCCGAAGCGCTACGACCTGACCAAGGTCGGCCGGTACAAGCTCAACCAGCGCCTCGAGGTCGACGTGCCCGACGATGTCCGCGTCCTGACGACGCAGGACATCCTTTCGCTGGTCCGCCGCCTCGTGGCCCTGCCGACGATGCTCGGCGTGCCGGAGGATTCGAAGGACTACGCCGCCGACGCGATCACGCTGTCGCGCGAGCCGCTCCGCGGTGAGCTCGACGAGTACGAGGACTTCGGCAACCGGCGCCTCCGGACGGTCGGCGAGCTGATCCAGGAGGCGTTCCGCGTCGGGCTCTACCGGATGGAGCGTGTCGTCCGCGAGCGGATGACGACGGAGGACGTCGACACGATCACGCCGCAGACGATCATCAACATCCGTCCGGTCGTGGCCGCGCTGAAGGAGTTCTTCGGCTCCTCGCAGCTCTCGCAGTTCATGGACCAGACGAACTCG
>DATBMH010000052.1:0-85419 GCA_036554945.1 Gaiellaceae bacterium | reverse complement strand
GCCGTACATGATCGTCGCCCAGCAGAGCCTCTTCGACGACAGCCGCGCGCCGGCCGGCAAGCACACGCTCTGGGGCTACTGCCACGTGCCCAACGGGTCGACCGTCGACATGACAGAGCGGATGGAGGCGCAGATCGAGCGCTTCGCGCCGGGCTTTCGCGACCTGATCCTCGCGCGTCACGCGATGGGCCCGGCCGACGTCGAGGCCTATAACCCGAACTACGTCGGCGGCGACATCAACGGCGGCGTCCAGGATCTGCGCCAGCTGTACACGCGCCCCGCGATCCGGCTGAACCCGTACTCGACGCCCGTGGACGGCCTCTACATCTGCTCCTCCGCGACGCCGCCCGGCGGGGGCGTCCACGGCATGTGCGGCTATCTGGCGGCGCGGGCGGCGCTCAAGACGCCAGCCGCCTGACCAGCTCGCAGTCGCGCGCCGTCCTGTCGACGGCATCGGCAACGACGACGTCGACACCGCGGCCGCAGCGAACGTGGTCGAGGAGCCCGTCCCCGCCCACGGAGATCACGTCGGCCCCTGGGCCCCCGTCGGCGCGGTCCTCGCCGTTTCCCCCCGCGAGGTGATCCCGACCGAGACCGCCGTAGAGGACGTCGTCGTTGCCGTGGCCGTTGACGACGTCGTTCCCGGGCCCCGCGAGGACTCGGTCCCGTCCGTAGGCGGTGTCGATGCGGTCGTCTCCGCCGCGTCCCCAAACCCGGTCGTCGCCCGCGCCGGGGAAGACGACGTCGCGGGTCTGGGTCCCCACGATCCTGTCCCCACGATCCGAGCCGTTCACGCAGCGCGACGTGTAGAGCCCGCACTGAGAGGGCGAGACCCGCATCGGTCGCGCGCCTGCCGGTTCCGCGAAGTAGATCTCCTGGCGCCGGCCGGCGGCCAGGAGCGTCGCGAGCCGGTCCCCCTGCGGCCGCAGGGCAGCCGCCTGCGCATCCTCGGATGCTCGCCGAGTCGCGCCCGTGCTCGGGTCGACCAGCCGCACGACGCCCATGGCATCGATGAGCGCGATCGCGTCGGCGCCTGCGGACCATTGCAGCAGACGGCCGGGCCCGAGCCGCCGTTCGGGAGTGCCGTCGAGCGGATGGACATAGGTCGAGCCGGCCCGCAGCACCGCGACCGAGCTGCCGTCGGGCGACCATGACGGGCTCTCGCCGCTCGTCACCAGCAGCTCGTCGGTGCCGTCGCTCCCGGCCAGGAAGACCGACCCGTGGCGCTCATACGCGAGCCGGGCCGAGTCGGGCGACCAGGCGGGCCGTCGGCCGGGACCAATCCGCCGGTCGCCGCCGCCGTCCGGCGAGACGACGTGGACGCCGTCGGTCCGATGTGAGTACGCGATCTGCCGCCCGTCGGGCGACCAGGCTGGGTCGACTCCCTGGGCGATCTCCGATCGTGTCTCGCCTGCGACGTCGTAGACGACGAGGCTGGAGCGGGATCTGTGGAAGCCGACCGCAAGCCTCGCCCCGTCCGGCGACCAGTCGATGCCGATTGCCATGAACGTCGGATCCGTCGGGAGCATCCGAAACGAGCTTCCGTCCGTGACGGCGACGGTCGCAGCCGGGCATGCTCCTGTCGACAGGATGCCGGCGAGGCGTCCACCGTCGGGCGACCAGGCCAGCTGAGGTGCGCCGCCTGGAAAGGTGCAGTTCCCTCCGCCCGCCACCGGGGCCGGAAGTGCCAGCACGGCGGTGGCCACGAGAACGGCGGCGAGCTTCATGTTCCGATGATTGCCCGCGTGCGTGAAGAATCCGTCAACGGATGAGCCCTCAAAGGCGCACAGCGCTCGTCTCGGTCGTCGCGGCCCTCGTGCTGATTGCGCTCAAGCTGGGCGCGGGGATCGCGAGCGGCAGCCTCGGCCTCGTCTCCGAGGCGATCCACTCGGGCACGGACCTGGTCGCCGCGCTTCTGACGTTCTTCGCGGTGGGTGTCGCGGGCCGCCCGGCGGACCCGGGGCATCCGTACGGGCACGGCAGGGCCGAACACCTCGCCGCCCTCGCCGAGGCGACGATCCTCGTCCTCGCCAGCCTCTTCATCTCGTACAAGGCGCTCGAGCACCTGGTCGGCTCGGCGGAGCGTGAGGTGGAGGCGGCCTGGTACGCCTTCCTCGTGATCGGGATCGTCATCGCGGTCGACGCGAGCCGAACGTGGCTCTCCTGGCGGGGCTCGCGCCAGTACAGGAGCGCCGCCCTCGAGGCGAGCGCGCTGCACTTCGGCAGCGACCTCGCCGGCTCGGTCGCGGTCCTCATCGGCCTCGCGTTCGTCGCCGCCGGCTATCCCGGTGCCGACTCGCTCGCCGCCCTCTTCGTCGCGGCGCTCGTCCTCCTCGCGGCCTCCCGGCTGATCCGCTCGAACGCGGACGTGCTCATGGACCGGACGCCGGACGAGGCCGACCGCGCCGCGCGGGAGGCGATCGCGGCCCTCCACCCGCCCGTGGAGCTGCGGCGGCTCAGGCTCCGCCAGTCCGCAGGGCGGCACTTCGCCGACGTGGTCATCGGCGTCTCGCCGGGCGCGGTCGTGGGCCAGGCGCATGCCGCGGCCGACGCCGTCGAGGACGCCGTCCACCGTGCGCTCCCGGACTCGGACGTCGTCGTCCACGTCGAGCCCCAGCGCGCGGACGACGCGCTGCGCGAGCGCGTCCTGGCCGCGGCGCTCGGCGTCCGGCGGGTGCGGGAGGTGCACAACGTCCGCCTCGTGACCGTCGACGGCGGGGTGGAGGTCGGCCTCCACATCAAGCTCCCGGGCGACCTGCCGCTCTCCGAGGCGCACGAGGTTGCCTCCGAGGTCGAGCGCGCGATCTCGGCAACGGTCCCCAGCGTCGTGTCGGTGAGGACGCACCTCGAGCCGCTGCGGGAGCCGGGCCGGGGGAGGCGCCTGACCGAGGCGGACGAACGTACAGTCGTGCGCGTCGTGCACGAGCTGACCGGCGAGCGGCCGCGCGAGGTGCGGTTCATCGACACCGAGGACGGCGTGCTCCTCTTCGTCACCGTGCGGATCGAGGGCGGCTCGCTGGCGGAGGCGCACCAGCTGGCGAGCGAGATCGAGGAGCGCATCCGTGCCGAGCTCGACGTCGCCGACGTGGTGGTGCACACCGAGCCGTGAAACATCGCACTCATGAGCCGCGCATGGCGGTGCGCGGCCGGAGGGAACAGTGCAAGTAGCACGGGCCCGGAAGGCCGCTTGCCGCCAGGCGTGGCAGGCGATGGCGGAGCCGGGCTCCGCCCGGCGGGAGCCATCGCCGGTCAGGAGCGCGAGGTGAGGCTGTGCATGTTTTCCCCGAAGGGCGCGGGGCTGCAGCGGGGTTGGCCGGGCCGGATCGACGGCGACCGGGTGATCCAGCTCGCGGCGCAGACCCTCCAGTCCTACTTCACGGGCGGCGGGAAGGCGCGGGAGCACGCCGAGTTCCCGCTCGCCGAGGTCGACCTGCGGCCGCCGGTCCTGCAGCCGCCGTCCGTCCGGGACTTCTACGCCTTCGAGCAGCACGTGAAGAGCGCCAGGGCGAAGCGCGGCCTCGAGGTCCCCGAGGAGTGGTACCGGATCCCCGTCTTCTACTTCTCGAACCCGAACGCGATCTACGGGCCGGAGGACGAGATCCTGTACCCGCAGGGCACGAACGAGCTCGACTACGAGCTCGAGGTGGCGGCCGTGATCGGCGCCGAGGGCGAGATCGGCGGCTTCACAGTCATGAACGACTGGTCGGCGCGCGACCTTCAGCGGGAGGAGATGAAGGTCGGGCTCGGCCCCGCGAAGGGCAAGGACTTCGCGACGAGCATCGGGCCGATCCTCGTCACCCCGGACGAGTTCGACGGCTCGACGGGAACGATGGTCGCCCGTGTGAACGGCGAGGAGCGCTCGCGCGGCGACCTCGCCGACCTCCATCACTCCTGGGACGCGATCGTCGAGCGGGCCGCGCTCAACACCGAGCTCCATCCGGGCGACATCATCGGCTCGGGCACCGTCGGGACCGGCTGCATCCTCGAGCTCGGCGACGGCCGCTGGCTCCAGCCGGGCGACGTGGTCGAGCTCGAGGTCGAGGGGATCGGCACCCTCAGGAACACGATCGGGCCACGCTAACCTTCGCGCCATGCCCACCTACCAACGCCTCGGTGACGTCCCGCGCAAGCGCCACATCCAGTTCCGCGACAACGGCACCCTTCTCACCGAGGAGGTGATGGGTCTCGAGGGCTTCTCGGGGAACGAGTCGATCCTGTACCACCTCACCTCGCCCTGCCGCGTCAAGGAGCTCGGCGACTTCCAGCCGATCAAGCGCGACGAGTGGGTCCCGGACGCGCACGCGCACCGACATCTGAAGACGATCGGGATCGAGCCGGAGGGCGACGAGATCTCCGGCCGGAAGCTGCTGATGTGGAACCGGGACGTCGAGATCTCCCTCGTGCGCCCGTCCGAGTCGATGGACTACTTCTTCCGGAACGGCGAGGGCGACGAGGTCTACTTCGTCCACGAGGGGACCGGGACGCTCCACACGACGTTCGGCGACCTGCCGTACAGGGAGGGCGACTACATCGTCATCCCGCGCGGGACGACGTACACGTTCGAGCCGTCAGGGCCGCAGCGCTACCTGCTCTTCGAGACGCCCGGCCTGATCGAGATCCCGAAGCGGTACCGGAACCAGTACGGGCAGCTGATGGAGCACGCGCCGTTCTACCACCGGGACATCCACCCGCCGACGGAGCTGCAGACCTTCCGGGACCGCGGCGAGTTCCTGCTGAAGATCCGCGTCCGGGACGGCTACCAGGACTACGAGATCGACTACCACCCGTTCGACGTCGTGGGGTGGGACGGCTACCTCTACCCGTGGACCTTCAACATCAACGACTTCGAGCCGATCACCGGGCGGATCCACATGCCGCCGCCGTCACACCAGACGTTCGCCGGCCCGAACTTCGTCATCTGCTCGTTCTGCCCGCGGAAGCTCGACTACGACCCGGAGGCGATCCCGATCCCGTACCACCACTCGAACCTGCAGAGCGAGGAGATGATCTATTACGTCTCCGGCAACTTCGGCTCGCGGAAGGGGATCGAGGTCGGGTCGGTGACGCTCCACCCGTCGGGGATCCCGCACGGACCGCACCCCGGGCTGGCGGAGAAGTCGATCGGGATGACGGAGACGCACGAGCTCGCGGTCATGTGCGACACCTTCAACCCGCTCAAGCTCTCGAAGCTCGCGAAGGACCTCGACGACGGGCAGTACGCCTACTCCTGGTACACGGAGGACGGCGTGCCGGGGACGTACGACGCCGACCCGGCCGGCGCGACCTCACACTTCTAGGGCGCGTTCGAGCCTCTCTCGGGCCCCGTCGGCTATCGGGCCGCCGTGCGTGAGCAGCAGGAGCTCGACGTCCTTGTCGAGCAGCGGGCGGAGGGCGTCGGCCGCGTCCTTCCTCGTCGTGCGCCTGCCGAGCCAGCTCTCCGGGCAGATGCGGACGCCGTCGAGGATCACGTCGCCGAAGACGAGCGCCTTGTGGGACGGGAGGTAGAGGACGACCTCCTTCACCTTGCCGAGGTCGTGGGCCTCGATGCCCGCCGGGAGCCGGTCGCCGGTGGCGTAGACGTGCGTGGACGGGAGCTTCCCCTTCGGTGTGCCGGGCGGCGCCCAGATCGTCGAGCCGGGATAGCGCTCGGCGATCTCCGCCGCGCTCCGCGCATGCCAGTGGATCGAGATCACGATCGCGGGCGGGCCGTGGGCCTCGACGTCCCGGTCGAGCGCCTCCCAGACGTCGTCGGAGGGGACGAGCGGGTCGACGAGGACGAGCTCGCCGTCCGCGACCAGTGCGTAGGACGAGACCGTCTCGTCCCAGCCGAGGCCGTCCTTGCCGCGGTTGGACGGCTTCCAGTCCGGATGCGGAGCCGTCCAGTGCCAGAGGTGCGGCGCGATCTGCTCCACGTCCATCCCTCGTAGACGGTACTCACTGCACGCTTTCCTAACGCGGCCTTTACGCCGTCTCCCTCGGGCGCTTACGCGTCGGCCCCACCGTTCGGTCTGGCACACCCGAAAGGAGGCAACCCCCATGCCTACGAAAGTCCTTCTCGCGGTTGCGCTTGCGGCTCTCCTCGTGCCTGCTGCGGCGCTCGCGAAGTCGATCGAGGTCGACGGTCCCGCCTCGCTCGCGGGTCGCGGCGGTGTCCGTGGCGCGCTCCACGGCGAGCAGGCCGCGACCGTCAACCTGCGGATGGCCGGCGGGCAGATCCGGGTCACCGGCGCCGCCGCCGGGCTCGACGTCCGCTGCGCCGGCCGGAAGGTCGTCCAGGGCTCGCGCACCAACCGTCGCGTCGAGACCGTGGTCTGCAAGGCCCGCGGAGCGATGCTCGTGGCCATCACGTCGAAGCGGTTCCGCCTCGTCGTGCAGTCCCGGGCGTTCTCGATCCAGGTCCCCGAGGGCCTGGGCGGCACGCTCTACGGCAACGTCCGCCTGGTCGAACCGCCGGCGGACGACGAGCCCGCCGGCGACCGGCCCGCCGCCGGCGCCCCCGCCAGGGGCTAGCCGCCCGGAGACATGGCCTGGTGCCTGGCACCAGGCCATGTCCTTCGGGGGCAGCGCGAGCTTCGCGCCGAGGAGCCCGAAGGCCCGGGGTGGAGCCACGCGCTGTCCCGCTCGGACCGGTCCTCGTGCCTGGCACCAGGACCAGGCGCATACGGTGGTGGGGATGGCGTTTTTGGCCGTGCCGCAGCCGTTCGACTTCGAGCTGACGACGGAGCGATTCCGCGTCTTCGGGCCCGATCTCGCGAACCTGTGGCACGAGGGCGGGCTCCTCCGCGTCGTCGGCGGACGGGAGGTGCGGATCGAGGCGGCGCCGGGCGGGGTCGACGTCGAGCCGCTGGATGACGAGACGCGGCCCGTCGTGCTCGACCTGGTCGGTGCGGCGTTCGACCTCGAGGCCTTTGCCCCGTCCGACCCGCTGCTGGCCGAGCAGGTCGTCCGCCTTCGGGGCCTCCGGCCGCCGCTGGCGCCCGACCCGTTCGAGATGCTGGTCGGCGCGATCACGGCGCAGCAGATCTCGCTTCGAGCCGCGTTCGCGGTGCGGAACCGCTTCGTCGAGCGCTACGGGGTCAGGGCCGGGCACGCGTACGCCTTCCCCACGACCGAGCGGGTCGCGCAGGCGACGCGGGAGGAGCTGCGCGAGCTCGGCTTCTCGCTGCGCAAGGGCGACTACGTGCTGGCGCTGGCGCGGTCGGACATCGACTTCGCCGCGCTCGCCGAGCTGCCGGACGACGAGGTGAAGGCGACGCTCGTCCAGCTTCCCGGGATCGGCGAGTGGACGGTCGACTGGTTCCTCGCACGCCACCTGGGACGGCCCCACGCCTGGCCCGCCGGCGACCTCGGCGTGCGCTACGCCGTCTCGGACTTCTATGGTGACGGCCGCGTGCTGTCCATCGCCGAAACCCGCGAGCTCGGCGCCAGGTTCCACCCGTTCGAGAACCTGAGCGCCCACTACCTCCTCGCCGCCCACAGGAGCCCGGCGTGAACGTCAAGCGCGAAGGCGACCTCTTCGTCGCGGAGGACGGCGGGACGGTGCTCGGGACGGCCAGGGAGACCGAGGACGGCGTCGTCCTCGAGCTCGTCGAGCCGCGAGAGGCCGTCGCGCTCGCGCTCGTCCACGCCGTCGCGGCGGCTGCGCCGCGTGACGAGGCATCCGTGCTCGCGCCGTCCTTCGGGTCCGTGCACCTCCAGACCGACGACCAGAACGGGGTCGTCCAGCTCGTGGAACGGCTCGTCCCGCGCGTCTTCCGGTCGCGCGAGACCGCGGTGTCACCGGCGCGGAACGGCTGGGTCGCCGTCTACGACGAGGTCGCGGACCGCGATCCCCGGCGGCTCGAGCGGCTCGGCCGGGAGCTGTCGAATGCGGTCGGGTTCGTGACCTTCACGCTCGGGGTCGAGGACGGGCTCGCCGTCCACTACATCGCGTTCGAGCGCGGCCGGCTGCTGGACGAGTACATGTCGGTGCCGGAGTACCGGGGGCCGCTCGCCCCCGGCGACGCGATCGCGATGCGCGCCAACCCGACGGTGATCGCCCGCCTGACCGGCGCCGATCCGGGCGCGATCCGCAGAGTCGCGAAGGTCGCCGACTCGCCCGTCGACCTGCCTCCGGCGGAGGAGCTGCTGCGCGACCTCGCCGGGGTGCTCGGGCTCGAGGGCGCCGAGTACGGGTTCGAGGCGGGGAGGGAGCTGGAGGGCGCGGTCGTCGTGGAGCACGAGTGACGGTCGTCCTGATTCACGCGTTCCCGCTCGGCCCCGAGATGTGGGCGCCGCAGCGCGACGCGCTGGAGGGCCACGACGTGATCGCGCCGAGCCTCTACGAGCTCGACGGCAGCTCCATCGACGGCTGGGCGGCGCAGATCCTGGACAACGTCGAGGGCGACGTCGTCGCCGTCGGCGCGTCGATCGGCGGCTACGTCGCGCTCGCGATGGCCCGCCGGGCGCCGGAGCGCGTGAAGGGCGTCTTCCTCGCCGGGTCCCGCGCCGGCGCCGACGACGCCGACCGGAAGGCCGCGCGCGACAAGGCGATCGAGACGCTCCGCGAGCAGGGGATCGAGGCCTGGGCGCCGAGCGCGCCGGCGCCGCCGCCTCCGGAGCGGACGGTCGAGGAGCTCGTCCGCCTGACCGAGGCGATGCGAGACCGCACCGATTCGACCGACGTCGTCGGCGCCTACGACGGGCCGCTCTGGCTGGTGGTCGGGAGCGAGGATCCGTTTCTGCCGGTCGAGGAGGCGCGCGGGATCGTCGAGTCGGCGCCCAACGGCAGGCTCGAGGTGCTCGAGGGAGCCGGGCACTTCACGAACGTCGAGCGCCGGAACCGCTTCAACGAGCTGCTGCGGGAGTTTCTGCAAGCAGCTGCCTGAACTGCTGCGCGTTCGTCGCGGCCTGCGAGACCCAGCCGCCGTCCGGCCCCGGCGCGCGGTTGTTGTTGTTGAAGACCGCGTACGCGCTCTGCGCCTGGCCGGCGAGCTCTCGCAGCGGCTCGACCCACTCGCCGAGCTCGTCCTCCGAGTAGAGGTAGTCGAAGCGCTCGGCGGCGCTCCGGCCGCGCACGTTCCACGTGTCGGCGTTCCGGCCGTGGAAGCGGACGTAGAGCGTCGGCGAGGTGAGCGCGAACAGCGTCCGCGGGACGTTCTTCGCCTCCACCTTCGGCGCGTCCACGACCACGAGCGACATCCCGTGCTCCTCGAGGAACGACAGCACGTCCGCCCGGACGTCCTCCTCGTACCAGCTCGAGTGGCGGAACTCGACGAGCATCTCGTCGTCGCCCATCTGCTCCTTCGCCCAGCGCAGGTAGTCGAGCGAGAGGTCCTTGTAGACGACGTAGGAGGGGAACTGGAAGAGCGTGCCGCCGAGCTTGCCGGCCGACCGGAGCGGCTCGAGCGCCTCGCGGAAGCGCTTGAAGATTTCGGCGCGGAACTCGCGCGGGGGCCGGTCGATGCGGCCCTTCTCGTCGACCGGCGCCGCCTCGCGCAGGTCGGTCGGGAGCTGCTCCCTCTTCACCGGGTGCCGCGTCATCACGCCGAAGGCCTTCACGTGCATGACGAACTCGTCGGGCGTCTGCCCGGCCCAGCGCTCGGCCATTGACTCGACCGGTAGCCGGTAGTAGGTCGAGTCGAGCTCGACCGTGTCGAAGTGCTCGGCGTACCACGCGAGGCGCTCGCCGGCCTTCAGGCCCGGCGGGTAGAAGTGCTTCGAGAGCGCCTCGTCCGCCCACGAGCAGGTCCCGACCCGGATCGGCGCAGCCATGGGCCCAGGATAGAGAGAGGGCCCCGGTTCGGGGCCCTCTCGTGTCGATCGCCTAGCGGCGGACTCGCGCCGTGTTCCGGCTGAACAGGTTGAACGCCGGAGCCAGCGTCGCCGACGTGCAGCGAGCGGGCGGGAGCCCGGTCGCGGGCGGCAGCGGCGGCGTGCAGCCCGGCGAGCTCGTGACGTCCCGCTCGGGCACCGTGGTCTGCGCCCGGAAGTAGTTCACCCGGTACCGCAGCCGCACCGTGCGGGTGACGCAACCGCGCGAGTTCGTGCGGCCGAAGGCCACGCGGCCCGTCCGGCGTGCGGTCCGTCCGTACATGATGTTCACGCGGACGCCGCGGACCCGCTGGCCGGCCTCGCTGAGGCAGGCCGTGACCCGTGCGAACGACCGCTTCCCGCGCTTGAACTTCTTCGCGGTCACGGCCAGCTGCACCGGCAGGCGCGTGAAGGACGTGCTCTGGGCGGCGTTCGTCGGGTTGAGCGTCCCGGTGCCGGGCGCGTACGGGATGAACACCGCGTTCCACGGGTAGGTCCCGCGGACGTTCGGGTTGGTGAAGACGCCGGTCACGGAGAACGCGGCGACGATCAGCGACGCTCCTGCAGCCGCACCCTGCGGCGGCGGGATGTACGGCGAGGCGAGGCAGATCCGCAGCTTGGCGGACGCGAACGCCGCCTCCGGCCCGCTCGTGACCCGGTCGACGTAGATCGGGATCTGCAGCGGGTTGCCGGCGAGCGTCGACTCGATCAGCCAGACGGCCTCGTGGCGGACGCCCTGCCCGCACGGGAACTGCTGCGGGTTCGTGTACGCCCCGGGATCCCGAGCGGTGACGGTGCCCTGAATCGGCACGCGAGCATTCGCGAGCGCGCGGACGAGGACGGTTGCGTCCAGGTCGCCGATCCTGGTCCCCGGCGCCTGCGTCAGGTTCACGCCGTAGCCGAGCGGTGCGTAGATGTTGAGAATGCCTGTCGCGTCGTCGTTCTGATCCTGGCCGACCCCGATGACGACGGGGCCGCCACTCCCGGTCGCATGGCTCGTGCCGGCGACCAGCAACGACGGGTTGTACGCGGCAAGCGCGTTGCCTCCGAACGCCAGAGCCAGAAGGCAGGCAGCCGAAAGCAGGACGAAGCGGATTGATCTAGACAAGAGACCCCCTTTCAGTGGGGTGAGACGTTCGTTTTCGCAATGAGTTGCGGTTCTCTCCAGTGAACTTCCGCCCGAATCCTCTCAGGGCGGTTAACGAGCCGCAAGGAGCCGGCCGAAGGGCACCCACTGGCCCTTCGCGCTGTACCGGAAGAGCTTCGCCCGCGCGATCGGGAAGTAGTTCCGAGGCGAGGTCCGGACGGCGACGCCGGGGAGGAGGAAGGGGTTGTCCGTCTGGTTCAGATGCGTCACCGCGCGCTGGAGCCCGGACCGCGTGAGGTTGCGACCGGCCTTCCGGAGCGCGTGCACCATCGAGTTCGCGACCGCCATCCCGTAGTAGTGGTAGACGTCGCTCGCCTTCCTTCCCGGGAGGTAGCGGCGCATGATCTGGCGGTACAGCCGGACCGCTGGGTCGCGGTTCCACGTCGGCGAGGTCGGGTCCTTGAGGTAGCCCATGCTGATCGTCCCGGCCGTCGCCCGCGCGTTCGTGTTCAGGCGGATCACCTTCATGATCGACGGCTCGATCGAGACCGAGCTGATGAACGTCCGCGGATGCCAGCCCTGCCGGTGCGCGCCGAGGAAGCTCTGGATCGCGAAGCCCGGGGTGGCGAAGAGCATGAACGTGTTCGCGCCGGACCGCTTGAGCTGCGCGATCTGCGAGTTCACGTCAGCGTCCGTGATCTCGTAGCTCCGGACGGCGACGATCCGGTTGCCGCGCCGGCCGAGACCGCGGCGGAGCCCGGTCGTGAGGTCGCGCCCGTAGTCCGTGTTCTCGTAGAGAACGGCGATCCGCGCGTTCGGCAGCGTGGCGGCGAGGTAGCGGCCGTAGATCGCGCCCTCGCCCGCGAAGCTCGGCAGGTAGCCCATCGACCACGGGTACTTCGCGCGCTCGGCCTGGAACGTCGTCGCGCCGGTGCCGGTGAAGACCTGCGGCACGCGCACCTGGTTCAGGTACGGCCGGACGGCGATCGCGTGCTCGGTCCCGATCGAGTTGAAGATCGCGAAGACGCGGTCCTGCTGGACGAGGCGGCGGGTCTGGTCGACGGTGCGCGTGATCTCGAACCCGTCGTCGACGTACTTGTAGCGGATCTTCCGCCCGAAGACGCCACCGCGGTCGTTGACGTACCGGAAGTAGGCGTCGGCGCCCGGCGCGACGGACGCGAAGGCCGCGGCGGGGCCGGTCAGCGGCACGGTCCCGCCGAGCAGGATCGAGTTTCCGGTGACGCCGGGATCCGCCTTGGAGCCGGCGTGCGCGCCCGGGAGGGCGATCGCGAACGCCGCCACCAGGGCGGCGACGAGCGCGGCTCTCATCGAGAGATCGGCCTGCGGAGCACAGGGAGGACGATCTTCGCCTCGCCGAGCCGGAGCCGCGACGCGGTCTCCGGGCCCGCGAGGTAGAGCAGGTTGCTCGGGTTCTGGGCGGTGGAGACCCCCGCGAGCGTCAGCCGGAACCGCGAGCCTCGGGGGATGAGCGTCGCCTGGCTCATGAGGCGGATCGTGAGCATCCGGGTCGTCCCGCGCAAGGTGCTCGTCGGCACGCCGCCCTGGCTGACGACGATCTCGTCACCGCGCGGCGTGAGCGCCGAGAGGACGGCGACGAGGTGCGACCAGCCGGTGGGCGTGGAGGCCTTCACCGAGACGAGGGCGTTCCCGAACGTCTCGTTGGGCCTGCGAGTGGCGGCCACGGTCCGAACCGTCTTCCCGCCGCCCCCGATCGTGGCGCGGCCGCGGAAGGTCATCCGGAGGACCCGCTTCGCGGGCAGCTTGGCCGCCTGGTAGGTGCGGGCGCGCCACGGATCCGGCGCGATCTCGATCTTCGGCCGGGTGTCGATCCCGTTCAGCTGGCCCTTGAGGAACCGGTCGAGCCACAGCCGGACCTGGCCGTAGTAGTACGGCTGCTCCGCGGTCGGGTTCGTCGCCGGCGCGTGTCCGAGGTCGCCGAGGTAGAGGCGCTTCGGGCCGCGCAGCTGCGAGAAGGCACTCAGCGACTCCTGCATGTCGAACGCGTAGTCCCGGCGGCCCTGGAGCATGAAGACCGGTGTCCGGATCTTCGAAAGGTCGCCGCGAACGGAGCGTTGCGTCGAGAAGGCGCGGATCCCGGCGTCGTTGCGGCCCAGCAGCGCGTCGTCGCGGAGGGCGTTGACCGCGGGGTCCCAGCGCTCGGGCGGCAGCAGGTTGTGGAAGTACGCGATCAGGCCCGACTTCACGAGGCCCTGCGGGAGCAGGGAGTCGTAGAGGCTCGTCCAGGTGATCATCGGGACCGCGGCGGCCAGCTGTGTGCCGGGCGCCCGCAGCAGCTTCCAGACCGAGCCGCCGCCGAGCGAAACGCCGAGCGCACCGATCCGCCGGTCGCTCACGCCGGGCTGGAGCCGGAGCCACTGGAGGGCGGCCGCATAGTCGCTGATCTCGCGCGGGCCGACGAGCGAGGACTGGCCGCCGGAGGCGCCGTGGCCGCGGGCGTCAACCGTCAGCGCCGCGTACCCGAACGGGACGAGATGGGCCTCGGCGACGGCGTTCATCGAGCTCCGGTTGCCGCCGAGCCCGTGCAGCATCAGGACGGCCGGCCAGCCGCCCGCCGGAGCCGCGCCGTCGGGCGTGTACAGCGTCGCCGCGAGGTTGACGCCGTCGCCCATCGGCAGGAAGTGGTCAGTCTTCGAGAACGCGTGTGCGCTCCCGGCCTGGCCGACGAAGAAGATCGCCGCAAGCAGGAGAAATCTGCGACCCACGGCGAAAGAGGGTAGATCAAGCTCGCCGCTCCTTACAATCGCCGAATGAATTCCCGCCCGATCGGCGTGTTCGACTCCGGCATGGGCGGACTGACCGTCCTCCACGAGTGCCTCGTGACCATGCCGCACGAGGACTTCGTCTACCTCGGGGACGCCGCGCGCCTCCCGTACGGGCCTCGGCCGCTGGACGAGGTGCTGCGCTTCTCGCTGGAGATCGCGGGCTACCTCGAGGCGCAGGGCGTGAAGCTGATCCTCGTCGCCTGCAACTCGGCGACCTCCGCGGCGCTGCCCGAGCTCCAGGAGCGGATCTCGGTGCCCGTCGTCGGCGTGATCACGCCCGAGGCGCACGCGGCCGTCCAGGTCACCCGCAACCGCCGGATCGGGCTGATGGCGACCGAGGCGACCGTCTTCGCGGGGCGGTACGCCGAGCTCGTGCACACGCTCGACGCGGGCACGCGGTTCTTCCCGGTCGCGTGCCCGGAGCTCGTCCCGCTGATCGAGGGCGACGAGCCGTTCGGGGCCGAGACCACCGAGGCCGTTCGCCGGTACGCGGCGCCGCTGAAGGAGGCGGACGTCGACACGGTGATCCTGGGCTGCACGCACTACCCGCTGATCCGCCCCATCTTCCAGCGGGTCTTCGGCCGGGACGTCACGCTCGTCTTCTCAGCGGAGGAGACGGCGCGCGAGGTCGCGGAGACGCTCAGCCGCAAGGGGATCGAGCAGGATCCGCGCCGCGAGGGCGGCTACCGGTTCCTGACCACCGGCGACATCGACCGCTTCAAGGAGCTCGGACAGCGGTTCCTTCAGCTGCCGCTGGACGAGGTGGAGCACATCGAGATCGCCGAGCTCGAGGCTGCCGCCGCATGAGATCCGACGGCCGGCGCCCCGACGAGCTGCGGCCGCTCGAGATCGAGGTCGACTACCTCGAGCAGCCGGCCGGCTCGGCGCTGATCTCCGCCGGCAAGACGCGCGTCCTCTGCACGGCCTCGATCACCGAGGGCGTGCCGCGCTGGCTGATGGGCAAGGGCAAGGGCTGGATGACCGCCGAGTACGGGCTGCTGCCCGCGTCCACCGGCGACCGGACGCCGAGGGAGGCGAGCTCCGGCAAGCAGAAGGGCCGGACGGTCGAGATCCAGCGCCTGATCGGCCGGTCCCTGCGGGCGGTGACCGACCTGGGAGCCCTCGGCGAGCGGACGCTCTGGATCGACTGCGACGTCCTGCAGGCGGACGGGGGCACGCGCTGCGCCGCCATCTCCGGCGCCTACGTCGCCGCCCGGCGGGCGCTCGACCGGTTCGGGCTCGGCAAGGCGCTGACGGACTCCGTGGCAGGCGTGTCGCTCGGAATCGTGGGCGGCGAGGCGCTCCTCGACCTCGACTACTCCGAGGACTCCCGCGCCGAGGTCGACCTCAACGTGGTCATGAGCGGCGACGGGCGGCTGATCGAGGTGCAGGCGACCGCGGAGGGCGAGCGCTACACCCGGGAGCAGCTGGACGAGCTGCTCGACCTCGCGGCCGCGGGGATCGAGGAGATCGGCCGGGAGCAGCTTCGCGCCGTGGAGGTCGTGCTTGCCTGAGCTCTCCTGGCTCGAGATCGCCTTGCGGATCGGGCTGGCGGCCGGGCTCGGAGGCGCGATCGGGCTGGAGCGGGAGCTCCGAGAACGGGAGGCCGGGCTCCGGACGCACCTGCTCGTGTCCGTGGGCGCCGCGCTCTTCACCCTCGTCTCCGCCTACGCCTGGACGGACTGGGCCTTCTCGACGCAGGAGGGGCTGGTCTTCGACCCGACGCGGATCGCCGCGCAGGTCGTCACTGGGATCGGCTTCCTCGGCGCCGGCGCGATCATCCGGCAGGGCCTGTCGATCCGCGGGCTGACCACCGCTGCGACGCTCTGGGTGGTGGCTGCGATCGGCATGGCCGTCGGCGTCGGCTACTACGAGGCTGCGGTGCTGACGACCGCGATCGTGCTCCTCAGTCTCTGGCCGCTGCGGATCGTGGCCTACCGCGCGTCGGTCCGGTTCCGGCCCGAGGAGGGACGGCTTGCAGTCGACCTGCCGGCCGGGGCCAGCGCGACGTCCGTCCTGGACGCCGTCGAGGCGGCGGGGGCCAACGTGAGCTCGCTCCAGTTCGAGGAGGAGGGCGACCGGCGCCGGATCGACCTCCGCGTTCGGCTCGCGGCCGGCCGCACGGGCGCCGAGCTGATCGACGCGCTCACGCACGCCGAGGACGTCCGGGGCGCGCGCTGGAACCCCTAGAGGCCAGGCTCGCGTCGCAGAACCCCGGCAAGCTCCGCGAGCTCCGGTCGGCGCTCCCGGAGTGGCGGATCGAGCCGCTCGAGGCGGACGACTATCCGCCCGAGACGGGCGACACCTACTACGAGAACGCGAAGGCGAAGGCCGAGTACGGCCGCGCGGTCGAGCCGGGTGCGTGGATCCTGGGCGAGGACTCGGGGCTCGAGGTCGCCGGGCTCGACGGCGCGCCGGGCATCCGGTCGGCCCGCTTCGCCGGCGGCCTCCACGTCGACCGGCTGCTCGCGGAGCTCCAGGGCGTCGAGGACCGCCGGGCCCGGTACGTCTGCGAGCTCGTGGCGCTGTCACCGGACGGCGAGGAGCGCCGGGGCACCGGCATCCTCGAGGGGCGGATCGTCGCGAAGCCGAGCGGCTCCGAGGGCTTCGGGTTCGATCCGGTCTTCGTCCCCGAGGGCGAGGAGCGGACCGTGGCGGAGCTCGGCGACGAGTGGAAGGCGGCGAACTCCCACCGGGCCCGCGCCGCCCGAGCGCTCAGGCGGGCCCTTCCGTAGCTTGTGTTCCATGTGACGAGCCGTTCTTCCCAGCTTGTATCGCAGACACTCACCACTGCGCGGGACGACTTCCCTTGTGGCATGGAACACAAGGCCGGGTCACGCGAGACCGGGAACGGCGTCCTCCTCTTCGCGGGTGCGGCTCCGCCACCAGTTGATCTCGGCGCCGAAGACGATCGCGTTCGCCATCACGTACAGCCAGATCAGCAGGATCACCGGCGCCCCGAGCGCGCGTAGCGTCAGCACCTCGTCCCGCTGCGAGAGCGCCACGTAGAGCGGGAGCGCCTGGAAGCTGACCTGGAGCAGGATGCTGGCGAGGACGGCGCCGGGCAGCACGTCCCTGATCCGGAGCTGCACGTTCGTCAGCAGGTAGTAGCTCGCGACCAGGAACACGAAGGCCGCAGCGGTCGACAGCACCAGCGAGAGGAAGTACCCGGCCCACTGGTTGCCGGCCACTCCGGGCGCGGCGTCGCGCAGGAGCCGGAACCCGACGGTACCGATCACGAGGCCCGCGAACAGCGTGATCAGCATCCCGAGCATGACCACGACCGCGATGCCCTTGCCGTGGAGGAACGAGCGGTTCGGACGCCCGTAGACGATGTTGAACGCCGACTCCAGGACGCTGAAGAGCGAGAGCGACGTCCAGAGCAGGAAGACCCCGCCGATCAGGCCCAGGGTCGCGGCGTTGTCGCGGATGTCGTTGACGACGCTGACGATCCGCTCGATCGACGCCGACGGCAGCACCGTGCTCAGCTCGCGGACGAGGTACGTCGACTCGTCCGCCCGTCCGAAGAGGCCGAGGAGCGCGAGCGCCAGGAAGACGAGCGGCACGAGGGAGAGGAGCGCGAAGTAGGCGATCATCGCCGCCAGATGCGGGCCGCGGTCCCGGAAGAACTTCTGGAGCGGTTCGTGCATCGCCGCAGTATCTTCTCGCCGTGACGGGCGAACAGGCCCTTGCGGACCTCATGGAGGTCTCGGAGGACGTCGTCTCGGCGTTGATCCTCGACGCCGAGGGGCGTCCGGTCGCCTCGACCGTCGGCGACGACGCCGCCGAGGCGGCGGCGGAGATCGTCCCCGCGATGCTCGCCTACGGGGACTCGCTGCGGACCGGGGCGACGGTCACGCGGCTGCAGGCGCTCACGGCGGAGGGCAGCGTGTTCCTCGTCCGCGAGGGGTCGCGGACGATCCTCGCGGCTACCGGCCGCGACCCGGTCGCCGGCCTCGTCTACCACGACCTCCGCGCGGCGCTGCGCAAGCTCGGCCGCCGGACCAGGCAGAAGGCCGATGCTGCCTCGTAGGCTCACGATCCCGCTGGCGATCCTCGCCGGGATCCTCCTCTGGCGCCGCGCGCTGCGCCCGACCGAGTACGTGGACGTGCTCTACGACGACGGCTCGATGCTCCGGCTGGAGCGCGGAGTCGAGGCCGAGGACCTCCTCAACGACGCGGGCGACCTGCTCGAGCTGCTGGCGTGACCGACGGCGAGCTGCGGTCGGCGCTGCGCGAGCACGCGCTGCTCGAGGGCGACTTCGTCCTCCGGTCGGGCCGCCGCTCGACGCACTACTTCGACAAGTACCGCTTCGAGACGCGGCCCGAGCTGCTCGAGGCGATCGGCGCGCGGATCGCGGCGGTCGTCGGCGAGCACGAGGCCCAGGCGACCCGGCTCGCCGGCCCGGAGCTCGGCGCCGTCGCGCTCGCGGCGGCCTCGTCGATCGCGGCGCGGCTGCCCTTCCTGATCGTGCGCAAGGAGACGAAGGACTACGGCACCGCCAACCGCATCGAGGGCGCCTTCGAGCCGGGGGAGCGGGTGTGCCTGGTGGAGGACGTCGTCACCTCGGGCGGCGCTGCCGTGGCCGCAGTCCAGGCCCTCCGCGAGGCCGGCCTGGAGTGCCGGACCGCGGTCTGCGTGGTCGACCGGGAGGAGGGCGGAAGCGACGAGCTGGCGCGCCACGGAGTGCGCCTGAGGCCCCTTTTTCGGGCAGGAGAGCTGCTTCCGGCGTAGAAAACCGCCGCAAACCGCATGGTTGAGCGGAAACAGGATCGCTGTTAGGGTCCTGAACGGCATTGGCACTGACCTCGAGGGAGGAGATTCTTTCGTGACCAAGCAGGAATTCGTGGATCGTGTGGCGCAGAAGAGCGGGCTGAATCGGCGCGAGGCGGCCGAGGCAGTGGACGCATTTCTCGACTCGATCAGCGATGCACTCCGGAACGGCGAGGAAGTCGCCTTCACCGGATTCGGGAAGTTCTCGGTGCAGAACCGCGCCGCCCGCCAGGGCGTGAATCCGAGAAACCCCAGCGAGCGCGTGCACATCCCCGCGTCGAAGGTTCCGAAGTTCTCGGCGGGGAGCCAGCTGAAGGCGGCCGTCAAGAGCTCGATGTAGCACCGTTCCGCCCGGAAGTTCGAGCGGGGGCCTCCGGGCCCCCGCTCTGCGTCTGGGGCCGTCACTACGCTCAAGCCGGTGTCCGATGTCGAGACGATCACGGGGGTGGACCGGATGACGTTCGGCGACCGGATCGCAGAGGCCGTCGACCGCAAGCGCTCGCAGGTGCTGGTCGGCCTCGACCCGAGGCCGGAGCTCTTCCCGGTCGAGCTGCGCGGTGAGCCGCCCGCCGAGGGTGCCGCCCGTTTCTGCCGAGGGATCGTCGACGCGGTCGCGCCGTACGCCGTCGGCGTGAAGCCGCAGCTCGCCTTCTTCGAGGCGCTCGGCGCTCCCGGCCTCGCCGCGTTCGAAGAGGTCTGCGAGTACGCGCGGGCCGCCGGCCTCGTGGTCCTCGTGGACGGGAAGCGCGGGGACATCGGCTCGACCGCCCGCGCCTACGCCGGCGCCTACCTCGAGCCGCGCGAGGAAGGAGCCGAGCCGGTCGCGGACGCCATGACCGTCAACCCGTACCTCGGCCGGGACTCCGTCGAGCCGTACCTTGCGGCCTGCCGCCGCCACGGACGCGGGATCTTCTGCGTGGTCCGGACGTCGAACCCCGGCGGCGGCGAGATCCAGGACCTGACGCTGTCCGACGGCCGTCCGCTGTGGCAGCACGTCGCGTCACTCGTCGCGGAGTGGTCGGCGGAGGTCGTCGGAGAGCGGGGTCTCTCCAGCGTCGGCGCCGTCATCGGCGCGACGCATCCGCGGGCGGTGGCGGAGGCCAGGAAGCTCCTGCCCCAGTCGGTGCTGCTCCTTCCGGGGCTCGGCGCGCAGGGCGCCACGCCCGCCGACGTCGCTCGCGCGTTCACGAGCGGGCCGGCGAGCGCGCTCGTGGCCGTCGCGCGCTCCGTGATCTACGCCTATCGGCACGGCGAGGACGACGACTGGCGCTCGGCCGCAGGAGCTGCGGCGGCGCAGTTGCGCAGCGAGGTCTGGGCGGCTGCCGGATGGTGACGATCCCCTGGTGGTTCGTGCGCTACGGCTTCCCGGCCCTGGCGCTCCTGGCGGTCACGGTCGCCGTGCTGCTGATCCGTCCGCTGCTCCACGACGACGAGAGCTCACGCCCGCCGGCTGCAGTGCCGGTGGTGGAGAAGCCGAAGCCGAAGGCGCAGACGAAGAACGCGCGGGCGACGGCCTACTCGGTGCGGAGCGGCGACACCCTCGCGTCGATCGCGGACAAGTTCGGCACGTCGGTCGACCGGCTGATGGAGCTCAACCCCGGCATCGACCCGACCGCCCTGAGGGTGGGTCGCCCGATCCGCGTCGACTAACGTAAGGCCCCGATGAAGCGGCTGGCCGTCCTCGTCGCTGTCGTCGCGTGCACGGCCCCGGCGGCGTCCGCGGCGACCCCGGAAGTGGATGCCCGCGCCTACCTCGTCCAGGAAGGCCGGACGGGCGAGGTGCTGCTGGCGCGGCGCGCGCACGACCGGCTCCCGATCGCGAGCATCACGAAGCTGATGACCGTGCTGGTCGCTCTCGACCGCGCGAAGCCCGGCGCCGTCGTTTCCGTCGACCGCGACGCGGCCGGCGTGACCGGCTCGACGGTCCGCCTCCGGAGCGGCGAGCGCATCCCGCTGCGCGACCTGCTCGCCGCGGCGCTGATCCAGAGCGCGAACGACAGCGCCGTCGCGATCGCCGAGTACGTGGGCGGCGGCGACAGCGATCCGTTCGTCGGGTACATGAACGAGCGGGCGCGCGCACTCGGGCTCGACGAGACCAGGTTCGCGCGGCCCGACGGGCTCGACACGCCGGGCCACTACTCGTCCGCGTGGGACGTGACGCGGCTCGCGCAGGAGGCGATGAAGAGCCCACTCGTGCGCAGGCTGGTGCGGCAGGAGTCGGCGTCGATCTCCGGCGGACGCACGCTCCACACGTGGAACGACCTGCTCGGCGAGTTCCCCGGTGTCTTCGGCGTCAAGACGGGCCACACGTCGCAGGCCGGCTGGAGCCAGGTGGCGGCGGCCCGCGGCAACCACGTGACGATCTACGCGACGATCCTCGGGAGCCCGTCGCGAGGCGTCCGGAACGCCGACCTCGAGGAGCTGCTGGCGTGGGGGATGTCGCGCTACGCGTACGTCCCGCTCGCGTCGCCCGACCGCGTCTACGCCGAGATCCCGGTCGAGTGGGGCTTCGACCCGGTGCCGGTTGTCGCTGCGCGCCCGCTGCGGCGCCCGGTACGGATCGGGCGTCCGCTGACCGAGCGCGTCGTCCTCCCGAGCCGGCTCGACCTTCCCGTCCGTGAGGGCCAAGTCGTCGGAGAGCTCCGCGTCTACGACCGCAGGCGGCTGCTCGGCCGCACGCCGCTCGTGGCTGCGGAGCCGCGCGACGATCCGGGCTTCCTCGAGCGCACCGGCTGGTACGCGGGCCGGACGCTGGACCACGTCGGAGGCTGGTTCTCGTGATCGTGACCGTCACGATGAACGCTGCGCTGGACCGGACGCTCACAGTGCCGAATTTCCAGCCCGGCCAGCGCCACCGGGCGAGCGCCGGCCTGACGCTGGCCGGCGGCAAGGGCGTCAACATCGCGCGGGCCCTCAAGCGGATGGACGTCCCGGTCGTCGCGACTGGCCTCGCGGGGGGCCGCACCGGCGCGCGGGTGGTCGGCGAGCTCACGCGCGAGGCGATCCTGAACGACTTCGTGCAGATCGCCGACGAGTCGCGCACGTCGACGGCCGTCGTCGACCCGACCGGCGGCACGTACACGGAGATCAACGAGTGGGGCCCGAACGTGACGAACGAGGAGCTCGAGCTGCTGCTGGAGAAGCTCCGCTACCTCTCCCGCGGCGCGGACATGGTCGTCTTCGCCGGCACCCTTCCGCGCGGCGTGGACGAGGGCTTCTACGCGGAGGCGATCCGCGACCTCGACCGGCGGGGGATCCGCGCCGTGCTCGACGCGGAGGGCCAGCCGCTCAGGCTCGGCACGGAGGCCGAGCCGTTCCTCGTGACGCCGAACGAGCGCGAGGCGGAGGGCCTGGTCGGCCAGGAGTTCCACGACCCGCAGGACTTCGCCCAGGCGCTCGAGCACATCTCCGACCTCGGCGCGCGCAACGTCCTGATCACGCTGACCTCGGGCTGCTACGCGCTGCTTCGCGAGGACCGCGAGGTCGCGCGCTTCCACGCCGCGGTGCCGCAGGTGGCGACCGTCTCGCCGGCAGGGTCGGGCGACGTGCTGCTCGCCGGATACATCGCCGCCCGGCTCGACGACCTCGGGCCGGAGGAGGCGCTCAAGCGCGCCGTGGCCGCGGGCGCCGCCGCCGTGCAGGAGGTTGGCGCCGGCCGCTTCGAGCCGCGAGAGCTCACGCGTCTGGCCGAAGGCGTCAAGGTCGACCGGCTCGAGGCGGTGCCGTCCGAGCTCTGACCGAGCGCCGTCGTGAGTCATTGTTACGATCGCTCCTCGATTGAAAGTTCCTGAGAGAGACGAGCGCTTCGGGCCCAGGCCAACCGCGAGGAGCCTGGGCCTTTGTGCTTCAGGAGGGGGGCGCCGTGGAGATTGAGATCGGGAGGGGCAAGAAAGCCCGCCAGGCGTACGGCTTCGACGACATCGCGATCGTCCCGAGCCGGAGGACCCGTGACCCGCAAGACGTCGACATCGGCTGGAAGCTCGGCCCGCATCTGCTCGAGCTCCCGCTCCTCGCCTCGGCGATGGACGGCGTCGTCTCGCCGGAGACGGCGATCAAGCTCGGCGAGCTCGGCGGCCTCGGCGTCCTCAACCTCGAAGGCATCTTCACCCGCTACGAGGACGCCGACATCCAGCTCGCCAAGATCGCCAAGCTTCCGAAGGAGAAGGCGACCGCCGCGATGCAGAAGATCTACGCGCAGCCGGTCGAGCCGCGCCTGATCGCTCGCAGGATCGAGGAGATCAAGTCGCGCGGCGTCCTCGTCGCCGGCTCGCTGACGCCGCAGAAGGTGCGCGAGCACTACGAGATCGCGATCGCCGCGGGGCTCGACATCCTCGTCATCCAGGGGACCGTGGTCTCGGCGGAGCACGTCTCGTCGAACGGCTCCGCGCTGAACCTGAAGGAGTTCATCTCGAGCCTGCCCATCCCGGTGATCGTCGGCGGCTGCGCCTCGTACCAGACGGCGCTGCACCTGATGCGGACCGGCGCCGCCGCGGTGCTCGTCGGTGTCGGCCCCGGCGCCGCCTGCACGACGCGCGGCGTCCTCGGCGTCGGTGTCCCGCAGGCGACGGCGATCTCGGACGCCAGCGCCGCCCGCGTCCAGCACCTGCTCGAGACCGGCACGTACGTGAACGTGATCGCCGACGGCGGCATGCGCACCGGCGGCGACATCGCCAAGGCGATCGCCTGCGGCGCCGATGCCGTCATGGTCGGCTCCCCGCTCGCCCGCGCCAAGGAGGCGCCCGGCCTCGGGTTCCACTGGGGCATGGCGACCTTCCACCCGACCCTGCCGCGCGGCGCCCGGGTGCAGGTCGACCAGGTGGCGACGCTGGAGGAGATCGTGATCGGGCCGGCGACCGAGAACGACGGGACGCTGAACCTCATGGGCGCGCTCCGGACCGCGATGGCCACCTGCGGGTACGAGTCGATCCACGACTTCCAGAAGGCCGAGATCATGCTGGCGCCGGCGATCAAGACCGAGGGCAAGGCGCTCCAGCAGTCGCAACGGATCGGGATGGGGTAGGGGTGGCCGAGGTCCTGCCCTTCGAGCGGCCGGAGGACAGGGCCGAGGACCGTCCGGTCCTCGTCGTCGACCTCGGCGGCCAGTACTCCCAGCTGATCGCCCGGCGGGTGCGCGAGTGCCGCGTGTACTCCGAGCTCGTCTCGCACCGGACGCCGGCGCAGGCGATCCGGGCGCGGAGCCCGCGCGCGATCGTGCTCAGCGGCGGGCCTGCGTCGGTGTACGCCGAGGACGCGCCCGACGTCGATCCCGGCCTCTGGGAGCTCGGCGTCCCGGTCCTCGGCATCTGCTACGGCATGCAGCTGATGGCGCGCGACCTCGGCGGCAAGGTCGAGCGCACCGGCGCCTCAGAGTTCGGGCGCACCGACCTCCGGGCTGCCGGCGGCGCGCTGCTCGACCAGACGCCCGAGGAGCAGGTCGTCTGGATGAGCCACCGCGACTCCGTGACCGCCGCCCCGACAGGGGCCGAGGTGACGGCGTCCTCGCCGTCGACGCCGATCGCCGGCTTCGAGGCGCCCGAGCGCGGCCTCTACGGCGTCCAGTTCCACCCCGAGGTCGTCCACACGGCGTACGGCAACGAGGTGCTGAAGAACTTCCTGTACGGCGTCGCCGAGGCGCCGCCGACGTGGACGGCCGCCGCCGTGATCGAGGAGCAGGTGGAGCGGATCCGCGCGCAGGTCGGCGGCGAGCGCGTGCTCTGCGCGCTCTCCGGCGGGGTGGACTCCGCCGTGGCCGCGCTGCTCGTCCACAAGGCGGTCGGCGACCAGCTCACCTGCGTCTTCGTCGACCACGGGCTGCTCCGAAAGGACGAGGCGGCGCAGGTCGTCGAGACCTTCCAGGGCCACTTCCAGGTCCCGCTCGTGCACGTGGAGGCGCAGGAGCGCTTCCTCTCCAGGCTCGAGGGCATCGACGATCCCGAGCAGAAGCGGAAGCGCGTCGGCGAGGAGTTCATCCGCGTCTTCGAGGAGGAGGCGCAGCGGCTGGGCCGGATCCGCTACCTCGTCCAGGGGACGCTCTACTCGGACGTGATCGAGTCCGGAGGCACCGACGGCGTCGCCGCCATGATCAAGTCGCACCACAACGTGGGCGGCCTGCCCGAGCAGGTCGACTTCGAGCTCGTCGAGCCGCTGCGGCTGCTGTTCAAGGACGAGGTGCGCCGCGTCGGCGAGGAGCTGGGTCTGCCCGAGCGGATGGTGTGGCGCCAGCCGTTCCCCGGCCCGGGGCTCGCGATCCGCATCATCGGCGAGGTCACGCGCGAGCGGCTCGAGATCCTCCGCGAGGCGGACGCGATCCTCCAGGAGGAGGTGCGGCGCGCAGGCCTCTACCGCGACCTCTGGCAGTCGTTCGCCGTGCTGCCGGCGATCCGGTCGGTCGGCGTGCAGGGCGACGAGCGGACGTACGCCTACCCGATCGTCATCCGTGCGGTCACGTCCGAGGACGCCATGACCGCCGACTGGGCGCGGCTCCCCTACGACCTGCTCGAGACGATCTCGAGCCGGGTCATCAACGAGATCCCGGGCGTGAACCGGGTGGCGCTCGACATCTCGTCGAAGCCGCCCAGCACCATCGAGTGGGAGTAGCCCTTTCCCCGCCGGGGAAGGGCAGCGTCATGGTCCACCGGCTGATCGGGTTCTGGGTGCTCCGACGCGCGATCCGGATCCTGACGGCGGACGACCCGCGCCCCCTCTCGGCGCGCCTGACGCACGAGGCGAGGCGGATTCTCCTCGGCGCGGCGATCACGCTCGCGCTGATCGTGGTCGGCGTGATCGTGCTGATCGCGGTGCTGATCGCGCTCGCCACCTGATTGAGCGGCAACGACGCGCGTCGTATGATCGGCGCCTTGAGCCGGACCGTTCGCTCACCCGACGGCAGGACCTGGCAGATCGAGCGCGTGGCCCCGAAGGGCAAGTCCTTCGCGGACCGGCGGAGCGAGCCGTTCTTCTGGCCGAGCCTGATCGCCACCGCGATCATGCTCGTGTTCGTCATCAAGCTGATCCAGCTCGACAGCGGCTGGTTCACGTGGGTCGTGATCGTTCCGCTGTTCGTGATCTGGCTGCTCGAGCGGGGGTTCAACTTCGCGAGACCGAACATCCGCGCGCACACGGACGGCCCGCCGGCGGAGACCCGGACGTGGCGGACGACGCGCCGGATGGGCCTAGACGGGATCGAGGAGCGGATCGCAAAGGAGATCGAGGCCGGCCGCCTCGAAGCCGAGCCGTCCGGCGCAGTCCTGATCGGGATCTGACCCGGCCGGGGCGGTGGAGTTCCGCGACGTCCTGACCCGGCGGCGCAGCGTCCGCACGTATGCGGCCCGGCCGGTTCCGGAGGACGTGCTCCAGCGGATCGCGGACGCCGCCGTCGTGTGGGCGCCGAGCGCCGGGTTCTCGCAGGGCCTCCGGATCGTCGTCGTCACCGATCCCGTGACGCGGACGAAGATCGCCACGGCCGCGATGGAGGACGACCTCGCCGCGAAGGGCCGGCCTCGCTGGAAGGCGGCCGCGCCGGTGCACATGGTCGTCCTGACCCGCGAGGACGACTACCACGACCGGTACCGGCAGCAGGACAAGCTGCAGATCACCGGCGGCCGCGAGATCGACTGGCCCGCGCCGTACTGGTTCGTGGACGCCGGCGCTGCGGTGATGGCGCTGATGCTGGCCGCGATCGACGAGGGGCTCGACACGGCGATCTTCGGGGTCACCGACCTCGAGGGGCTCTCCGAGACCCTCGGCCTTCCCGAAGACGTCCGCTTCGTCGCCGTCGTGACGATGGGCTATCCGGCGGAAGCCGACGACGAGCCGAGCGCCGGGGCGAGCGTCTTCACCAGGCGGCGCAAGGCGCGCGAGGAGGTGGTCCGGTGGGAGACCTGGGGTTGACCTACTCGACCGAGAACGCCGGGTAGCGCGCCCGCACCTCGTCGACGTAGGCGGCGAGCCGATCGGCCAGCTCGGGGCTCTTGAACTCGAGGACGTTCTCGGCGTTCAGCTCGCCCGAGCGCGACAGGTTGTAGCTCCCGGCGAAGATCGTGTCGTCGGCGACCGTGACCTTCGCGTGCATGAAGTCGTGGAGCGTCCCCTCGCCCCACGGCGTCGAGCGCTTGCCCGAGAACGGCGCCTGCATCACCCGCTCGAGCAGGGGCAGCTTCCACGCGATGTTGCCGTTCTCGCGCCACTGGTAGATCACGCCGCGCACCTGCGGCTGGTCGACGCAGCCGGCGACGTCGAGCACGCCCTCCGACACCTTCTCGGCGAGCGTGGAGAGCACCGGGGCCGCGGTGATCACCGGTGATGCGATCCGGACGCGGCGCTGCGCCCGTCCGATCGCCTTTCCGATCCGGTGCGACAGGCTCTCGCCGTTCCCCGGTGTGAACCACGGCCGGACCGAGAGCTCGCCGACCTCGACCGGGCTCGAGTCCACGAATCCGCTCTGCTCGACCGCGCCGGTGTCCCAGAGCTCGTCGAAGTTCTTCGTGAACCGCGCGGCGAGTGGCCCTGACTCGGCGACGAGGATCACGTTCTCCTGCCGTGACCACGACTCGTCCGTCCAGTTCGTCGAACCGGTCCAGACGCTCTCGCCGTCGCGCACGGCGTACTTGTGGTGCATCAGGTCGGGGACGCCGGCGATCGCGCGGACCGGCACGCCGAGCGACTCGATCAGCTTCCCGTCCGGCTCCGGCGGCGGCGGGACCGGGATCGGGTTCCGGTGGTCGAGGTTGTAGAGGAACCGGACGGCGACGCCGCGTGCCGCCGCGGCCTTGATCGCGCCGCCCACGAGCTCCGCGGTGTCGCGCGCGAGGTGGAAGTCGTAGTGGGCGAAGTCGAGCGACCGCCGGGCGCGGCCGACGAAGTCGACGATCTGCTTCCCCACCTGGGCCGGGGTCTGGCCCCCGTCCGTGAGCGTCCGTACCTCCAGCACGCCGGGGATTGTTCCCGAGGAGCAGAATTCCCTCACCGGTGAGGAGCTTCGTCGACGAGCTCGCGTGCGCCCGGATCGGCGGGACGTACAACCAGTACGCGGGCTCGGCGCTCCGGCGTGAGCGGCTGGCCGAGTACCTCGCACGCCGGCGGTCGGCGACCTATGTCCTCGTGGGCGAAGCGGCCGGTTACCGCGGCGCGCGCGTGAGCGGGCTGCCGTTCACGTCGGAGCGGCAGGTGACGGGCGCGGGCCCTGCCGAGGCGACCGCGACCATCGTCCACCGCGCCCTCGCCGAGCTCGGGATCGAGGACGAGGTCCTGCTCTGGAACGTCGTGCCGACGCATCCGGGGACCGCCGGGACGAACCGGCGTCCGACGAGCGCCGAAGTACGTGCAGCGATGCCGTTTCTCCGCGAGATCGTGCGCGGCCGCACGCCGCTGCCCGTCGGCCGGCTGGCCCACGGCGTGCTCGGCGGGAGCTACATCCGGCACCCGTCCCACGGCGGCTCCGCGGCGTTCCGGGAGGGGCTGCTGCTATCCATACGCCCGACATGCGTCCGCGCTCGATCCTGCTCATAGCGGTCGCCATCGCCGTCGCGGCGAGCCTCTTCGTGCTGCTCCGGCCGAGCGACGACGACGAGACCGCGAGCCCCGGGACGACGACGCAGGCGACGACCACCACGGCCACGACGACGACGACCACCACCGAGACGGCTCCACCCGCGCCCCCGCCCGGACCGCCGCCGCCGGCCCGGGTCGCGATCACGATCCGCGAAGGGCTGCCGGTCGGAGGGATCCGGCGCGTCACCGTCGCGAGAAACCGGCGCGTGGTGCTGATCGTGACCTCGGACGTGGCCGACCACGTGCACCTGCACGGCTACGACATCATGCGCGACGTCGCGCCCGGCAGCCCGGCGCGGATCGAGTTCCGGGCGACCAGGGTCGGGACCGTCGAGGCGGAGCTCGAGGATCGCGGCGTGCAGATCGCGAGCATCACCGCCAAGCCATGACCCTGGCGCTTCCGCTGGCACACGGGATCGGTCAGCTCCAGGACCTCCCGATCCCGCGCTGGCTCTTCTACTACGCAGGGTCGCTCACGCTGATCCTGTCGTTCGTCGCGCTCGGCGTCCTCTGGAAGGAGCCCAGGCTGGCGGCGCGGGCGGACGGCCGTCCGCTCGGCGAGCGGTGGCAGCGCCTGATCCTCTGGCCGGGCTGGCGTGTCCTGCTCGGCGGCATCTCGGCGGGGCTGCTCATCGTCGTCTGGCTCGCAGCGCTCGTCGGCAGGCCGGACGCCGCGGACAACATCGCGCCCGTCTTCATCTGGGTGATCTTCTGGCTCGGGCTCGTCCCGATCGTGGTCGTGTTCGGGAACGTCTGGAGCGTGCTGAACCCGTGGCGCGCCGTTGCCGACGGGATCGCCTGGGGCTGGAACCGGCTCGGGCGCTCGTGGGAGCCGGCGGCGACCTATCCGGAGCGGCTCGGCCGCTGGCCCGCCGCGGCGCTGCTCCTCGCCTTCGCGACGCTCGAGCTCGCCTGGCCGCGCTCCGCCGAGCCGCGGACGCTGGCGCTCGCGATCGTCGTCTACAGCTGGATCACGTGGGCCGGGATGCTGATCTACGGCCGGCGGCCGTGGCTCGAGAACGGCGAGGCGTTCACCGTGTACTTCGAGCTGCTCTCCCGCATCTCGCCCTTCGGGGTCCGGGCCGAGAACGGACGAACGGTCGTGGTCAGGCGGCCGCCGCTCTCGGCCCTCGTCTCGGGCGATGCGCACCACGGCACGGTGGCGTTCGTCGCCGTGATGCTCGGCTCGGTGGCGTTCGACGGCCTGAGCCGGGCGACCTGGTGGCAGGACCGGCTCTACGACCTCGAGTCGAGGTACATCATCGAGTCACCCACGAAGGCCGACTTCGTCTCGCTCGGCTTCAACCTGCTCGGGCTGCTGATCGCCGTGACCGCGATCGGGCTGCTCTATGCGCTCGCGATCTTCGCCGCCAAGGCGATCGGCCACACCGACGTGAAGCTCGCCGGCGCCTTCATCGGGAGCCTCATCCCGATCGCGCTCGCCTACGCGGTCGCCCACTACTTCACGCTGCTCGTGGACGCCGGCCAGGACGCGATCTTCCTCGCGTCCGATCCGTTCGGGAAGGGCTGGGACCTGTTCGGAACCGCGGACTTCCGGCCGGCCGAGAACGTCTTCTCACCGAACATGATCTGGTACGTCCAGGTCGGCGTGCTCGTGACCGGCCACGTCCTCGGCCTGGTGCTCGCGCACGACCGAGCGATCTCGCTGTTCTCGTCCACACGGACGGCCGTCCGGACCCAGTACGCGATGCTCGCGCTGATGGTGCTCTACACCTGCACCGGCCTATGGCTGCTGTCCTCGTGATCGTCGCGCACGGCGGGCTCGCCGGCGCGATCGTCGAGTCGCTCGCGGCGCTCCTGATCGTCGCCATCGCGCTCGCCGTCTGGGTGGGCGGCCGGAAAGACGGGGAGGAGTCGTGAATTCCCCTGCTATCCTTCGCCGTCGGCGGGCCCAGGGTCCGCCACTTTTCCGTATGGGCAAGACGTGGAACGCAAAGCCGGGCGAGGTCGATCGCCACTGGTACGTCGTGGACGCCGAGGGGCAGACCCTCGGGCGTCTCGCCACGCGCATCGCGGACACGCTCCGCGGCAAGCACAAGGCGCAGTACACGCCCCACGTCGACACCGGTGACTTCGTGATCGTCGTGAACGCGGAGAAGATCGCCGTCACCGGCAAGAAGCTCGACGAGAAGCTCTACCACCGTCACTCCGGCTACCCCGGCGGGCTCCGGACGCGCACCCTGCGCGAGCAGCTCGACCGGCGGCCGACGGAGGTCCTGCGCAAGGCGGTCAAGGGAATGCTTCCGCGGAACCGCCTGAGCCGCGCGCAGCTGACGAAGCTCAAGATCTACGCCGGCCCGGAGCACCCGCACGAGGCCCAGGATCCGAAGCCGCTTCCCGAGGAGGCACGCTCGTGAGCGCTCAGGCGCAGTACCAGGGCACCGGCAAGCGTAAGACGTCGATCGCGCGCGTGATCCTGCGCCCCGGCGACGGCGCGACCTGGATCAACGGCCGGACCGTCGAGGAGTACTTCCCGCGCGCCACGCATCGCACGACGCTCCTGGCGCCGCTCAAGGTCGCCGGCGCCGAGGGCACGTACGACCTTCGCGTCCGTGTCGAGGGCGGCGGGCCGACCGGCCAGGCCGAGGCGATCCGCCACGGCCTCGCGAGGGCGCTCGTCGAGGCCGATCCCGAGCTCCGGACCGTCCTCAAGCGCGAAGGCTTCCTCACGCGCGACGCGCGCATCGTCGAGCGCAAGAAGGCCGGCCTCCACAAAGCTCGTAAGGCTCCTCAGTTCAGTAAGCGCTAGCTGGGGCGCTCGCTTTCGCTGAAAGTCTCACGACCTTCAGCGACCCGATGGAGCCGGGCGGCGCTCCGCGCCGCGCGGCCTCGAAGCGACGTGAGGATTCCTTCTCGATCTGCCGCTGTAACGGAACGGGCAGAGCCCGTTCCGCGGCGCCTCACTTCTGGTTAGGTTCGCGGCCCGATGCGTCGCTATTTCGGAACGGACGGGGTTCGGGGGGTCGTCGGGGAAGAGCTGACGCCCGAGCTCGTCGAGCGACTCGGGCGCGCCGCTGCCGTCTGGTCCGGGCGTGGACGGGTCTTCGTCGGCCGCGACACCCGTGCGTCCGGCCCCATGCTCGAGGAGGCGTTCGCCGAGGGCGTCGCGTCCGTCGGCGGCAATGCGGTGCTCGGCGGCGTGCTGCCGACCCCGGCCGTCGCGCTGCTGGCGCTCGACCTCGGAATCGTCGTCTCCGCCTCGCACAACCCGCCCGAGTACAACGGGATCAAGTTCTTCGACGGCGACGGGCAGAAGCTGACCGACGCCGCCGAGGAGGAGATCGAGGCGCTGCTCGACGAGCCGGCGCACGCCGAGCGAGGCGCCGTCGACCACATCGGCGTCGCAGCGGACAGCTACATGGAGCACGTCCTCGAGCGCTTCGGCTCGGATCTCTCCGGGCTCTCGGTCGCCGTCGACTGCGCGAACGGCGCGTACTCCGGCCTGGCCCCGACCGCCTTCTCGCGTTTGGGCGCGCAGGTGCAGGCGCTCGCCGACCAGCCGGACGGGACGAACATCAACGTCGGCTGCGGCGCCACGGACCTCTCGCTGCTCCAGCGGAACGCGGGCGGCTACGACCTGGGAGTGGCCTTCGACGGCGACGGCGACCGCATGCTCGCCGTCGACGCGGACGGCTCGACCGTCGACGGCGACCAGATCCTTGCGATCCTCGCCTTGCACCTGAAAGTGGACGTCGTGGTCGTGACCGTGATGACGAACCTCGGCTTCCACCGGCTGATGGCCGACAACGGCATCCGTGTGATCACGACCGACGTCGGCGACCGGTACGTCCTCGAGGCGCTGCACCGCGAGAACGCGATTCTCGGCGGCGAGCAGTCCGGCCACCTGATCTGCCTCGACGGCCACGTGACGGGCGACGGGCTCGCCGCGGCGCTCCTGCTCTGCCGCGCGCTCGAGGGGCGCAGCCTGGCCGAGGCGGCCGCCGTGATGCCGCGCTTCGCGCAGGTCAAGGAGAACCTCCCGGTGCAGGTTCGCGAGCTTCCGGGGGAGCTCCTGGCGCAGGTTCAGAGCCTCAACCACGAGCTGAACGGCGGGGCCCGCGTCCTGGTCCGACCATCGGGAACCGAACCTTTGGTCAGGATTCTCGCGGAGGCCGAAAACGAGGAAGAAGCGAGCTCCCTCTGTGCTAAAGTCTCTGCTCTCGTTCGTCGAGAGCTCGGCTAACCGACCGCGAAGAAGAGGTCGGGTCGCGGCCGGGCTCTTGTGCGTTTAACGGGGGAACTGGACCGCGGCCAACCACGTTCAAGGGAGGGTCCCGAAGTGTGCGGAATCATCGGATACGTCGGGCCGAGAGCGGCGAAACCGCTCCTCATCCAGGGCCTCGAGCGACTCGAGTACCGCGGCTATGACTCCGCCGGCATCGCCCTCCTGGAAGACCACGGGCTCGACTACGTCCGCGCCGTCGGGAACCTCCAGTTCCTGAAGGAAGCCGCGTCGACGAACGGCTCGCACTCCAGCACCGGCCTCGGGCACACGCGCTGGGCGACGCACGGGGCGGTGACGGAGGGGAACGCGCACCCGCTCACGGCGTGCGACGACGGCCAGCTCGCGATCGTGCTCAACGGGATCGTCGAGAACTACCGCGAGCTCAAGTCGAGGTTGCGCGAGGAGGGCCACACGTTCAGCTCCGAGACGGACGCCGAGACCGTCGCGCACCTGATCGAGACCTACTACGACGGCGACCTGACGGACGCGGTCGTGAAGACGTACGGCGAGCTCGAGGGCCACTTCACCTTCGTCGTCATCCACCGCGACCACCCGCGCCTGCTCGTCGGCGCGCGGAACCAGACGCCGCTCGTGGTCGGCCTCGGCGAGGGCGAGAACTTCCTCGCGTCCAACGCGGCGGCCTTCCTCGGCGAGACACGCAACGTCGTGTTCCCGGACGACGGCGACATCGTCTCGATCGCGCCCGAGTCGGTCTCCTTCGCCCGCGGCGACGGGAAGCCCGTCCAGCACGAGCCGCTCGAGCTCGACTGGGACGACGAGAGCGCCGAGAAGGGCGGCTACGAGACCTTCATGCTGAAGGAGATCTACGAGCAGCCCGAGTCGATCGCGGAGACGATCGGCGACCGGACGCGGCACGGCAAGCTCGTCCTGGAGGGGCTCGGCATGGACGACCAGCAGCTCCGCGAGCTGCGCAGGATCGTGATCCTCGCCTGCGGCACCGCGTACCACGCCGGGGTCGTCGGCCGGTACGTCCTCGAGGAGTGGGCACGGGTCCCGGTCGAGCCGGACATCGCCTCCGAATGGATCTACCGCAACCCCGTCATCGACGAGAAGACACTCGTGATCGGGGTCTCGCAGTCGGGTGAGACGCGCGACACCGTCGGCGCCATGCGCCTCGCGCGCGAGAAGGGCGCCCACACGGTCGCGATCACGAACATGATGGGCTCGCACATCACGCGCGAGGTCGACTCGTCGCTCTTCACGCGCTGCGGGCTCGAGGTCGGCGTCGCCGCCTCGAAGACCTTCACGGCGCAGGTCGCGCTCATGTACCTCGTCGGGCTGAAGCTCGCCGAGATCCGCGGGACGCTGCCGCCGGACGAGATCTCCTACATCGTCGATCAGGTCTACACGCTGCCCGAGAAGATCGCGACGTTCCTGGACGGCGACCACCCCGTCGAGGAGATCGCCCAGCGCTTCTACCAGCAGGACTTCTTCCTCTACCTCGGCCGCCACATCGGTCTCCCGGTCGCGCTCGAGGGCGCGCTGAAGCTGAAGGAGATCTCCTACATCCCGACGGAGGCGTACTCCGCGGGCGAGATGAAGCACGGCCCGATCGCGCTGCTCGACGAGGGCACCCCGGTCGTCGTCGTCGCAACGAACATCCACGTCTACGACAAGATCGTCTCGAACATCCAGGAGACCCGGGCCCGCGGCGCGCACGTGATCGCGATCGCGACGGACGGGAACGAGGACATCCAGCATCACGCCGACGACGTGATCTTCGTGCCGCGGACGCCCGCCTTCCTACAGGCGGCGCTGGCCGTCGTCCCGCTGCAGCTGCTCGCCTACCGGATCGCGCGGCTGCGCGGCCTGAACGTCGACCAGCCGCGGAACCTCGCCAAGACCGTCACGGTCGAATAGCACTTACAACGCGTTTCCATCGGGACTCGATGGGGTACGGGCCGCCTCGGTGGCCGATTCGCGTTTCCGGGAGCCCGTAGAGCTCACTCAGGCGGCGAAGCGCCACGTGCGCTTCTCACCTTGGAACCTGCTGCTGCTCGTGCCGCTGCTCGCGGTGCTCTTCCCGGGCTTCTACAACAGCGACGACCCGCGCCTCTTCGAGATCCCGTTCTTCTACTGGTACCAGCTCGCCGCGATCGCGCTGGGCGTCGCCTGCACCTACGTCGTCTACCGGATGACGAGGGGTGATCGCTAGTGGACGACGTCAAGACCACCGAGCTCGTCATCTTCGTCGCGCTCTTCCTGCTCGTGACGGTCATGGGGTTCGTCGCCTCGCGCTGGCGCCGCGCGCGGTCGCTCGAGCATCTGGACGAGTGGGGCCTCGGCGGCCGGAACTTCGGCGGCTGGATCACGTGGTTCCTGATCGGCGGCGACCTCTACACGGCCTACACGTTCGTGGCCGTCCCTGCGCTGGTCTTCGCGGCCGGAGCCGTCGGGTTCTTCGCCGTTCCCTACACGATCATCGTGTACCCGATCGTGTTCCTCGCCGCGGCGCGGCTCTGGTCGGTCTCGCACCGGCACGGATACGTGACACCGGCGGACTTCGTCCGCGGACGCCACGGCTCCGGGACGCTCGCACTCGCGATCGCGGTCACCGGGATCGTCGCGACGATGCCGTACATCGCCCTGCAGCTCGTCGGCATCGAGGCCGTGCTGAAGGCGATGGGGATCACCGGCGAGTGGCCGATCATCATCGCCTTCGCGATCCTCGCCGCGTACACGTACCAGTCCGGCCTGCGCGCGCCCGCGCTGATCGCCTTCGTCAAGGACGCGCTGATCTACCTCGTCGTCCTCGCGGCGATCATCTACATCCCGTACAAGCTCGGCGGCTGGGGCGAGATCTTCGGCGCGGCCGACGAGAAGTTCCAGGGGAGCGAAAACCCCGGCGACGGCATCCTGCTCAGCGACGCGGCGCTGCTCGGGTACTCGACGCTCGCGTTCGGCTCCGCCCTCGCGCTCTTCATCTACCCGCACTCCGTCACCGCGCTCCTCGCCGCTCGGAGCCGCGACGTGATCAAGCGGAACATGGCGTTCCTGCCGGCGTACACCCTGATCCTCGGCCTGCTCGCGCTGCTCGGCTACATGGCGATCGCAGCGGGCGTGACGCCGATCGAGAGCGGCGGCACGCCGGACAACAACACGGTCGTCCCGCTGCTCTACGACGCGATGTTCGCGGACTGGTTCGCCGGCGTCGCCTTCGGCGCGATCGCGATCGGCGCGCTCGTCCCCGCCGCGATTATGTCGATCGCGGCCGCGAACCTCTGGACGCGCAACGTCTACAAGGAGTACCTGAAGACGGACGCGACGCCCGAGGAGGAGGCCCGCATGAGCAAGCTGGCCTCCCTGGTCGTCAAGGCCGGCGCCGTCGCGGTGATCCTGGTGCTGGACCCGCAGTTCTCGATCGACCTCCAGCTGATCGGCGGCGTGATCATCCTCCAGACGCTGCCGGCGATCGTGCTCGGCCTGTACACGCGCTGGTACCACAGCATCGGGCTGCTCGTGGGCTGGGCGGCCGGGCTCGGCGTGGGGCTCTGGATGCTCTACGTGACCGACAACCCGCTCACCGGCAAGGAGCACTTCGCGGGCGCCCTCTTCAAGTGGAGCAAGCTGGGGATCGACAGCGACTCGACGATCTACACGGGCCTGGTCGCGCTGGGCGTGAACCTGCTCGTCGCGACCGTGATCAGCGCCGTCCTGCGTGCCGTGGGCGTTCCGGCCGGACGGGACACGACCGTCGAGACCGACTACCACGTCGAGGCGGGCGACCCCGGCGTCGGCCCGATGGTCGCCGACACGGCGATCACGGAGCGCGCTGCCGCCGACCGCGAGCCGGTCGGCACCCGCGAATAGATCACTCCTTCGAGGGAGGCTTGACAACCGTATCTCCGCGAAGGTGGGGTCATGCCTGCGGGTTTCTCCGGACGTCACGCGCTGCTCGCCGCAGCCGCCGCGTCCTTCGTCGTCGTCTTCGTCACGTTCCTGCTCTACGAGCGTCCCGGCCTCGGGATCGCGCACTTCTTCTACCTCTCGATCGCGATGACCGCGGTCGTGACGGGCCCTCGGATCGGCGCGCTCGCCGGCGTCGCAGCGACCCTGCTCTACGTCGCCGCGGTCGTCCTCAACCCGACGATCCCGTCGACGGACGTCCTCACCGCGAGCACGGTCATCCGCTGCGTCACATTCGTCTCGATCGGCTGCCTGATCGGGTACTTCGCGCGACGGAGCCGGATGATGGTGGAGGAGCTCAGGATCCTCGCCGAGCGCGACGTCCTGACCGGGCTCCCGAACACGCGGGCGTTCGAGGCCGCGATCACGAAGCGGCTCGAGGCGGGCCGGCCGTTCGCGCTGCTGCTCGCCGACATGGACGCGCTCAAGGAGCTCAACCACGAGTCCGGGCCCTCCGCCGGTAACGAGGCGCTCTGCCGGGTGGCCGACCGGCTCTCGAAGTCGCTCGCGCCGGAGGACCAGGTTGCGCGCGTCGGCAGCGACGAGTTCGCCGTGCTGGCGTCGTGCCAGACCCTCGACGAGGCGTCGGAGCTCAGCGCGCGGCTCGAGTGGATCCTCTCGTCGCAGGGCACGAAGGCGACCTTCGGGTGGGCCGTCCATCCGCAGGAGGGCGAGAACGCTCTCGCCGTCTACCGGGCTGCCAGCGAGCGGCTGTATGCGCGGAAGGTCATGCGCGGCTACGTGCGCGGGCAGGGCCCGGGCGCGTCGCAGAAGGTCTCGGTGCTCGCACCGAGGGCGGGCTAGGAGGGCTAGTCCTCCGGCTTCCGGCGGAGCTGCTTCGTCTCGCCCCGCCGTCGCTTCTGCTCCAGCCGCCGCTCCCTCGCCGCTGCGGTCGGCTTCGTGGCCCGCCTCGTGCGCCGGACCCGCAGCGCGTCGCGGAGCGCCTCGACGAGCCGCTGGACGGCGAGCTCCCGGTTCCTGAGCTGGCTCCGCTCGTCCTGTGCGACGGCACGGAGCACGGGTCCCGCCTTGCGGACGACGCGCGCCTTCTGCGTCTCCGTGAGGGCCGACGAGCCCTCGACGTCGAAGACCGCCTCGACCCGCGTCTCGGACTTCTGGGCATGCTGGCCGCCCGGTCCACTCGACCGTGAGAAGCGCAGCTCGATCTCCGACACGGGAATCGCGACCGTGCTCGTCACCTGAATAGACTCGCCGTCCATGGCCGCCATTCTCCTGGACATCGACGGCGTCCTTCACGTGTCCGGCGAGCCGATCCGGGGGGCGTCGGAGGCCGTCCGGCAGCTTCGCGAAGACGGGCACCGGCTCCGGTTCGTCACCAACAACACCACGCAGTCCCGACGGTCGCTCGTCGAGGGCCTGCGCGCGATGGGCTTCGAGCTCGAGGACGACGAGCTGCAGACGACCGCGGTCGCCGCAGCCCGCGCGCTCGACGGGAAGCGCGTCCTCGCTCTGACGATGGCCGCCGTGCTCGAGGACCTCCGCGGCGTGGAGCTCGTCGGCGAGGACGCCGAGGCGGTGCTGATCGGCGGCGCCGACGACAGCGAGGAGACGAACCGCGTCTTCTCCTACATGAACCTCGCGCGGGCGTTCGCCGAGCTTGAGCTCGGGGCCGAGCTCTACAGCCTGCACAAGAACCGGTGGTGGCAGACCTCCCGCGGCCCGCTTCTCGACACCGGGTGCTTCGTCGCCGGATTGGAGTACGCGGCCGAGATCGAGGCGACCGTGGTCGGCAAGCCGAGCGCCCCGTACTTCAGCGCGGCGCTCGAGGCGCTCGACGCCGACGCGGAGATGACCTGGATGGTCGGCGACGACATCGAGGCCGACGTCGCCGGCGCGCAGCAGCACGGGCTGAAGACGGCGCTCGTGCGCACCGGCAAGTTCCGGCCGGACGCCGTCGAACGCGGCACCACGAGACCGGACGCGATCCTCTCGTCGATCGCCGACTTCCCGGACTGGCTGGAGGGCGTGTGACGAGGGTCGGGGTCGACATGATCGAGATCGGGCGCATCCGCGAGGCGCTCGAGCGCTACCAGGGCTTCCGCGACCGCTGCTTCACGGCGGCGGAACAGGCCTACTGCGACGCGCGCAAGAACCCGGCCCAGCACTACGCCGCGCGCTTCGCCGGCAAGGAAGCGGTCGGCAAGGCCCTCGGGCTCGGGGTCGCGCGGCTCTTCGCGTGGCGCGACATCGAGATCGCCGGGCGGCCGAAGCCGTCCGTGAAGCTCTCCGGCCGGGTCGCGCGCTGGGCGGAGCGCGTGGAGGCCGGGCCGATCGACCTCTCGATGTCGCACTCGCGGGAGCTCGCGAGCGCGGTCTGCGTGGTCGCTCCACGAGATGCTTGAGCCGCTCTACACCGCCGAGGAGATGCGGACGGCGGAGGAGGGGCACGACGTCGAGGAGCTCATGCAGCGTGCCGGTGCGGCGGTCGCCGACGAGGTGCTGCGCCGCTACGCAGAAGCGCGCTCGTTCGCGGCGGTCTGCGGCGGCGGCGCGAACGGCGGCGACGGTCGGATCGCAGCGGAGCTCCTGCGGGCCGCCGGCTGGGAGGAGCGGTCGGTCGGTGAGGCCGACGTGGTGCTCGACGCGCTCTTCGGGACGGGGTTCCGGCCGCCCCCTCGGGACGAGGCCGCTGCGCAGATCCGTGCGATGAACGAGTCCGGCAGGCCGGTCGTCGCGGTCGACATCCCGTCGGGCGTCGATGCGTCCACCGGTGAGGTGCTGGGGGAGGCCGTGAGGGCCGAGGTCACGGTCACCTTCCACGGCCGCAAGGTCGGGCACGAGGTCGCGCCGGGCCGGTTCCGCACAGGCGAGGTCGTCCTGGCGGACATCGGGCTCGAGCACGGGCCGACGGGGGCTGCGCGCGTGCTTCCCGAGATCGTGCGCCTCGTGCCGCGGCGCCGGCCGGGCGACACCAAGTACACCGCCGGGTCGGTGCTCGTCGTCGGCGGCTCGCCCGGGATGACCGGGGCCGTGACGCTCACGGCCGAGGCGGCCTTCCGATCTGACGCCGGCTACGTCGCGGTCGCCGCACCGGAAAAGTCGCTGCCGGTGATCGAGACCCGCCTTCGCGAGGCCGTGAAGCACCCGATCGACGAGGTCTGGGACGCCATAGCCCGGGCCGGCGCCCTCGCGATCGGCCCGGGCCTCGGCCGCGAGCGAGGCGATTTCGTCCGCCGGCTCCTGGAGGAGACGGATCTGCCGGCGGTCGTCGACGCGGACGCGCTGTTCGGGCTCGAGCCGTTCTCGCGGGCCGCGCCGACGGTCCTGACGCCGCACTCCGGCGAGCTCGGACGCCTGCTCGCCGAGGACGCGTCGTGGGTGGACGAGCACCGGCTCGAGGCGCTCGCACGCGCCGTGGAGCGCTTCGGCTGCGTCGTCGTCCTCAAGGGCGAAGGCACGCTCGTCGGCGCCCCGGGCGAAGGGCCGCTGGTCGCCGGCGGAGCAGCCCCGCTCGCGACCGCGGGAACCGGCGACGTCCTCGCCGGTGTGGTCGCTGCGTTTCTCGCCAAGGGCCTGGAGGCGCGCCTCGCCGCGGCCGCCGCGGTGCGGGTGCACACGGACGCGGTCGCGGCTTCCGGGCGGCGGTCCGGCCTCATGGCCGGCGACCTCCTCGACGCGCTGCCGCGCGTGCTGGATGCATAGGTCGGAGATCACGATCGACCTCGGCGCCGCCCGGCGGAATGCACGGCGGCTGCTGGAGGCGCTCGAGGGGTCGGCGCTGTGGGCCGTGGTAAAGGCGAACGCGTATGGCCACGGGGCCGTCGACGTCGCCGGGGCCGTGCTGGCCGAGGGTGCGACCGCGCTCTGCGTCGCCACGGTGTCCGAGGGCTTGGAGCTGCGCGAGGAGTTCACCGGCGTCCGGATCCTCGTCATGGGCCCGTCCTCGGGGCGTGAGGTCGCGCTCGCGCGCGAGGCCGACCTCGAGCTGACGGTCTGGGAGCTGCCGGTGCCCGACGGAGTGCGCGCGCACGTGAAGCTCGACACCGGCATGGGACGGTGGGGCCTGTCCGAGCTACCGGAGCCGGGTGCAAACGTCGTCGGCCTGATGACCCATCTCGCGACCGCCGACAGCGACCCCGAGTTCGCCCGCGGCCAGGTCGAGCGGTTCGAGGAGGCGACGCGTGGCCACGCGCAGCTCGTCCGGCACGCCGCGAACAGCGCCGCGGCGCTCCGGATCCCCGAGGCGCGGTTGGACGCGGCGCGGTGCGGCATCGCCCTCTACGGCCTTTCGCCGTTCGAGGGCGATCCGGCCGACGACGGCCTCGCGCCGGTCCTGCGGTGGGAGAGCCGGCTCGAGCAGGTCAAGCTCCTGCGGGCGGGCGACAGCACGGGCTACGGGCGCCGGTTCACCGCCGAGAGCGAGACGTGGATCGGCGTGCTGCCGGTCGGCTACGCGGACGGCTTCCGGCGAGACATGACCGGGACGGAGGTGTCGGTCCAGGGAAAGCGCTGCCCGGTCGTCGGGACGGTCTCGATGGACGCGATCGCGGTCCGGCTCGACGAGGAGCTGCCGGCCGGCACGCCCGTGACGCTGATCGGCGACGGCGTGCTCGCCGAGGAGCACGCGCAGGTGGCGGAGACGATCAACTACGAGATCGTGTCCCGGATCGAGTCGGGGCCGAACCGCGCACGGCGGACGGTGGTCGATGGTTGAGCGCGCTCGGGAGGTCCTCTCCGGCGAGGAGGCGTGGATCGTCGGCGGCGCGGTCCGCGACGAGCTCCTCGGCCGGCCGGTCGTCGACCTCGACATCGCGTGCCGCGACCCCGAGGGGGCGGCGCGCCGGTACGCGCGCGGCTCCGACGGCGCGCCGTTCCCCCTCTCCGAGCGGCACGGCGCGTGGCGGGTCGCCCTGCCGGACGAGCGAACGGTCGACTTCACGCCGCTCCCGGAGGGCATCCAAGAAGACTTGGCGACGCGGGACTTCACGATCAACGCGATCGCGAGGCCGCTCGACGGTGGCGAGCTGCTCGATCCGTTCGACGGCCTCGGCGACCTCGAGCGGAGGACGCTGCGCGCCATCGGCCCGGCGATCTTCCACGACGACCCGCTGCGGCTGCTACGTGCCGTCCGCCTCGAGGACGAGCTCGGGCTCCGGCTCGATGCGGAGACGGAGCGGCTCGTGCGGGCCGGCGGCGGGCTGGTGACTCGCCCGGCCGGCGAGCGGATCCTCGCCGAGCTGGTGCGAATCGGCCCGAGGGGATTCGAGCGGCTCGAGGACCTGGGCCTGCTCGCACCGCTCGGCGGCTCGGTCGACCGGCTCCGCGAGCTTGGGGAGACCTCGAGCGACATGCGGCTCGTCGCCGTCTTCGGCGACCGGCTCGGCCGGCTGCCGGTGTCGAATGAGCTCCGGCGCTACGCGGGCGCGCTCATGCGCGCCGAGCTGCCCCCGGACCGGTCGGCTCGCGAGGTCCATCGCTTCCGGCGTGCGACCGAGCCCTGGGCGACCGACGCGGCGCGGTTCGCCGGCGGCGACCCCGACCTCGAGCGGGCCATCGAGTCGGCGCGGGCGAACGACCCGCCGGCGCCGCTCGTCCGCGGCGACGAGCTCGGGCTCCCGCCCGGGCCGGAGATCGGCGAGTGGCTCGACCGGATCGCCGAGGAGCGCGCCGCGGGGACCATCTCGACGCGCGACGAGGCGCTCGAGCTCGTCCGGCGCGGTGGACGGGCCGGCGCTGATTCGTAGCGACTCGGTCTCACACCCGCGCGAGCGGGCTCAGTACGCTCGCAGCGGGGAGGAGGCCGGGTGTGCCTGACCTAGACCACAAAGGCCGAGCCCGGCTCAGCCCTTCCACTTCACGGTGCACCCGACCGGCGGCGTCTCGCTGACCGGGGGATCCTGGTCGGCAAGTAGCGCCTCGATCGCGTCCCGCACGTAGCGCTCGCCCACGGCGTCCTCCTCGCGGTTGTCGTCGATCGCGCCGTGGTAGACCAGCCGCCGGTTCCGGTCGAACAGGAACACCTCGGGCGTCCGCTCCGGCCCGTACGCCCGCGCGGCCGTCTGATCCTCGTCGCGCAGGTAGTCGAAGTTGAACTCCTGCTCCCGCGCCCGCTCCTTCATCGCGTCGAACGAGTCGGCGGGGTGGCTCTCGGCGTCGTTGGAGTTGATCGCCACCAGCCGGAACCCGCGGTCGCCGTACTCCGCCTGCAACGCTTTCATCCGCCCCTCCCACGCGATCACGTAGGGGCAGTGGTTGCACGACCAGACGACGGCGAGGATCGGCGCGTCGGCGTAGTCGTCGAGCGAGTGGTTCTGGCCGTCGACGCCGGGAAGGTCGAACGGCGGTGCCTCTGTGGCGAGCGTCAGGCTCATGCGAGGGCCTCCTCGAGCTGTTCGCGGGACGGGATGGGGGACACGCGGCCGTCTGGCAGACGGTAGATCCGGCAGGAGAGCGACGGCGGTTCGTCGGCGCCGGACGGATCGATGTCGCGGCCGTCCACGCGGATCGTCGGCGAGCCCGGGAAGCGCAGCGCCGACGCCTCCTCCCTCGTCGCGACGTGCGTGATCCGGATCTCGACGTCCAGCCCGCGCTCCCTCAGGACCTCCTCGAGCAGCTCACGCGCTTCGGGATGTGACGGACACCCATCCCAGTAGAGAAGCTCGACGGTCACGAGCTGAGAACTTACCGACGGCGTGCCAGCAGCCGGCTGACCAGGCCGGGCACGAGCGCCTGCGCGACGGCCGGCACGCGGTACCACCGCGGCACGAAGATCTCGGGCCGGTTTCGCTCGACCGCGTCGACGATCCGCCGCGCCACGTAGTCCGGTTCGACGACGGCCCGCTCCAGCAGCCGGCTCCCGAGGACGCCGCGCTGTGGGAACCCCGGAGTCTCGGTCCAGCCGGGATTGACCGTGTGGACGTTGACGCCCTCCGCCGGGAGCGTCGTGGCGATCGAGCGGGAGAACGCGACGAGCGCATGCTTCGTCGCCGAGTAGAGGCCCGGCGGGACGGCGACGACCCCCGCGACCGACGCGATGTTCACCACGTGCGCCGATCCCGCGGACCTGAGGGCTGGGAGGAATGCACGAACGCACCAGACCGCGCCCAGGAAGTTGATCCGCACGACCTCCTCGATCCACTCGGGGTCGGTGTCGACGAACCCGCGGCGTCTCCGGTCGCCGGGCGTCCGGCCCGAGACACCGGCGCTGTTCACGAGCAGCGTGATCTCCGGGTGCCGCTCGACGATCGCCGCTGCCGTCCGGTCGACCGCCGCCCGGTCGGCGACGTCGCAGACCTCGTACTCGGCGCCGAGCTCGTTGGCGGCGGAGCGCAGCCGCTCCTCGTTCCGCGCCACGAGGACACACGTCCAGCCCTTGTCGGTCAGGCACCGGGCGATCGCCGCGCCGATGCCGGAGCTGCCGCCGGTGACGACGGCGACCGGCGCTACCGGCACACGCGCACGACGCGCGTCGCCTCGACGCGCTTGCCGCCGATCTGGACGACCGCGCGGAGGGTGTGCCGGCCGCGCTTCGCGCCGCGCGTCCGCCACGTCGTGGCGTAGAGCCCGGCGACGTTCCGCCGCAGCACGCGGATCTGGCGCTTCCCGTCGAAGAACCGGGCCGTCCTGGCCTTTCCGGCCGGGCCGGCGACGACGAGCAGCGGCTCCCGGCGGCCGACGCAGGAACGACCGAACGGCGTCAGCCAGGTGAGCGTCGGGCCGGAGACGACGCGAAGCCGCGTCGACTTTACGCGCGTGTTCGGCATCAGGTCGCGGCCGAAGACGTCGGCGTTCTTGGCCTCCTGGTAGTCCGAGGACTGCCACACCGCGGTGCGCCGTCCCGCGCGAAGCGCGGGCGCCGTCGTGGGCAGCGGGAACAGCGCGACGCCGGAGACCGCGTCGTAGGCGGCGGCGCCCACGAGCACCCGGCCGTAGTTGAGCGTCAGCGAGAAGGGATCCACGCCCGCGCCGCGGTCCAGCGTCTGCACGGCGAGCGTGGGCCGTCCGGCCGTCACCCGCGTCGTCAGCAGCTTCACGGACGGCCGGCTGACGTCGTTGACCCACGAACGCAGCTGGTAGGCGCCCGCCCGCCGCGCGTTCGTGAACTCGTCTCGGCCGGAGTCGACCGAGACGTAGTACGTCCCCGGCGGCGCGAAGATCGCCCCCGCCGCTCCGACCGGCAGGCGATAGCCGATCGTGAACCCGTTGATGTTCGTCGGCGTTCCGACGTAGCCCTGGACCGCGTTCTCGTCCTTCGCACCGAGGAAGAACGGGTCGATGAGCGCGTTCGCCGAGGACGTGATCACCGCCGCGCCGACGTTGACGGCGCGGTTCCGGATGCGGATCGAGTAGAGGCGCTCGCCGCCGTCCTCGCGCATGTCCGGGCCCGTGCCGTAGTCGGGCGAGTGCCCGAACGGCGCCGCCGGGAAGCGGTAGACGTCGGCGAACGACGCGCCGGTCCTGGTGGTGCCGCTCTGGACGCGCGCGAGCGGCCGGGCCGTGACCCCGGCGAGACCGGGCCGCGTGACGAAGAAGGCGTACGGAATCCGGCGGATCACGGCGCCGCGCCGGAGCACGAGGAACCCGTAGTTGTCGCCCTTCGGCGACGCGGTGCCCGCGCGCACCGTGACCTGGACGTCGGCCGTCCCGCCCGGGGCGATCGTGATCGTCGACGGCACCTCGATGTTCGCGCCGGCGCTCGCGGCCTGCGGCCGCAACTCGACGCTCCAGGTGCCTGCGCCGCCGCCCGCGTCGCGCAGCGAGAGCAGCAGCTGCTTCGACGTAACGCCGGCGAGCAGGTTCAGGTCGCCGAACGACAGCGAGCCGGGCTCCGAGAAGATCAAGGGGGTGTCGGCGGCCGGGACGTTGATCAGCCCGGCGCCCTGCAGGAGCACCGGGGCCTCCTGCGTCCGCTGGCTGCTGCCCCACGCCGCACCGGCCGTGGACATCAGCGCCGACTTCATCTGGCGTACCGTCCAGTCCCGGTGCCGCTCGCGGAGCAGCGCCACCGCGCCGGTCACGTGCGGCGCCGACATGCTCGTGCCGTCGAAGTTCGCGAAGCGCGAGCCGCCCGTGTACTGCGGCAGGGTCGCGGAGAGAATCTCGCCGCCCGGCGCGGCGACGTCCGGCTTCAGGTTGTGGCCGAACGCCGTCGGCCCGCCGGCGGAGAAGCTGGTGATCACGCCGCTGCGTCCCGTGTCGATCTCGGTGACCCCGGGCCCGATCCTGATCGGCGCGCGCCCGCTCCGCGTCGCGAGATACGAGCGCAGCGTCGCCCCGTCGAGGTCGGAAATCATCCCCGCGCGGAGCGGCAGCAGGAGCGGGATCGGGTTCGCCTCACCAAAGCGGTTGTCGACGATCACGAGGCCGGACGCGCCCCCCTCGGCCGCGCGCAGCGCCTTGGAGACGAACGTGCAGTGGCCGCGCGTGATCAGCGCGAAGGCGCCGGCGAGGGCGCCGCGTGGCAGCGGATTGCGACCGGCGTTCGGGTCGCGGCCGATCCCGCAGAGCTGGCTCGGCACCGGCTGGCCGTTCGTGCCCGTGATCGAGGTCACGTCGACGAGCGAGCGGTCCGACTGCCCCCAGGCCGAGGGTGCGCCGAGCGCGTCGGCCTTGAACGGGATGCGGCGGACCGACGCCGGAGCAGCGGGATCGTTGACGGCCAGGGCCGGAGCGAACACGTGGCTGTTCGAGGTTGCGGCAACGCCGATCGCCTCGGGCGCCGTGGACGGCGAGCCCGTCGACCCGTAGCCGAAGTCGTCCCGGTCGTTGCCGGCCGACGCGACGACGACGACTCCGGCCCGCGTCACGTTCGCGACCGTCTCGATCATCGCGTCGGTGCGCGGGTCGATCGCCGGCGAGCCCCCGGAGTAGTTGATGACGTCCATGCCGTCCCGCACCGCCGCCTCGAAGGCCTCGACCGTCTGCTGGGTGGTCGAGATGTGCCCCACCGGCGAAGGGGTGTTGAAGACGCGGTAGTTCCCGATCCACGCGCCCGGCGCGACGCCGCTCAGACCGGTCGTCGGCGGGTGGTCGCTCCCGCCCGGCGAGCTGGTGCCCGCGCGCCCGGCGGCGATGCCCGCCACGTGCGTCCCGTGGAACGAGACGTTCGGGTCGATCGGCAGGCGACTGCGCGCGCTCGCCCCTTCGGCGACGAAGCTCCGCGCGACGATCACCTTCGGCGTCGCATAGCGCGTCTGGCCCTTCGGAAAGCCCGCCGGGTAGCTGAACCCTGCCGGGCTGAAGGACGGATTCGTCTGGTCGACGCCGTCGTCGACGACCGCGATCTTGACGCCGGCCCCGGTCGCGCCGGTCGAGCCGGTGAAGGCCGTGGCGCCGATCACGCCCGGGCTCCGGTTCGTCTTCAGGAACTGCCGGACGCTCGGGTAGACGCGGGCGACGGACGACAGCGCGTGCAGCGCCGGCAGCCGCGTGACGGGCAGGTCGACGGTGATCCCGTTCAGCACGATCTCGAACCGATGTCCCAGGCGGGCGCTCGGGACGGCCGCCGTAATCGCCCGGGCTGCGGCGGCCTGCTCCGCGCGGATCCCCGCCAGGTAGGCACGGGACGACGAGCTCGTCGCGTCCAGCTTGGTCGGGCCGAGCGTGGCGAAGAAACCGGGGCCGCGGGCGGCGGCGAGCGCCGGTGACCGCATCGTCGCGATCACGGTCACGCGGCCGGACCGCTGCGCCTGCGGCACCTGCAGCGTCCCGGCGCGCACGCGCGGGACGGTGATCTCACCGAACGTCCGGTCCACGGGCCGGAGAGCCGCGGAGGCCGACGCTGCGAGGGCAAGCGCCGCGATCGGAACGATGAGCACGAGCTGGCGGCGCAAGACGTACAGAGTACCCACGCCTTAGGATCGATTTCGATGCCGGGGAGATTCGAGGGAAAGCGCGGGCTGGTCACCGGCGTGGCGAACAAGCGCTCGATCGCGTGGGCGATCGGGCGGCGCCTCGCGGACGAGGGCGCGCAGCTCGCCTTCACCTACCAGGGCGAGCGGATCGAGAAGAACGTGCGCGAGCTCGCGGAGTCCGTGAACAGCCCGCTGATCACCTCCTGCGACGTCCGAGCGGACGAGGACGTCGAGCGCGTCGTGCGCGAGGTGGGGGAGACGTTCTCCGGGGAGCTCGACCTGCTCGTGCATTCGGTGGCCTTCGCCGCGGCCGAGGATCTCGAGGGCCGCTTCACGGATACGCCCCGCGACCGGTTCTGGATGGCGCTCGACGTCAGCGCGTACTCGCTCGTCGCGCTGTGCCGGGCGGCAGAGCCGCTGATGGAGAAGGCCGGAGGCGGCTCGATCCTCACGATGACCTACCTCGGCGGCCAGCGCGCAGTGCCGCACTACAACGTCATGGGCGTGGCCAAGTCAGCGCTCGACTCGTCCGTGCAGTACCTCGCGTGGGACCTGGGCCAGAAGAACATCCGGGTGAACGCGATCTCGGCGGGCCCGGTCCGCACGCTCGCGGCGCGCTCGATCGCCGGCTTCCCGACGATGGAGTCGATCGTCGAGGACCGCTCGCCGCTCCACCGGCCGATCGACGCCGACGACGTCGGCGCGGCGGCGGCCTATCTGCTGTCGGACGAGGCGGACAACGTCACGGCGACGACGCTGTACGTGGACTCCGGCTACCACGCGATGGGGATGTGAACGCCGCGCGGGCCGCGACCGCCCGCTCGCGTGCGTCGCAGCCCTCGAGGTGGTCGTTCACGAGGCCCATCGCCTGCATGAACGCGTAGACGGTCGTCGGCCCCACGAACCGCCAGCCTCGGCGCTTCAGCTCCTTCGCGAGCGCCCGCGACGCCTCCGTCTCGGCGTCCAGCGACGGACCGGACGGCTCGGGCTCGAAGCTCCAGACGAACGCCGCGATCGAGCCGTCCGACGCGACGAGCTCCACCGCCCGCTGCGCGTTGTTGACCGCCGCCTCGATCTTGCCGCGGTGCCGGACGATCCCGGCGTCGCCGAGAAGCCGCTCGACGTCCTTCTCCCCGAACCGCGCGACCTGCTCGAAGTCGAAGCCGGCGAACGCCTTCCGGAAGTTCTCGCGCTTGCGGAGGATCGTCAGCCAGGAGAGGCCGGACTGGAACCCCTCGAGCACGAGCTTCTCGAAGAGGCGGCGGTCGTCGTCGACCGGGAAGCCCCACTCGGTGTCGTGGTAGGCCTGGTACTCGGGCGGCGAGGAGCCCCAGGAGCAGCGATTGACGCCGTCGTCGCCACGAACGACGTTCAGTCGAGCGCACCCTTCCTCGTGAGCCAGGTCATGGTCTCGACCGCCATCCGGCCTGCGCGCACCGACGGGTCGCCCTCGGCGATGAGCCGCTTGGTCTCGCCGATCTCCGTCCGGTAGACGCAGAAACCGCGCTTCGTCTCGTCCTCCTGGTCCCGGAACGGCCCCGACAGCAGGAGGTGGCCGTCGTCCTGCATCCGGCCGAGGAAGTCGAGATGGCCGGCCTGGAGCTCCTCGAGCTCCGCGTCGCTGAACTCGTCCGCTCGCGGGCCCCGCCGCAGGAGGACGAACGTGTAGCTCTCGAGCTCCACGCTAGAAGCCTACGGGGATGTATGCCTCGTACAGCGCGACCGAGCCGCCGCGCGCGACGAGCCGCCCGCCCACGCCGCACCGGGGACGTCCGTAGACGGCGAGGTAGCGGACGCCCAGCTCGGCGAGATGCCGCGCGTCGGCGCACGGCTGGAGCTCGCGGAGGACGCGCGCCGCCTCCTTCGGCGCGACCGTCGAGTACCCGGCGGGGCGCTCGCGCGGCGCCTGCATCGCGTAGTAGAGGTAGACGCTCGCCTCCTGGCGGTCGGGCGCGTAGACGGGCATCTCCAGCAGCCGCCCGCCGGCCTGCTCGCGGAGCGCCGCGTAGGCGCGGTTCCCCTTGTCTGCAGCAGTCGGCCGGTAGGCGGTCACGTCGGCCCGGAGGTCGATCGCCACGAGCGCGAGCGCCGCAGCGAGCGTCACAAGCCCAGGCTTGTGTTGCATCACCCATTCCACCCCCAGCGCCGCGAGCCCGGCAAGCGCGAGGCAGGCGATCGGCATCAGCCGGCCCGGGACACGGGTTGCGCCGAGGCCCGGAACGGACTCCCAGAGCGCCTCGTAGCCCGGGAGGTTCCCGCCGAAGGCGAGCAGCATGGGCAGCAGCGCGCCGAGGCCGAGGACGGCCCCGAGCCTTGTGCGGTGATGCAACACAAAGCCCAGGAGCGCCAGGGCGGGGACGAGCCAGCCGACGAAGACGAACGACTCGAGGCCATGGCGGGCGTCGCGTGAGACGAAGTCGGCGAGGTCGGCGGAGTACCGCTCCACCTGGGCGAACGAGCGAGACGAGCCGATCGAGCCCCGGATCGACAGCGCCCACACGACCAGGCCCGTTCCGACCGCGCCTCCGGCCGAGCCGAGCGCCCAGCGGCGGCTCCCGCCGCGAACCAGCGCATACGCAGTCACGAACGGGATCGCCCCGAGCGCGAGGTGCACCTGGCCGGACAGCGGAACCGTGGCGAGCGCCGCGGCCGTCAGCCAGTACCGGCGGCGCTCCCAGGCCCACAGCGAGAGCGGCAGGAGCATCGCGGTCCACGCGAGGAGGTGACCGGCGCCGGCCTGGACGGCCCGGTACGGCGCCAGCGCGAAGATCAGCCCGCCGACCAGCGCAGGGCCGGGGCCGACCCCGATCGACCGCAGCCAGAGGAACGCGAGCCCCCCGGCGCCCAGGTAGCCGAGGAGCACGAACAGGTTCCAGGCGAGCACGGCGCCGAGCGCCCCCTCCAGCGGCCCGAACACGACGGCGAAGGGCCACCCCGCGAAGTTGATCCGCGGCTCGATCTCGGGCTGGAAGCTGTACGGGTCGAGCCACGGTGCGGCGCCGCGCCACAGCTGGTGGCCGGGGAGCCAGAGCTGCCAGACGGTCTGCAGGTGATCCCCGGGCGCCGCGGCGCCGGGAAGCCCACGCTGGCCCTCGGCGAGGAACTCCGACCCCGAGTCCCGCAGCGCCGGCCAGGTCGAGACGACGCCGGCCGCGAGGTAGAGACCTAGGACGAGGGCGACAAGGCCCGCGCGGCCGCGAGCAGCTCGTCCACGTCCGGAACGTCGCCGTCCTCGTAGGCCCATGCGCCGCGGACCGTACCGTCCGTGTCGACGAGGAAGGCGGAGCGCCGCGCCACGTCCGACATGCCGCGGAAGTCCCGGGCGATGCCGAAGGCGCGCACCGCCTCGCCGTTCCAGTCCGAGAGCAGTGGGAAGTTCAGGTCGAGCGCCTGGATCCAGGCGACGTGCGACCACGGGGAATCGCGCGAGGCCGCCATGACCCGTACGCCCACCGCTTCGAAGTCCCGGCTCCTGTCACGCAGGAGCTCCATCTCGTTCGTTCAGGTGCCCGACCAGTCGAAGAGGTAGAAGAGGACGAGAATCGGCCCCTCGGAGACGAGGTCGTGGAGCGAGACGCCTTCGCGGGGCGCGAGCCACACCTGGACGTCGGGGACACGATCGCCGGCCGCGAGCACGGCGGGACCCTACTGGCCGCAGCACCAGCCTTCGATGCGCGGGAACTCGCCGGCGCCCGTCCCGCCGGGGTCGAACTGCTGCGCGAGGCTCGAGACGGCCTTGATCTTCTCGACGTCCGTCGACCGGATGAAGAGCCACTGGTCGGCGCTCTCCCAGCCGAGGAGGAGCCACCGTCCGCCCGGCGACCAGGCGACGTCGCTGAATGCACCCTTGCCCGCGAAGACCGGCTCGCGCACGCGAAGCTGGTCGCTCTCGCTGATGACGAGCTCACTGCGGCCTGCCTGTGACCGGACGACGGCGATGCGATTGTCGTCCGGCGCGAAGGCCGCGGTGCGGAACGTGCCAGGCAGCGGCAGCGACTGAAGGCGGCGCCCCGTGCCGTCGTACACGGTCAACGCGAACCGGCTCGGTGAGAGCGGGACGGCGACGAGGAGCCGCGTGCCGTCCGACGACCACTCCAGCTGCGCCGGGGTCGCCCGAACAGGCGCCGTCCAGAGCGTCTCGCCCGAGTCCGTCTGCGCCACCGTGAGCGTCCCGGTCGGGGTCACGTAGGCGAGGACGTGCTCGTCGCCCGGCCGCCAGGCGGGCGCGACCGCGGCGGCAGCGTCCACTCGCCGGTCACCGGTCTTGTCGCCGGCGACGATCCGGAGGTTCGAGCCGCTGAGGTAGGCGATCCGGAACCCGCTCGGCGACCAGCGCGCGTCGTGGACGCGCGGCCTGGCCAGCGTCCACCGGACCTCCCCGTTCGGGCGCACGGCCGCGAGCTGGCTCCGCGTCGAGACGACTGCATGGAGGCCCTGCGGCGACCAGGAGGCGTCGTCGTAGTCGCCGAGCCGCCGCTTCGACCCGTCCGCCTCGACCACCCAGGCGCCCTTCGGCGCGACGACGAGGACGCGGCCCGCAGCCGGCAGCGACGTGAGTGACGGCTGCGCCCGCTGCACGCCGACGACCCTCTCGGTGCCGAGCGCCTCGCGGACGTCGTCGATGACGGCACGGCCCTGCGGGCTGAGCACGGCGGCGAGGAGGGCGACGGCGGCCGCCGCGAGCAGCAGCGCCCGCGCGTGACGGCGCGGCCACGCCATCGGCTCGCGCTCGTCGAACGCGGTCCGCGCGACCAGCCAGGCGCGCCGCTGTGCGCCGAGCTCGTCGGGCGGCCGGATGCCGAACAGCGCGCGGCGGAGCTCGCGGTCCGTCACAGCGTCTCCTCGTCCGGCTCGAGCCGCTCCGCGAGGTCGTCCAGCCCGCGCCGCAGACGCGAGTTCACGGTTCCGCGGGGGATGTCCAGCATCCGCGCGATCTCGCCCGGGGTGTACTCGAGGAGGTGACGGAGGACGATCACCGCGCGGTGCTCCGGCGAGAGCTCGCCGAGCGCGGCCAGCACCGGCTGCGAGTACGGCGTCGGGTTCCCCGGGGCATCCGAGGCCGCGAGCTCGAGCGCCGGCTCTCCAACCTCGGCCCGCAGCGTCCGTGCGCGCGCCCAGTCGATCGCGCGGTTGACGACGATCCGGTGCAGCCACGGCCCGAACGGACGGCGCCGGTCGAACCGGTCGAGCGTCCGGATCGCGGCGAGGAACGCCTCCTGCGCGATGTCCTCCGCGGCTGCAGCATCGTGGACGACGAGGTACGCCGCACGGAAGGCGCGCGGCCAGTGCTCGCGGAAGAGCGCCTCGAGATCGGGCAGCGAGCCCGCCTGGGCGCCCCGGATCCAGGCGCGCTCGTTGGCTTGGAGCGCAGCCATCGCGCGCCTGCTATACGAACGAGATCGTCGCGGAGGTCCATCGTCTGACCTACGTCCATCGAAGACGTCGAGGTCCCGGACCTCGCGCGCTCTCATAGACGTAACTCTGGTCCATGAAGCTGCTGTTGGCCACTGCGGCCTGCTGTGGCCTCGCTACCGCGTCGGCCCGGAACGTGGCGCTCCTTGAACGGCGCCCTCCTGGTCCTTCCACGCGCCTCTCCCTCCACCTGAGCGACCGCGCCGAGCCCGACGCCTTGCGTCCCAGTCCAGTTCATTCGAAGACGGCGGATCGGCGATCGAGTTGTCACGGCCGTGCTGAGCTTGCGCGAGAACGCCGACGCCGAGCGCGCGCTTGAGGCGGTCAACGCGATCCTGCGGACCCTGAGGATGGTCGAATAAGACGAGTCGCCGCGAAACGGGCTCTGCCCGTTTCGCCGCTCGCGCTCTCCCGACAGGGCACGCTCGCGTCGCTCCGCCGCCGGGTGCCGCCGCAGGCGGCACCCGGCTTCATCTGGTGGCTGAAAGACGTGAGACTTTCAGCCAGAAGGATCTCCGCCTGCTTCGGTGGCGTCCGCGATCTCCCTTGCGACCTCGACGATGTCGCGGTTCGCGTTGTAGACACGGAGCTGGCGGTCGGCGCCGTTGCCCCGGCGGAGGATCTCGCGGATGCCCTCGAGCTCGCGATCCGAGCCCAGCTCGCGTGCGTGCGGCTCCACGTCGTCGAGCCGCTTGCGGATGACCTGGGAGAGGGGCACGCGGTTCCGGTTCCCGGTCTTCAGGTCCATGATCGGCGCGTCGAGGCCGTACCGCACGGCGAGCCACTTGTTCTCGGTCGTCAGCACGCGGTGGTAGCTCGGGACGCCGTCACTCTCGGACTGCTCGCAGTACAGCTTGACGAGCGCCTGGCACAGGGCGGCGATCGCGACAGCGTCCTCCACGCGCGTGACGCAGTCGCAGATGCGGATCTCGACCGTGCCGAGCCGCGGGTGCGGCCGGATGTCCCACCAGATGTGCGTGTAGTCCGCGATGCAGCCCGTCCGCTCGAGCTGGCCCACGACCTCCGCATACTCGGCGTAGTCGCGGAAGCGCGGCGGGGGGCCGGAGCGGGGGAAGGCCGCGAAGATCGGCTGGCGCGTGGAGGCCAGGCCCGTCGGCTCGCCGCGCCAGAACGGCGAGCTCGCGGAGAGCGCAAGGAGCATCGGCAGGTCGGCGAGGATCCCGTTGACGACGTGGATCGCCTTGTCCGGATGGTCGACCGCGACGTGGACGTGGAGCCCGAAGATCAGCTCGCGACGGGCGACGTACTGCATCTGGTCGACGAGCGTCCGGTAGCGGTCGCGGGCCGTGATCCGCTGGCGCTCGAAGAGGCTGAACGGGTGGGTCCCGGCCGAGCCCATGCGGAGCCCGTTCTCGGTCGCGATGTCGCGGACCGCCGACCGGAGCCTCCTGAGCGCCCGGTCCGCCTCGCCCGCGGTGCGGCAGACCGGCGTCGCAACCTCGAGCGTCGACTGCATCAGCTCCGGCTTCATCCGCGCCTCTTCCTCGTGCCCGACGAAGGCGGCGAGGATCGTGTCGATGCGCTGGACCAGGTCGAAGCTCTCGCCGTCGAGGAGCATGTACTCCTCCTCGACGCCGAGCGTGTAGGGGTCGCCCTGGCCGAACTTGTGATCGAGGACGCTGCCGGCCGGCTCGGCGCCCTCGACGCCGGTGATCGACGGGGGCCAGGCCTGCTTCATCGCGCCTCCGGTACCACCGCGACCGCGTCGATCTCGAGGAGCCAGCGCGGGTCGAGGAGGCCGGCGATGCCGACCGTCGTGTTCACCGGCCGGATCTCCGAGAAGACCTCGCCGTGAGCGCGGGCCATGTCGTCGAACGCGTCCAGGTCGACGAGGTAGACGCACGTCTTGACGACGTCCTCCAGGCGCGAGCCGGCCCGCTCGAGCGCGTCGGCGATGATCTCGAGGCACAGCTTCGTCTGCTCGTAGCCGCCCGCGGGCGGGTCGCCGCCGTCCGCGGGGATCGGCGCCGTGCCGGCGACGTAGACGTGGTCGCCGGCGACCACGGCGCGCGAGTAGCCCATGACGGCCTCGAACGGGGAGTGGCCGGGGATTCGACGGTGCGGCACGCGCCTAGTATCCGCCGCCGTGGACGCTCTGCGCCAGGTGGACGACTGGCCGGCCGAGAACGTGTCGGCCGGCGTCGTCGTGCGGCAAGACGTGGTCGCTACGCACGGGCTCACGGACCGGGTGTTCCGCTGGGCGTCAGTGACCAAACTGGCGACGACGCTCGCGATCCTCGTCGCCGCGGAGGAGGGCACGGTCGACCTCGACCAGCCGGTCGGCCCGCCTGGCTCGACGATGCGGCACCTGCTCGCCCACGCCTCGGGTCTCCCGTTCGAGGGCGACGTGCCGATCGCGGAGCCCGGGACGCGCCGGATCTACTCGAACCCGGGCATCGAGCTCGCCGCCGAGACGGTGGCCGGGGCCGCGGAGATGCCGTTCGAGGAGTACCTGCGCCAGGCCGTCCTCGGGCCGCTCGGGCTCCGGGCGGAGCTGCGCGGCTCTCCGGCGTCGGCGCTCCACGGCTCGCTCGACGATCTGCTCCGCCTCGCGCGCGAGCTCCTCGGGCCGACACTCGTGGCGCCGGAGACCCTCGCGGAGGCGACCGAGGTGCAGTTCCCGGGGCTCTCCGGCGTGATCCCGTCGATGGGCCGCTTCGACCCGAACGACTGGGGGCTCGGCTTCGAGCTGCGCGACCGCAAGCCCGGGCACTGGTCGGGGACGCTCGCCTCGGAGCGGACGTTCGGCCACTGGGGCGGCAGCGGCACCTTCCTCTGGGTCGATCCCGACCGGCAGCTCGCGCTCGGCTGCCTCACCGACCACGGCTTCGACGAGTGGGCGAAGGTGGCCTGGCCGCGGCTCTCGGACGCGGTGATCTCCGAGATCCCCTCAAGCCCCTAGTAACACTGTGTCACTAAGTCGGGAAGGGAGGATGGCGAGCCGCCCCAAGCCTCAAGTAACACTGTGTTACTTGGCGTCTAGCGTCTGACGCGGAGCGTTGCGCGCATGCCGCGCGACCGGTGGTCCGTCACGGCACACCAGAGGCGGTACCGGCCGGGGCGAAGGCGGATCGAGAGCGTCGCCCGCTCGTCCGGCAGGATCCGCCGCACCTTCCACCGCTTCGTCCCCCCGATGCGCTGGATCCACATGTCGTGCTCGTCCTCGCCGTAGTTGACGAGCTGGATCAGCGCCGGCCCCTGGCGGACCGTCAGACGCGAGAGCCGGTACTCGAACTCGAGCGCCGTCACCTGGATCCGGGTCGGCGGGCGGGCTGCGAGGACGGGATGCGCCGCGCCGGCGACTGCGAGCGCCGTCAGCCCGAGCAGCGCGAGCCGCCTCACTTGACGAGCTGGAGCCGCCGGTACGCCTTGGCGTTCGGGATCGCGCCGGCCGCGTCGAAGTCGAACCACTGCTCGAGGATCGAGGTGTAAACGCTCCGGAAGTCGACCGACGCCTTCAGGTTCCCGTGCCGGTCGAGCGCCGAGCGGAGCTGCGGGAGCTCGCCGATCATCGCCCCCCGGACCCGGGCGCCCATGAGCATCCCGACGCCGGCGGCGCCGTGGTCGGTGCCCAGCGATCCGTTCTCCTCGCCGCGCCGGCCGAACTCGGACCAGATCAGCGTCATGACCCGGTCGGCCAGTCCGCGCGCCTCGAGGTCGCGCTGGAACGCGAGCAGCGTCTCGCCGGTCAGCTTGATGCCCTCCGCGAGCTGCTCCGGCTGGTCGTCGTGCGTGTCGTACATCCCGAAGGCGCGCAGCGCGACGCAGCGGAGCGGCAGGCCCGCGCCGAGCATCGCGGCGAGGCCGGCCATGCGCTGCGGGAAGCTGCTGCGGGCCTGCGGGTAGGTGACCGGGCTCGTGATCCCGCCGCGCTGGTTGAACGGCGCGAGCTGACGGCGCAGGGTCTGCGCCTGCTTCGAGATGCCGGCGATCGAGGCGAGCGCCTTGTCCTTCGTTCCGCGCGCGGCGCCCAGCGCGCCGAGGGTCTCGAGCATCTTCGTCTCGACCTCGCCCCAGACGCCCGGGGCCCAGAAGCGGTAGCCGTCGGCGCCGCGCAGCGCCGCGACCGGCGCCTTGCTGGTCGCGAGCGGGGGCGCGAGCTCACCGTCGAGGCTGAGCCCCTGCAGCGGGTTGTCCCCCCGCCCGGCCTTGTCGAGGTAGCGGCCGAGCCAGCCGGTCCGCAGGCCCGCGTTCGTCGCGCCGACCTCCCAGTAGTGGCGCGACGTGAAATGGGACTGGTCGGCGTCCGTGTAGCCGATCGTCGGGAGAACGGTGAGCTTGCCCTCGAGGTGGAGCGTCCGGAGCGCGGTCGCCTGCGGATGCCAGCGGAGCCGCGGGTCCTCGGTGAAGACGAGCGACGAGTCCGGCAGGGCCAGCTTCGGGCGCAGCCGCCTGTAGTCGGGATCCGCGACCGGCGCGAGGAGCGAGAGCGAGTCGATCCCGCCGTCGAGGAAGACGCTGACGAGCACGGGCTGCGACGGCGCGGCCGCGGCGGCCTCGAGGATCCCCTCCTCGAAGCCCGGCAGCGGGAAGGCCCCGGCGCCGTAGACAGCGAGGGCGAGGCCGGCGGAACGGAGAAGGAGGTCGCGTCGGTCGAGGCCGGTCCCGGCCGGCAGCGGCATGCCCGGCTCGATGACCGGCAGGCCCGAGCCCGCCTCGGCGACGGCCCGGCGGAGCATGGAGGAGCGCGAGTACTCGTTGCAGCAGCGGCTCATGAGGTCTGGAAGTCGGGGGAGATGGCGATCAGGTGGCGCAGGGAGTTCTCGACCAGCGCCGGGTAGCTCTTCTTCTTCCAGCTCGAGTTCGCGGTCCCGAGCGCGCGGGTCGTGTACCGGTGGAGGACGCGGCGCGTCCCGCGGGAGAGCGGCGGGTTGCCCCAGAAGGCGAGCGCCCGGTCGACGAGCTTGTCGGCGTCGAACGGCGCCTGCACCTTGCCGGGGTCGAGCGCCTCGGGCCTCGTGACCCGTCCGGCGATGTCCCAACGGGCGAGGTACGTGGCCGTGTCGAGCCAGCGCTCGTCGTTCCAGCCCGCGACGTTCGGCGGGTAGAAGAGCTGCTGCCCGGCGTTCGCGCAGAGCCACGTCCACGACTCGGTGTCCACGCCGCGGCCGGACGCCCTCAGCAGGCCGGCGGTATAGACGATCGGCGGCTTGACCATCCGCGGGCCGTCGTAGAGCAGCGGATGCTTGAGGATCGCCTGGACGACCGGTCGAACGGCGTACCGGCGCTGGACGTACAGCCGCTCCAGCGCGCGCTGCGTCCCCCGCGGCGGCGCGACCGGGATGAAGTAGCTCCAGAGCTTCGAGACGAAGAACGACGGGTGCCGCGGGTGCTTGATGCAGAGCTCGACGGCGTCGCGCCAGTCGAACCGCCCGCTGCGCCCGAAGATGCGCTTGTTGCCGACGTCGTGCCGCTCGCTGTCGAAGCGGAAGCGCGTGGGGCCGACGCCCTCGCGCCAGTCGTTGCGGAACCCGGTGAGGGCCCGCGCCTGCTCGCGGACGTCGCGCTCGGTGTAGCCGCGGCCGGCGCCGAGCGTGAAGAGCTCCATCAGCTCCCGGGCGTAGTTCTCGTTCGGCGACCACTTGGTGTTCTCGGTGCCCGAGAGCCAGAGCAGCATCGCCGGGTCCTTCGTCATGGCGAGCGTGAGCTGCCGGAAGGAGCCGAGCCAGTAGCGCCGGAGGAGCGCGTTCTGCCGGATCATCAGGTTCTGCGACCCGACGCCGTCGTTCGAGGTCGCGAACCAGTCGTGCCAGACGAGCGTCATCCGCTCCATCAGCGGCTTGTTGCTGCGCACCATGCGGTCGAGCCACCAGAGGTGGTCGTGGCCCCAGGCGTCGCGCGGCGCGAGCGGGCGGCCCTTCTCGTCCCTCGGCTTCGGTCCGACGAAGCGCTCCCGGCCCGGAGCGGTCAGCGCGCGGACTGACTCGTTCAGCCCCTTCCTCGCAAACGCCTTCGCCTGGCCGCGCTTCGGCCCGAAGCCGGCGCGCCAAAGCAGGCGCTCGGCCTGTTCCGGCCCGAACGCGCCTCGGTACACGGGGACTTTCACGGCGGCCTGCGGCAAGACGCGACTCTAGACGTCAATTCGGTCGTTTTCCGTCCCCGAGCATCCCTCGAACGAGGGATGCCTCCGTTTCAAGCCAAACCCCGGCGGGTACCGATCGTCACGAGATGGGGATCGCCGGGCTCGGCATCGCGATGGTGGCCGTCAGCGTGCTGCTGCTGCTCTGGGCCTTCCCGAACCTCCCTCGCCGCTAGACCTCAGGCGACGGCTCCGCCAAAGTTGCGGGCATGACGCCTGGCCGCTGGCGACTCCGCGTCGCCCTCTTCCTCGCCGTCGGCCTCGGCGCGACCGGCCTCTGGCTGATCGCGTACGGGGCGGGGTTCTTCGACGACCTCGACCTCGACACCGTCGACTGGCGCTTCACGATCCGCGGCGAGCAGGCGCCGCCGCCGGATCTCGCGGTCGTGAAGATCGACGACGTCACCTTCGACGAGCTGAACCTCCAGTGGCCGTTCCCGCGGTCCGAGCACGGGCGGGTGATCACGGCGCTGAAGGAGGACGGCGCGAAGGTGATCGCCTACGACGTGCAGTTCAGCGAGCCGTCGGCCGACGCGGAGGAGGACAACGCCTTCATGGACGCGTCGCGCGCGGCCGGCAACGTCGTCTTCGCGACGACCGAGGTGGGGGAGAGCGGCGAGCCGAACTTCCTCGGCGGCCAGGAGGGGATCGAGTACGCGCAGACCACCGTCGGCAACGGCAACTTCGACGACGACCCGGGCGGGATCATCCGGCGCGTCCCGTACGAGCTCGACCGCCTGAAGAGCTTCTCGGTCGTCGCGGCGGAGCGAGCGACGGGTGAGACCGTCGAGTCGTTCTCGGTCGAGACGAACCTGATCGACTACCACGGCCCGGTCGGGACGATCCCGTCCGAGTCCTTCTCGCGCGTCCGCAACGGGACGTTCGAGCGCGGGGCGTTCCGCGGCAAGATCGTCGTCGTCGGCCCGTGGGCCCCGTCCCTTCAGGACGTGCACCCGGTGTCGTTCGGCGACGACCTCATGCCCGGCCCGGAGATCCAGGCGAACGCGATCGCGACGATCCTCGACGGGCTGCCGCTCGAGAAGGCTCCCGACTGGCTCGACCTGGTGCTGATTCTCGCGCTCGGCCTCCTCCCGGCGCTGACCGGGATCCGGCTCTCGCTGCGCGGGACGCTGATCCTCGCGATCGCCGGGGCGGCCGGGTTCCTCGTCGCCACCCAGCTCGCCTTCGACGCGGGGCTCGTGATCTCGTTCGTCTATCCCTTCGGCGCCCTCGCGATGTCGTCGGTCGGCGCCGTCGGCGCCCACTACCTCCTCGCGGCCTTCGAGCGCGAGCGGGTCCGGGACGTCTTCGCGCGGTTCGTCCCGGCCGCGGTGGTGGACGACGTGCTGAAGCGGACGGACGGCGACCTCCGGCTCGGCGGCGTGACGATCGAGGCGACCGTGATGTTCACCGACCTGCGCGGGTTCACCTCGGTTTCCGAGGCGCTGCCGGCGGCGGAGGTGATCGAGATCGTCAACAACTACCTCGACGAGATGACCAGGTCGATCCAGGAGCACGGCGGGACGCTGGTCTCCTACGAGGGCGACGGGATCATGGCCGTCTTCGGCGCCCCGATCGAGCAGGCCGACCACGCCGACCGGGCGATCGCGACCTCCCGCGACATGCTCGAGGTGCGGCTGCCGCGCTTCAACACGTGGTTGCAGGAGCGCGAGATCGCGAGCGGTTTCTACATGGGGATCGGACTGAACAGCGGCGACGTGGTCTCGGGCAACGTCGGCTCCGAGAACCGGCTCGAGTACACGGCGATCGGCGACACCACGAACACCGCGGCCCGGCTTCAGGGGATGACGAAGGGCACGCCGCACTCGGTCTTCATCTCCGACACGACCGTCCAGCTACTGCAGGAGGAGGTGCCCGACCTCGTGTTCGTCGACGAGATGGAGGTTCGGGGCCGGCAGGCGAAGGTGAAGCTCTGGTCGCTGCCGGTCGGCGTCAAGGGCACCGCCCACGCGAACTAGCCCTCCGCGAACAGCGGGCGGATCAGCTCGTCGAACGTCTCGCGGTCGCAGCTGGCGACTGTCGCGAGCGTCATCGGCGAGACCGAGGCGGTGCGCGGCAGGTCCATCGTCAGCGCCACCTCGCCGAAGTAGTCGCCCGGCTTGAGGATCCGGCGGAGGCCGCGCTGCTCCTGGGTCACCGAGAAGAGGCCGTTGAGAATCACGTAGAAGCGGTCGCCGTCGTCGCCCTCCCGGAGGAGCGGCTTGCCCGGACCGACCTCTTCGCGCCGCATGCGCTGTGCGAGCCTCGACAGCTGCTCACCGGGGAGCTCCGCGAGGAGGCCGACCCGTGACAGCTCGGTCACGGACGCCGGTACGTGTCTCACTGCGGCCCTATTGTTGCGATCCGTGGGCGAGCTCGACGCCTGGAAGCACTGCCCCCTCTGCTCGGCGCCGATCCGCCAGCTGGAGGGTGGCCTCGAGTGCTCCGGGTGCGGGTTCGTCAACTACGCGAACCCCAAGCCGACCGCCTCGGCGCTCGTCCTCGACGACGAAGGCCGGATCATGTTCAGCCGGCGCGCGAAGGATCCTGCCGCGGGGAAGCTGGACCTCCCCGGCGGCTTCGTCGAGGAGGGGGAGCATCCGCTCGACTCGCTGCACCGCGAGCTTCGCGAGGAGGCGGGGATCACCCTGCGCGACACCGAGCTGATCGGAATCTTCATGGACACCTACCGGTTCCAGTCCCGCGAGGTGTCGACGCTCAACATCTACTGGAGCGCGCGGATCGCCGAGGGTGAGCCGACGCCCGACGACGACGTCCTCGAGCTCCCCTTCTACGCGCTCGACGAGATCCCGTGGGACGAGGTCGCGTTCGACCACCTTCCCGACGTCATCTCAGCCTGGCGCCGCCGGAACGAGCACGCGTAGCGCGAGCGGCTCGATGCCGAACTCGAGCGGCGTCTCGAACGCGGCCGGCTCGCCGTCGACCGCCGCCTTGATCCGGTGCCGCGTCGCGTCGATCGTGAGCGACGTGCAGACCACCTCCTGCCACTCGGAGACGCGCCAGCCCCCTGCCAGGTGGAGGTGCAGCTCCCCTTCGTCGAGCCGTTCGCGCTCGCCGAGCGAGAACAGCTCGAGGCGGTACGCGTTGTTGGAGACGAGCGCCACCTGCGCGTCCACGGGACGGCCGTCGATCGTCAGCCCGAGCCGTTCACGCGTCCGGAGCGTGAGGAGCAGCGCGCGCATCCGGGCGAATGCGTTCCGGCGCCGCCGATGGTGCTCGCGTCGATGGACGAGCTCGGCGTAGGCGCCGAGGCTCACGTTGTTGAGGAAGACGTTGCCGCCGACGCGGCCGACGTCGATCCGGCGCTCCCGTCCGCGGAAGGCATCGAGGGCGGCGACGGGATCCGGGTCGAGGCCCAGGTCGCGCGCGAAGTGGTTCCGCGTGCCCGCTGGGATGCAGACGAACGGCAGCCCGCGCTCGATCGCGACCTGCGCGACGCGCGCGAGCGAGCCGTCCCCGCCTGCGACTCCCAGGGCGTCGGTCTCGGCGGTCCGCGCGAGCTCCGCCGCGTCCTCGCCCTCGCGAAGGACGTGCGTGTCGATCCCGCGCTCGGCCGCCGCGGCGCGAAGATCGTCCGCGCTCGGCGATCCGTTCCCCGAGCGCGGGTTGATCAGGAGGAAGCCGCCTACCCGGTTCCGTTCTCGGAGAGGCCGAGCTGGCGCTCGAGCGCGCCCTTGGGCTGGGCGCCGAGCGCGGCGGCCGCCGGCTCGCCGTCCTTGAAGAGCACCATCGTCGGGATCGACGCGATGCCGTAGCGCTGGGCGATCGCCGGCTGCTCGTCGATGTTGATCTTCACGAGCTTCAGCTGGCCCGGCCGCTCCTCGACGATCTTGTCGAGGATCGGGGCCACCATGTGGCACGGCTGACACCACTCGGCCCAGAAGTCCACGAGAACCGGGGTGTCGGAGGAGAGGACCTCTTGGTCGAACGTCTCCTCGGTCACTGCAGGTGCATCTGCCATCTAGTGATTCCTTTCGGTCAAGAGAGATGTTCCGCTGAGGCTAACGACAAGCCCGGCTGAGCTGTTCCCGCCCCTCCGTAAAATCGAACGCATGGCCGACAGAGCGTTCTCGCCCCTTCCCGAGAAGCCCGATCATCCCGAGCTCGAGCGGGAGATCCTCGCCTGGTGGGAGGAGCACGGGACCTTCGACCGGCTCCGCGAGCAGAACGCCGGCGGCGAGAAGTGGAGCTTCATCGACGGGCCGATCACCGCGAACAATCCGATGGGCGTCCACCACGCGTGGGGCCGCACGCTGAAGGACGTGTTCCAGCGCTACAAGGCGCTGCGCGGCCACGAGCTCCGCTACCAGAACGGCTTCGACTGCCAGGGCCTCTGGGTCGAGGTCGAGGTCGAGAAGGCGCTGGGCCTGAACTCGAAGCGGGACATCGAGGAGTACGGGCTCGCCGAGTTCGCCGCGCGCTGCAAGGAGCGTGTCGCCGAGTACTCCGAGGTGATCACCGAGCAGTCCAAGCGCCTCGGCATGTGGATGGACTGGGACAACGACTACCACACGTTCTCCGACACCAACATCGAGTACATCTGGCGCTTCCTGAAGGAGGTCCACCGGCGCGGCTGGCTCTACACGGGCCATCGCTCGACCGAGTGGTGCCCGCGCTGCGGGACGTCGATCTCCCAGCACGAGCTCTTCGCCGGCGAGTACAAGGAGCTCGACCACCCGTCGCTGTGGGTTCGGTTCCCGCTGAAGGACCGCGAGGGCGAGGCGCTCGTGATCTGGACGACGACGCCGTGGACGCTGCCGGCCAACGTGGCCGCGGCGGTCAAGCCCGACGCGGAGTACATCCGGCTCGAGAGCGGCGACTGGGTCGGGCGGGAGGCATACCCGGACGCCGAGGCGGCGGCGACCGCCCGGGGCGAGGAGCTCGTCGGGCTCACCTACGCGGGGCCGTTCGACCATCTGCCCGCGGTCGAGGGGATCGAGCACCGCGTGATCCCGTGGGACGAGGTGACGATGGACGAGGGCACCGGGATCGTCCACATCGCGCCCGGATGCGGCGCCGAGGACTTCGAGCTCTCGCGCGTGCACGACCTGCCGGTGCTCGTCCCGATCGACGAGTCCGGCCGGATGGTCGCCGGGTACGGGCCGCTGGAGGGCTTCTCGACCGACGAGGTCGAGGACATCGTGATCGAGGACCTCCGCCGCCGCGAGTTGCTCGTCGACGCCGGCCGGATCGTCCACCGGTACCCCACCTGCTGGCGGTGCGGGACGCCGCTCGTCTTCCGCGTCGTAGACGACTGGTTCATCGCGTGCGACGAGATCCGGCAGCCGATGCTGGACGCCAACGCGACCGTCGAGTGGACGCCGGCCTTCTACTCCAAGCGGATGGACGACTGGCTCCGCAACATGGGCGACTGGAACATCTCGCGGAAGCGCTACTTCGGGCTGCCGCTGCCCTTCTATCCCTGCGGGTGCGGCCACCTGAACGTCGTCGGCTCGCGCGCGGAGCTCGAGGAGCGCGCCGTCGGCGGGCTCGAGCAGCTGCAGGAGCTCCACCGGCCCTGGATCGACGAGGTCCCGATCCGGTGCGAGCACTGCGACGCCGAGGTCCGGAGGATCGTCGAGGTCGGCGACGCCTGGCTCGACGCGGGCATCGTCCCGTTCGCCACGCTCGGCTGGCAGAGCCCGGAATGGATCGAGGGCGGCTATGCGACCGGCGCGGCCCGCGGGCTCTCCGGCGCGGACCTCCCGGATCACGCGTACTGGGAGACGTGGTTCCCGGGCGACTGGGTCTCCGAGATGCGCGAGCAGATCCGGCTGTGGTTCTACTCGATGTCCTTCATGTCGGTGACGCTCGTCGGCCGGACGCCGTACGAGCGCGTCCTCACCTACGAGAAGCTGCTCGACGACACCGGCCGCGAGATGCACCGCTCGTGGGGCAACGCGATCGAGGCGGGGGAGGCGCTCGAGTCGATGGGCGCCGACGTCATGCGCTGGCAGTTTTGCGGCCAGCCGCCGAGCCAGAACCTCCTCTTCGGCTACGGCCGGGCGCGGGAGACCAAGCGCGAGCTGCTGACGCTCTGGAACTCGATCTCGTTCTTCGTCCAGTACGCGAGCATCGAGGGGTTCCGTCCGGAGTGGGGCTCGGTGCCGGGCGGCGAGCGGCTGCTGGACCGGTGGCTGGCGGCCCGCACGGACCAGTTCCTCTCCGAGGCGGAGGCGGGCTACGAGGCGTTCATGACGGTGGACGTCTTGCGCGCGTTCCAGTCGTTCGTCGACGACGTGTCGAACTGGTACATCCGCCGGTCGCGACGCCGGTTCTACGGCGACGACCGCGAGGCGTTCGAGGCGCTCTGGCACGCGCTCGTGCAGGGTGTTCGCGCGATTGGCCCGGTGATGCCGTTCCTGGCCGAGTACCTCTGGCAGCGGCTCGTCGCAGGGCCGTGCGAGGACGCGCCGCGGTCGGTCTTCCTCGCGGGCTGGCCGGAGGCGCGCGAGTACGACCGCGAGCTGCTGGAGCAGGTCGAGGAGACGCGCCGGGTGGTCGAGCTCGGACGCAAGGCCCGCGACCTCGCCGGGATCAAGCACAGACAGCCGCTTCCGAGACTGGCGCTCGACGGTGCAGAGAACGTCGACGAGGATCAGATCAAGGAGGAGCTTCGCGTGAAGGACGTCGTCTCGACGCTCCCCGACAACACCGTGCGCCTCAAGCCGAATCTCCCACTCCTCGGTCCGAAGCTCGGAAAGGACCTGGGTCGGGTCCGCCAGGCCCTCGACGAAGGCCGCTTCGACCTGCCCTCGGGAGGAGAGGTGCACGTCGAGGGATTCGTGCTCGCGCCGGACGAGGTGCTGGGACGCGAGCGGACCAGCGTCGACCCTGCGTGGGTGTTCATGGAGGACGACGGTGTCGTGGTCGCGCTCGACACGACGATCAGTCCCGAGCTGCACGTCGAGGGCCGCGTCCTCGACCTGATCCACCGCCTGAACTCGATGCGCAAGGAGGCGGGGCTGGAGCTCACGGACCGCATCTCGGTCACGCTGCCCGCAGACCAGGCGGACCTCCTCGACCGGCACGCCGACTGGATCAAGGACGAGGTCCTGGCGGTCTCGATCGACGCCGACGGCGGCGCCGCCGACCCGCAGATCGCGAAAGCGTAGGAGAATGGGCGGTATGGACCGCCCTAGCGAAGGAGACCGCCGGACCGGCAAGGACCGGCGGAGCGGCGAAGACCGGCGAACCGGCCAGCAGAAGGAGATCGAAGGCGAGCGCCGCTCCGGTGGCGACCGCCGCTCCGGCAAGGACCGGCGCAAGCCGCGCCCGGACGCCTCCTAGTCACTCCGAGCCGCACGAAGTTCCACTTTGTGTTGCATCCCTGGTCCCATCCGTGACCGTTGGTTCGGCACCGTCGGCGGGTGCCCCGCTGGCCCCCCATGCATCCCGAGTACGAAGCGGCGCTCGCCGGCCTCGCGCGCTTCGAGGTCGGCTACGCGGAGGCCGTGCGCCGGCTGATCCCGCTCGAGGAGCAGCTCGGAATCGGGCGTCCGACCTACTGGCGCGTGCGGCGATACCTGATGGCGGAGCGGCGGAGGCTCGAGCTCGAGCGGAGGGAGCGCCGCGAGCTGGCGGCGCAGGTCGTCACGGATCTCTTCGTCGGGCTGTGCCCGATCCAGCGGTTCTTCTGATGCAACACAAACCCCCGGGTCGTGGCGCCGCTGCGGCGCGAGGGGCTAGCCCTGCGACTCGGCCAGCGCGAGCTCGCGACGGAGCTCGACCGGGAGTCGGAACACGACGTCCTCGTGGACGGACTGGAACGGCTCGATGCGCGCAACGCCCCGGTCCCGGAACCAGCCGCACACTCGCTCGACGAGCTTCTCCGGCGCCGACGCGCCCGACGTGATCCCGACGGTGCGGACCCCCTCGAGCCAGGCCTCGTCGATCCCGGTCTCGTCGTCGATCAGGTGCGACGAGACGCCGCCTGCGCGCGCCACCTCCACGAGCCGGTTCGAGTTCGACGAGTTGCGCGATCCGATGACGAGCAGCAGGTCGACCTCCGCGAGCATGTCCTTCACGGCCCACTGCCGGTTGGACGTGGCGTAACAGATGTCGTCCCGCTTCGGCGCCCGGATGCTCGGGAAGCGCCGCCGGAGCACCGCGATGATCTCCATCGTCTCGTCCACCGAGAGCGTGGTCTGCGTGATGTAGGCGACCCGGTCGGGATCCTCGAGCTCGAGGGCTTCGGCGTCCGCGACCGACTGGACGAGGACCGTGGCCTCCGGAGCCTCGCCCATCGTCCCGATCACCTCTTCGTGGCCGGCGTGGCCGATCAGGACGACCGTGTAGCCGTCGGCCGCATAGCGGCGAGCCTCCACGTGCACCTTGGTCACCAGAGGACAGGTCGCGTCCGTCGTCTTCAGGGACAGCGCCGCGGCGTTCTCGTAGACGGAGGGCGCGACGCCGTGCGCCGAAAGCACGATCCGCGCGCCCTCGGGCACCTCGGTCTCGCTCTCGACGAAGATCGCGCCCCGCTCCTCCAGGTCGCGGACGACGTGGAGGTTGTGGACGATCTGCTTGCGGACGTAGATCGGCGGCCCGTGGAGGTCGAGCAGCCGCTCGACGGTCTCCACCGCCCGCTCGACGCCCGCGCAGTACCCCCGCGGGGAGGCCAACAAGACTCGCTCGACCATCGAGATCATCGTAGCCCGGGCTGGTTTCCCGCTTTCAAAGATGGGCCGTTCGGCCTATTGGAATTCCCGAAGCACCGCAGTAGCGTGGCACCACTGGGCGACGCGAACCGCGGTGCGCGTACCTGGCCACGATCCGCGGTTAGCACTAGGGAGTGCCCGCCGCACCGACCCCCCCGAGCGGCGGGCCTCCCTCGTATGCCGTTCGCCGTATGATCTTTCGGGCTCAGTGGGGCCGATTCCGTGACGCTCGCCACGCAGCCGTACCTGTACTCGGCCGCCGTCGGCTACCTCCTGCTCGCGCTCGCCGCGGCACTCCTCGTCGCGGCCGTGGGGCTGCTCCTCGGCTACCGTAGACGGGTGCCGGCGGAGACCCCGGCGCCGGCCGAGCCGGAGCCGGCGGAGACCGCCGACGAGCCCACGTCGCTGTCCGCCGGCCTCGCGAGGGCGCCGAACGCGAAGGCCGTCGCGCGGACGCTGCTCGACGAGGTCGTCGAGCTGCTCGGCGTCGAGCTCGCGGCCGTCGCGCTCATCAGCGAGGACAAGAAGGAGGCGAGCGGCCTCGTCGCGGTCAACGACGGCAGTGACGTCGGCTGGTGGCCGTCGGTCCGCATCGATCTCGAGAACGAGCCGTCGGCGGTCGGCAGTGCCGTGTTCGAGGCGGCGCCGCTCACGATCTTCGACGTCGAGTCGTCCCCGCGCGTCAACCGGCGGCTGGCCGAGAAGAGCGGAGCCAAGAGCGCCGCCTTCGTCCCGATCATCTCGGGATCGCGCGTGCTCGCCGTGCTCGTCGCCGCCAGCACGAGCAAGCGCCGCTCGTTCCCGCCGCAGGAGGTCAGCCGCCTCGAGGCGCTCGCGGGGGAGACGGCGCTCGCGCTCGAGAAGACCCGCTCGGCCGAGCAGCTCCAGGAAGCGCTCGGCCGTGAGCGGCTCGTCGCGCGGATCGGCGAGCGAGTCCGCTCGGAGCACGACGTCGACGACCTGCTCAACGTGGCGGTCGAGGAGGTCGGGAGGGCCACCGGCGTCGCGCGCTGCTTCATCCGGCTCGGGGAGCCGGGCGAGCCGATGCCGATCCGAGCCGAGTGGGACGCCGAGGACGTCGCACCGGTCGGCGCCGCCGCACCGAACCTGCCGGTCGCGAATCTCGCCGCCCGCGAGCGCCGCACGGTGGTGGTGGGGGACGTCGAAGACGAGCCGGAGCTGCGCGACCCGAGCCTCGGACGTGTCGAGACGCTCCTCCGCATCGGGACGAAGGCCGTGCTGGCCACGCCGATCCAGGTCTTCGACCAGGTGATCGGCGTCTTCGCGCTCCACCGCGCGGAGACGACCGAGTGGAAGCAGTCCGAGATCCGGCTCGCCGAGGCCGTCGCGCGCGAGGTCGGGCTCGCACTGCACACGGCGCGGCTGCTGGAGGAGAACCGGCGCCGGCTCGACCGGCAGGCCGCGCTCGTCCAGGCGGCACAGGTGATGACGAGCGAGCTGCAGGTGGAGACGGTGCTCCAGCGGCTGGTCGTCGAGGTGACGAAGCTGCTCGAGGCGGACGCCGCCGACTGCTACCTGCTCGACTCGCGACGAGGCGTCCTCCGCTGCGCGGCCGTCTACGGGCTCCCGGCCGACCTCGTCGAGTTCGAGTTCCCGGCGGAGACCGCGCTCGCCGGCGAGGCGATGCGGCGCCGGCAGGCCGTGGTCTCGGGCGACTACGAGGACGTGGCCGAGCCCCACCCGGCCTACGAGGGCTTCAGCGCCGCGATGGTCGCCCCGATGACGTGGTGGGGCGAGGTCCGCGGCGTGATCGGCGTCGGGACGAACGACCCGAACCGTCGCTTCAGCTCCGAGGATGTCGAGGTGCTCGAGGCCTTCGCCAGCCTCGGGTCGGTCGCGCTCCGGAACGTCGCGAGCATCGAGCAGAGCTCGCGCCAGGTGCGGATCCAGCGCGGCTTCTTCCGGATCGCCTCCGTGCTCGCCCAGCCGCTGTCGCTCGACGAGACGCTCGACGCGGTCGCACAGGCGGCGAGCGAGGCCCTCGGCGGGAGCTTCGCCGCGGTCTTGATGCCGGGCGACGGCGGCCTGCGGCTCGCAGGCGCGCACGGGCTCTCGGGCGCGGTGCGCGACGAGCTCGCGGAGGGCCCCGACGGGCCGGCGCTCCAAGAGGCCGCGCAGCGGAAGCGGGTCCTGGCGTCGCCGAACGTGGCGGAGGACGACCGGTTCGGCGAGCGGTGGCGCGAGCTGGCGGCGAGCGGCGGCTTCCGGTCGCTGATCGCCGTCCCCGTCGAGGCGCCGAGGCGGGAGCAGACGGGGATCGGCCTCGTCTTCTTCGCGGACGAGCAGGCGTTCTCGGACGACGAGATCGAGCTCGCCCACCACCTCGCCTCGGCCGCCCGCGGCGCACTGGAGCGCGCGGAGCTGTTCGAGGCCGAGCGGCGGAACCGCGCGATCGCCCAGCAGCTGGCCCGCACCGGGACCCTGCTCGCGAGCGAGCTCGACCCGGAGGCGATCCTCGAGGAGATCGTCGAGCAGGCGCCGGGCCTGGTCGGCGCCGACGCGGCGGCCGTCAGCCTGCTCGAGGGCGACGAGCTCGTCGTGAGCGCGGTGCACGGGGAAGGCACGGAGCCCGCGATCGGGACCCGCGTGTCCGCCGTCGGCGAGCTGGCCGGCGAGGTCGTCCAGTCCCGTGGCCCGGTCGCTGCGGGCGACGCGCGCGCCGACGGCCTGGTCGACGGCTCTGACGCGCTCCTCGACGCCGGCTACGCCGCGTACCTCGGGGCGCCGCTCGTCGGCGCCGAGGGCGGCGTGCACGGCGTGCTCGCGGTCTACGCCCGCGATCCACGCTCGTGGCGCGAGGAGGAGGTCGAGGCGCTTGCGGCACTCGCCGGGAACGTGTCCGCGTTTCTCTCGAACGCCGAGCTCTACCAGCGGGTGGTGCTCGAGCGCGAGCGGAGCCTGGCGATCCTCGGCAACGTCGCGGACGGGATCGTCGCGGTCGACCGTGAGGGCGCAGTCGTCCTCTGGAACGCGGCCGCGGAGGGGATCACGGACGTCCCCGCGGCGGAGGCGATGGGACGCACGCCGGCCGACGTCCTCCAGCGGAGCCTCGAGCCCGACGAGACCTCGGAGGAGGGGCGGGGCCTGATCCAGATCCGGCGCGGCGAGGAGGAGGTCTGGCTCTCGGTCAGCGAGGCCGTCATGCGGGACCCGGCCGGCGCCGTGGCGGGCCGGATCTACGCGTTCAGGGACGTGTCCTCCGACCACCTCGTCGAGCAGCTGAAGTCGGGCTTCGTCTCGACGGTCTCGCACGAGCTCCGCGCGCCGCTGACCTCGATCTACGGCTTCGCCGAGACGCTTCTGCGCGAGGACGTCGCGTTCGCCGACGAGGACCGGCGCACGTTCCTCGGGTACATCGCCACCGAGGCGCAGCGCCTGACCGGCATCGTCGACGCGCTCCTCAGCGTCGCGCGGCTCGAGGCCGGCGACCTACAGGTTCAGTTCGCTCCGACCGATCTGCGTGAGGTGGTGTCCGACGTCGTCGAGAGCGCGGAGCGCGAGCTGGCGAACGGCCGCCGGTTCGTCGTCGAGATCCCGGAGGAGCCGCTGGACGCCTCGGCCGACCGCGACAAGGTCCGGCAGGTCCTGGCGAACCTCGTCGACAACGCGGTCAAGTTCTCGCCCCGCGGCGGCACCGTGACGGTCGCCGCACGCCGGACGCGCGACGCGGTGCAGGTGCGGGTCGAGGACGAGGGCGCCGGCGTCCCGGTCAGCGAGCAGGAGCGGATCTTCCGGAAGTTCTATCGGGCGGAGGCGACCGGGCCGGCCGCCGGCGGCACGGGCCTCGGCCTCTTCATCGCCCGCGGGCTCGCGAGCGCGATGGGCGGGCGGGTCTGGGTCGACTCCGACACCGGCCGCGGCGGCTGCTTCGTCTTCGAGCTCCCCATGACGGCGACTGACGTCTCGGAGAGCCGGGTATAGCCGTGGGGATGCACGGAGCGGCGACCCGGGTGCTCATCGTCGACGACGAGGCGCCGATCCGGCTGCTCTGCCGGGTGAACCTCGAGGCCGAGGGCATGCAGGTGCTCGAGGCCGCGGACGGCATCTCGGGCGTCGAGACCGCCCGGGCCGAGCGGCCGGACGTGATCCTCCTCGACGTGATGATGCCGGGGATGGACGGGTGGCAGGTCGCCGAGAGCCTGGTCGACGACGAGGCCACGAGCCACATCCCGCTCGTCTTCCTGACCGCCCGCGCGGAGCTCCGCGACCGGGCGAAGGGCCTGGAGCTCGGCGGCGTCGACTACATCACGAAGCCGTTCAACCCCGTCGAGCTCGCGTCGGTCGTCGAGAACCTGCTCGAGCGGGTCCGGCGCGGCGAGCGGGACGAGCTGCGCCGCGAGAAGATCGCCGAGCTCCGGACGCTGCTCGTCGACTAGCCCGAGAAGTCTGCCGTCGCGACGGCGGCACCGGGGAACCCGGAGAACGTCCCGTTCGCGACCCCGACGCCCACGTACCGAAACGCGCCGTGCAGGAGCGTCGCCCGGTGCGACGGGCTCCGGAGCCACATGCGGACGATCGCGGCGGCCGAGCCGTCGCCCCCGACACCCCACGCGATCGTCTCGCCGAGCGTCCGGCCCCGGGCGCCGTGGCGCCGGAGCCGCTTGTACCAGTTGCCGTGCGTGAAGTTGCCGGTGCGGAGGATCGCGTTGGAGTGGGACCGTGCAGCGCGCTGCAGCGGCGCGGTCAGGCGAAGCGGCGCCCGTCCGTGATTGGCACGCGCGCGGTTGATCGCGTGGATCAGGCTCTGCTCCTGCCTCGAAGCCTGCGCCTCAGCGCCCAGGCCTGACGAGAGGGCTCCCGGCGCCAGCGCCAGGACCGCGATCCCCCCGACGAGAAGAGCGAGAAGTGTGCGGCTTCCCACCACTCGGCGCGGCAGTTTGCCAGAAGTCGGGGACGGAGGGGGAAGAACCCGATTTACAAGCAGGAATTACCTGGCTGTCTGAGCCAATCCGATGCCCACCAGGACGACGGCGGCGCCGATCAGCTGGGGCGGATCGAGCTTCTCGCCCAGCCACGCGTAGGCGATCGCGGTGCCCGCGACCGGCTCGAACATGGCCAGGATCCCCGCCCGCGTCGGCCGGATGTGGCGCAGCGAGCCGACCAGGAGCCCGAACGGGACGATGGTGCCGAAGACGACCATCCAGCCCATCAGCAGCCAGACGGGCAGCTCGATCGACTCCAGGCGCCCGAGGAGGGAGACGCTGTCGTCGAGCAGCTCCCACGGGAAGCTCGTCCACGGCTGGGCGATCGCCCAGAAGAGCGCCGCGAAGAGGAACCCGTAGGTGAGCAGCGAGCTCGTCGACCGCCGCCGGACCCCGCGGTCGGCCATGAGGATGTACAGCGCGAAGGTGAACGCCGCGCCGATCGACGCGAGCACGCCGATCCCGTCCAGCTCGAGGCCGTTCCAGAGCTGGAGCAGGAGCGACAGGCCGATCAGCGAGAGCGCGAGGGCCGCCCAGATCCGCCGCCGGACCGGCTCGTGCAGGACGTACCGCGCGTACAGCGCGACGAGCACCGGCGCGACGTACTGGATCAGCAGCGCGACGCCGATCTCGAGCCGCTCGATCGCCACGAAGTAGAACCAGGCGACGAACGCGAGCCCGCAGACGCCGAAGACGGCGAGGAAGGGCAGCTCGTTGGCGCGCACGCGAAGCGTCCGGCGCCGCCAGAAGAGCAGGACCGCGAAGAGGAGCAGGAACGCCCCGGTCGAGCGGACCTGCACCAGCCGCTCCGACGTGACGCCGCCCGACTGGAGGATGACCTTCGAGACTGCGCCGTTGAGGGCCCAGAGCGTCGCCGCCGTGAGCACCATCGCGTAGCCGAGCGCGGGCCGGCGGGTCACCGCGGCCAGCCTAGCTTGCTCCTACACTTGACTCAGCGGGACGTAGCGCAGCCTGGTAGCGCGCCTGCTTTGGGAGCAGGAGGCCGCCGGTTCGAATCCGGCCGTCCCGACTAGGAGGGGTCGGCGGCTGCCCAGAAGACGACGACGTAGAACGGCATCCCGCCGCTCCGCGTCTCGCCGACGCGGTACTCGCAGGTCAGCGTCGTCCCGTCCTTCCGGCGCAGCTGCGACACGCCCGACTGGAGCTCGCCGCTGGCCATGCGGGCCATCGTCTCCGGGACCCGCTCCGGGTTCGCCGCGAGGGCCTTCGCGCCGCCTTCCAGGAGCTCCTCGCGCGCGTACCCCGACAGCTCGCAGGCCATCCTGTTCGCGGCCAGGTACCGCCCGTCCTCGTCGAGCACGATCGCGCCGACCGGGGCATGCTCGAGCGCCTCGCCGAGGAGGGTCTCCTGGACCAGATCCTTCTGGTCGTTCGCTAGCTGCGGCGTTGCCATCTCCCACCGACACGCTTGCAGCCTCGGTTGGCGATTGCAATAGGCCGACCGGCCTATTTCGGCCCGGCCGGCGCCTCGAGCCGCTCCTCGTCCTGGAGGAAGCGGAAGAAGTAGACCGCGAACACGGCGAAGAAGACGAGCGCCTGCTCGACCGACATCGTCACGCCCGCGATCTGCTGGTCGGCGTGGGGGCCGAGACCCCAGAGCCCGCCGCCCTCGACGTAGTAGTCGTACGCCGGCTCGGGGACCAGGGCGAGCAGCAGTCCGACCGGGCTGGCCAGCACGAAGGCGGCGAAGAGGTAGAGCGCGCGCGCCGCGTTCGACAGCCGGTGCGGCGCGTCCTGGAAGACCGGCCACCACAGCAGCGTCCCTGCCGCCAGGTAGCAGACGTGCTCGAGGTGGAGGAGCGTCGCGGGATGCTCGAGCGCCGCGTCGTAGGCCGGCGGCAGGTGCCAGAGGAAGTAGGCGAGCAGCCAGAGCCCGAGCGCGACCGGCGGGCGGGTGAGCTGCCGGACGACGCCGACCCGACCGAGCCGCTCGGCGAGGGTCGGCGGGATGCCGAGGACGAGAAGCCCCGGCGCCCACTCCGCGAGGATCACGTTCTGGAGCAGGTGCATCGACAGCAGGTGGTAGGTCAAGGCCTCGAGCGGGGTCACCGCGGTGACGAGCAGCAGGACGCAGCCGCCGGCGAACGACGCGATCCGCCAGCGCTCGGGCCCGGTCCCGCGGATCGCCAGCCAGTACGCGAGGACGAGGACGGCGATGCCGAGGGTCGCCTCGGGGTGGACGGTCCAGGAGTACGGGTCGGGGCGGGAGATCGGGCGCTACGCTAGTCCGCAGCGCGGGCGTAGCTCAATGGTAGAGCTCCAGCCTTCCAAGCTGGCTATGCGGGTTCGATTCCCGCCGCCCGCTTCGCGCTAGTCCGCGAGCTCGACGCGCTCGATCGAGACCGGCTCGTGCGGCCGGTCGCCGCTGTCCCGGTCGGCCTCCGAGATCCGGTCGACGACGTCCATCCCGGAGGTCACCCGCCCGAACACCGTGTGCTTGCCGTCCAGCCACGGTGTCGCCTCGGCCGTCACGATGAAGAACTGGCTCCCGTTCGTGTTCGGGCCGGCGTTCGCCATCGCGAGCGCGCCGCGGACGACGCGGTGCTCGTTGAACTCGTCCTCGAACTCGTAGCCGGGACCGCCCATGCCGGTGCCGGTCGGGTCGCCGCCCTGGATCATGAAGTCCGGGATCACGCGGTGGAAGATCACGCCGTCGTAGAAGCCGTCGCGGGACAGCTTCACGAAGTTCTCGACCGTCTTCGGGGCGTCGTCCGGGTACAGCTCGAGCTCGATCGCGCCCTCGCTCGTGTGCAGTGTCGCGGCACTCATGTGATGGAGTCTGCCAGGGGCTCGATCGCTCCGGCGGTCGGCTGGATCGCGCCGGACTCGAGGTCGGTCGCGACCCGGCGGACGAGCGCCCGCGCCTCGCTCTCGTGCTCGGGCGCCAGGACGGTGTTCACGGAGGCCGCGACCTCGCCGTCCTCGAGCAGCTCGATCGTCACCGTGTCGAGCTCGCGCTTCGGGATGTAGGAGTCGTCCGGCACGCCCACCCTGATGAGGAAGGTCCGGCCATCCGGAAGGGAGGCCTCCTGCTCGATCGGGCTGCCGCGCAGGCTCATGCGGCTGACATTTCACCATGCCTCGCGCCCGCGAAACGTCCGACCGTCCCGCGATCCTTGCTCCCGTGCCGGCGGAAGAGCGGATTCTCCGCGTCCGCCCGACGACGGTTCTCGCCGTCCTCGGGATCACGTTCGCCTTCCTCCTGCTGCTCTACGTCACCTGGATCTCGCGCCAGGTGCTCACCTGGATCCTCGTCGCCGTCTTCCTGACGCTCGCGCTCAACCCCGCGGTCGAGGCGCTCCAGCGGCGCGGTCTCAAGCGCCGCGGAGCCGCGACGGCCGTCACCTTCCTGCTCGCGATCGGGGTCATCGTCGCCGGCGGCTCCCTCTTCATCCCGACGCTCGTCCGAGAGGTGTCCGACTTCGTCGCCGCGGTCCCCGACTACGTGGAAGACGTCTCGGCCGGGCGTGGTCCGCTCGGCGATCTCGCCCAGCGCTACGACCTCGAGGAGCGGGTCCGCGACGCGATCGACCAGAGCGGGACGACGGGCGTCCTCGGGCTGTCGGGGACGGCGATCGCGGTGACGCAGGGCGTGATCACGTTCATCGTGGCCGTGGTCACCATCGCGTTCCTGACCTTCTTCATGCTCCTCGAGGGACCGAAGTGGATGGAGCGCTTCTACTCGCTGCTGCCGGCCGAGTCCCAGGAGAAGTGGCGCGGGATCGGCAACGAGATCTACCGGACGGTCGGCGGCTACGTGACCGGGAACCTGTTGATCAGCCTCATCGCCGGGGTGGCGACGACGATCGTGCTGCTCATCCTCGACGTGCCGTACGCGGTGGCGCTCGGGCTCCTCGTCGCCATCCTCGACCTGATCCCGCTTGCCGGCGCCACGCTCGCCGCGATCATCGTCAGCGCGGTCGCGTTCCTGACCTCGATCCCGGCGGGGATCATCGTGCTCGTCTTCTTCATCGTCTACCAGCAGCTCGAGAACCACGTCCTCCAGCCGCTCGTCTACAGCCGCACGGTGCAGCTGTCCCCGCTCGCGATCCTGATCTCGGTGCTGATCGGGGCGAAGATCGCGGGCGTCCTCGGCGCGCTCGCCGCGATCCCGGTCGCCGGCACGATCCAGGTGCTGCTGCTGGCCTGGCTTCGCGGGCGGCGGGAGCGGGGCGACGCAGAGCCAGAGCCGGTTTAGCACTTGTAAACGGTCATATCCCCCAAATGGGGGAGTAGCTTTGGGGCCCCCTGCCGATGGCAGGGAACATGAGGAGGGGTGTTTTCTTCGTCCTTGCGGCGATTTCTCTGGCGTCGGCGTTCGCCGTCGCACGAGGCGATGCGGCGGTCTCGCAGGGCGTGAGGACCGCGGTGCACGCCAAGGTGCTGGACTCGAAGCGGGCCGCGAGGCCCGCGACTGCGCGGTCCCAGCGCCGGCGCACCGTTCGCTCCGCGATGGCGGCGCTCGAGAGCTCGGTCGTCGCGCGCATGAACGCCGTCAGGCGCTCGCGCGGGCTGCGCCCGCTCCGCCTGAACCCGCGTCTTCGCAGCGCCGCGCTGTTCCACTCGCGGGACATGGGTCGCCGCGGCTACTTCGAGCACGACTCGCTCAGCGGCACGCCGTTCTGGCGCCGGATCGAGCGCTTCTATCCCTCGCGCGGCTTCGACGCCTGGACCGTCGGCGAGAACCTGCTCTGGGGCAGCGACACCTACAGCGCGTCCTTCGCGGTTCGCGAGTGGATGAACAGCCCGCCCCACCGCCAGAACCTCCTCTCGCGCAGCTGGCGCGAGGTCGGGATCGGCGCCGCGTATTTCGCGCACGCGCCGGGTGAGTACGACGGCCGGCCGGTCACGATCGTGACCGCCGACTTCGGCTCCCGCCGCTAGCTCCGCCGGCCCGGCTGTAGGGTGGCCGGCCGTGGAGGAAGCGCAGTCGGCAGAGACCCCGTACGGCCGCTACATCACGTCGGAGGGCTGGTTCGTCCTCAACCTCGAGGACGCCCTTGCGGTGCGCAACGAGGAGAAGGGTGGCGTGACCTATCCGATCGAGGCGAGGGAGGAGCCCTTCCCCGATTTCGGCGTCCGAGTCCGCGTCTTGTCGCCGGGCGAGCCGAACGCGCTCTACCACTCGGAGGACGCGCAGGAGGGCTTTCTCGTCCTCTCGGGCGAGTGCACGCTGATCGTCGAGGACGAGGAGCGGCCGCTGCGGCAGTGGGACTACTTCCACTGTCCGGCCGGCGTCCACCACATCATCGTCGGCGCCGGCGACGGGCCCTGCGCGGTCCTCATGATCGGCGCCAGGCCCGAGGTCGAGACGCTCCACTACCCGGTGAGCGAGGTCGCGGCGCGGTACGGCGCGTCAGCCGCCAGGGACACGAACGACCCCGACGAGGCGTACGCCGACTGGCCCGGCGAGTTCGAGCCCGCGCGCGTACCGTGGCCGCCCGAGGGACGCGCCCGGGAGGATTCGAACCTCCGACCCGCGGATTAGAAGTCCGCTGCTCTTCCACTGAGCTACGGGCGCCCGGTCAAAGGGTAGCGCCGGGGGTTTCCGGGTACGCGTCGGGGCGACAACGACCCGAGGAGGAGAGATGCCCGAGCTGAACGGCAAGAAGATCGCATTCCTCGCCACGGACATGGTCGAGCAGGTCGAGCTGACCGAGCCCTGGAAGGCGGTCGAGCAGGCCGGCGGGCGACCCGAGCTCGTCTCGCTCGAGGAAGGCGAGATCCAGGGGTTCGACCACTACGACAAGGCCGACACGTTCCCGGTCGACCGCGTCGTCTCCCAGGCGAGCGCCGACGACTACGACGCGCTCGTGCTGCCCGGCGGCGTCGGCAACCCGGACACGCTCCGGACGGACGAGGACGCCGTGCGCTTCGCACGGTCCTTCGTCGAGGCCGGCAAGCCGGTGGCGGTCATCTGCCACGGCCCGTGGACGCTGGTCGAGGCGGACGTCGTCCGCGACCGGACGCTGACGTCGTTCCCGAGCATCCGGACCGACATCGAGAACGCCGGCGGGAACTGGGTCGACGAGGAGGTCGTCGTCGACGACGGCCTGATCTCGAGCCGGAACCCGAAGGATCTCCCGGCCTTCTGCCGCACGATCGTCGAGGAGTTCGCAGCCGTGCCGTCGCGGGCCTAGTCGCCCGCGGCGACACCGCTATCCTTCGCGGAGCGCGGTGGCGGTAGCTCAGTTGGTAGAGCCCCGGGTTGTGGTCCCGGTGGTCGGGGGTTCGAGTCCCCTCCGCCACCCCTCTGCGTAGGTTCAGGAACGCCGCTACGGCTCGATGTTCTGATTCAGCCGGAAGACGTTCGCCGGGTCGTACGTCCGCTTCAAGCCGACGAGGCGCTCGTACCGCCGCTCGCCGTACGCCTGGCGCACCCGGTCCGAGCCCTCGTCGCCCAGGAAGTTGACGTAGACGCGCCCGCGGGCGTGCGGCTGCAGCGCCGAGAAGAACTCGCGCGCCCAGGAGACGTGCTGCTCGCCGTCGGGGTCGTCCTCGGTCCACACCGCGTTGACGTTCACGTTGTGCGCGGCGTCACGCTGGCCGAAGGCGGTCTCGTCCTCGCCGACGCGGGCGAGGGCGCCCCCGAGCTGGAAGACGATGCAGTACGACCTCGGGGAGGTGATCGCGGAAGCCTGCTCGACGAGCGTGTCGATCGCCCCGTCGGTGAGCGGCGGCAGCTCGACCGACTTCCAGTAGCGGTGCCAGCCGTGCGGCACGAAGGGGTCGAACATCGACTGCAAGGCCGTGTAGGGCTTCGGCTCGAGGAAGTCGACGATCGGCCGGCCGAACTCCTTGAGCGGGCGGACGACCTTTGCGCCCTCCTCCGGGGATCCCGCGTAACAGGCACCCACCATCACGATTGGCTTGCCGTGCAGCTCCTCCGGCAGGAAGGGGGCCGGCGGCGCCGCCGAGAGCTCGAAGATCGTGGTCAGCTCGTCCGGCGCCGCGGCGGCGAACTCCCGGTAGAAGCGCAGCACCTCGCGGGCGTCCTCGAACGGATGGAAGATCGGTCCGGCGAGCACGATCGGCCCCACGGGGTGCAGCCGGTACTCGAACGAGGTGGCGATGCCGAAGTTGCCGCCGCCGCCACGGACGCCCCAGAAGAGGTCCGGGTGCTCGTTCTCGCCGGCGGTGACCGTCGCGCCGTCGGCCGTCACCAGGTCGACCGAGACCAGGTTGTCGACCGTCGCCCCGTGCTTCCGCATGAGCCAGCCGATCCCGCCTCCCAGGGTGAGCCCCGCGATGCCGGTGTGCGTGACGATCCCGCCGACCGTCGCCAGGCCGTGGAGCTGCGTCTCGCGGTCGAGCTCCCCCCACAGCACGCCGGCCTCGGCCCTGGCCGTCCGCGCCGCCGGATCGACTCTGATCCCCCGCATCGGCGAGAGGTCGACCACGACGCCGCCGTCGCAGACCGCGTGACCGGCGACGCCGTGGCCGCCGGAGCGCACCGCCAGCGGCAGCTCTCGCTCTCGGGCGAAGCGAACCGCGGCGACGACGTCGACGACTCCGGTGCAACGGACGATGCAGGCGGGGCGGCGATCGATCGCTCCGTTCCAGACTGCGCGCGCGTCGTCGTAGCCCGGGTCGTCGGGCAGGATCACCGGGCCGCGAATGCCGGCTCGCAGGCCATCGACGTCGATCGTCCGTGTCTCCGACATCGGCGTCTGCGTCGTCATGCCGGCACCGTACGATTCGCCGCCCCAGACCGACTAGTGCTGATTTCGAACTAACCGGTTCGAGTAACGGACCTGTCGCCGATGCGGTACTAGCATGGTCGTGCGATGCGCAGCTACGCGCAGTACTGCCCCGTCGCCAAGGCCTCCGAGGTCCTCGGCGACCGCTGGACGCTCCTGATCGTGCGCGAGATGCTGGGCGGCGCGAACGGCTTCAACGAGCTGCAACGCGGGCTCCCGGGAATCTCACGGTCCGTCCTCACCGACCGCATGCGCGCGCTCGAGCGGGCAGAGGTCATCGAGCGCAGGACCGGGCCCAAGGGGCGCACCCTCGAATACCGCCTCACGTCCGCCGGCCGTGACCTCCAGCCGGTCGTGCAGGCGATCGGCGAGTGGGGCGCGACTTGGTCGTTCACCGAGCCGCGCCCCGAGGAGCTCGATCCCGACCTGCTGATCGTCTGGATGGCGCGCCACGTCGATCGCGAGCGGCTCCCGCCCGGCCGAACCGTGGTTCGCTTCGACTTTCGCGGCCCCAAGCGGCGCTACTGGATGGTCCTCGAGCCCTCCGAGGTGTCGGTCTGCCTTCAGCATCCGGGCTTCGACGTCGATCTCGAGGTCGACGTCGACACCGCAACCCTCTACCGCGTCTACCTGGGACGGGCCGACCTCGGCGGCGCGATTCGAGCCGGGAAGCTGACCATGAGCGGCCCGCAGGCGCTGCAACGCGGGCTCCGGCAGTGGTTCACGTGGAGCGCGTTCGCCGCGGCCAGCCGCCTGGCGGAGGGCCGCCGCACCACGGCCGCGCGCCTGCCCAACCCTCATCGCGTGCGAATCGCCGACTGAGTGAAGATCCTGGCGGCACGGGTCTTCCCGGGCCCGGCATGGGCGGAGCTCGCGGACGTCGAGTACGGGGACCTGCGGACGGCGCGCGACGACGTCGAGGGGCTGGCCGTCGTCGCCGAGCCGGTCGACGCCGAGACGCTCGACCGCTTCCCGGGCGTGCGGGTCGTCGCGAACTACGGCGCCGGCTACGACCTCGTCGACGTGGACGCCTGCCGGGCGCGAGGCGTCGTCGTCACGAACACACCGGGCGTGACCGCGGCGGCCACTGCCGACCTCGCGTTCGCGCTGATGCTCGCCGTGCTCCGCCGGGTCGCCGCCGGCGACCGTGTGGTTCGGTCCGGGGCGTGGGGGAGCGGCTGGGCCGACGAGCCGCTTCGCGGCGACGAGGTCAGCGGCGCGACGCTGGGGATCGTCGGGCTGGGGCGGACCGGCACCGCGATGGCGCAGCGGGCCCGGGGCTTCGACATGCGCGTGCTCCACACGCGCCGCGCCGACGACGGCGATCCGGGCTATCGGCCGCTGGACGACCTCCTGCGGGAGGTCGACGTGGTCTCGCTTCACGTCCCGCTCACGGACGAGACCCGCGCCTTCGTCGACGCGCGGCGGCTGGCGCTGATGCGCGACGGCGCGTGCCTTGTCAACACCTCGCGCGGTCTCGTCGTCGACGAGCCCGCGCTGGTCGCGGAGCTCGTCTCCGGACGGCTGCGCGCCGGCCTCGACGTCTTCGCGAACGAGCCGGACGTTCCGCCCGAGCTCTTCGACCTCGACAACGTCGTGATGACGCCGCACCTCGGCACCGCGACGGAGGCGACGCGAGAGGCGATGACGCGCGTCCTCGTCGACAACCTCCTCGCCGTGGAGCGCGGCGAGGAGCCGCCGAACCCCGTCTAGCTACTCTCCGTCCTGCGGCCCCGTAGCTCAGTGGATAGAGCGGCAGACTTCGAATCTGCGTGCGGAGGTTCGACTCCTCCCGGGGCCATCGACATGCGGAAGCTGATCGCGACGGTGTTCAACTACTCGCTCGACGGTCTGCTCGCCGACGAGGGCACCGAGTTCTGGGAGTTCTGCTTCGGCCTACCCGAGAACAGCGAGCCCGACGACCGGGCGCAACTCGACTTCCTCCGGAGCGCGCACGCGCACCTGATGGGGCGCACCGCCTACGAGGCCATCGCCGCGGCGATGACGACGGCCACGGACCATCCTTTCTCCCCGATCCTGAACGCCGGGCGCAAGGTGGTCTTCTCCCGGACCCTGAGGACGGCCGACTGGGCCAACACCACCATCGCCGCCGGTGACACGACAGAAGAGGTCGATAAGCTCAGGCTGGGCGGCGACGGTCACATCGTGGTCTGGGGCGGCGTCACCCTCTGGCGGTCGCTCATGCAGCTCGACCTGATCGACGAGCTCCGGGTGAGCATGTTCCCCTACGTCGCGGGCGAGGGAACCCGCCTGTTCGACGGCGTCCCCAAGTCTTACCGGCTCGACCTGGTCTCCAGCACTCCCTCCAGCAGCGGGATCCTCGAGCTGCAGTACCGCCGGCACCGCTGACCCAGGCCCGCGGCCGGCTAGCGGCGGCGCTGGGCGATCTGCGAGTCGGCCGGGCGCAGCATCGTGTAGACCAGCAGCCCGATGAACGGGAAGACGAGCATCCCGATCGCCCACGCGGCCTTGCCGCCGCCGGACAGGTCGTCGCGCCGGGTGAACACGTCGATGACCGCCCGGACCCAGAGGAACAGGAAGAGGACGATCACCGCGCCGAGGATGATCCGCATCAACATCGCGGGCTGACTCTACGCCTCCCGGGGCCGGCTCTATCCTTGAACCGCGCCGAGCGGGCGTGGCGGAACTGGCAGACGCGGCGGGTTTAGGTCCCGTTGGGGCGAAAGCCCTTTGGAGGTTCGAGTCCTCCCGCCCGCATGCGAGGTGTCGAACGCGCCCGAACCGGGTACCCCTCGCCAGCACTCCGTTCAAGCCGTCCGCACACGACTGAAAGGAGGCGGGGATGTACATCGGAAGCGGCGTACTCCTGCTGATCATCCTGATCGTCCTGCTCATCTGGATCTTCTGAGCTCTCGCGGCGGCCTGATCTCCAGCACCGAGGTCCGCTGGCACAATGGCCGCCTCGTGAAGGCGACGGTCGAAGAGCTCCCCGAGAGCAAGGTCCGGATGACTGTCGAGGTCCCGAGCGGCGACGTGAAGCACGCGATCGACCACGCCGCCTCGGACCTCGCCGGCAGCCTCAAGATCCCCGGCTTCCGCAAGGGGAAGGTGCCGATGCCCGTCCTCCTCGCCCGCGTGGGCAAGGAGCGGCTCTACGCCGAGGCGGTGGAGAGCCACATCGGCGGCTGGTTCCGGGCCGCGCTCCGCGGCACGACGGTGCGGCCGGCGACGGCGCCCGAGTACGACTACGAGCTGCCGGGCTCGCCGACGGACGCCTTCCAGTTCACGGCGACCGTCGGCGTGCAGGAGCAGCCCGACGTGCCGGACTGGAGCGCGCTCGAGGTGCCCGCCGCCGATCCGGAGGTGCCGCAGGAGCTCGTCGACGCCGAGCTCGAGGTACTGCGCTCCAGCATCGCCGACCTCGCGTCCGTCGACGGCCGCCCGGCCCGCGAGGGCGACACCGTCGTCGTCGACCTCGTCTCCTCCGACGGCGAGGCGCAGCGCGACTACGTCGTCGAGCTCGGCTCGCAGCGGCTGCTGCCCGAGATCGAGGAGGGGCTCCTCGGCCAGGCGTCCGGCGGCGAGAAGGCGATCGAGTACCGCCTGCCCGACGGCAACGAGGCGCGGATCACGGCGTCCGTCAAGGAGGTCTACGAGAAGGTCCTTCCACCGGTCGACGACGACCTCGCGAAGGCCGCGAGCGAGTTCGACACGATCGACGAGCTGCGCGCCGAGATCGAGTCGCGCCTCGGCGGACAGCTGGCGGAGCAGCTCGAGGCACAGTTCCGGACCGCAGCGCTCGACGCGCTCGTGGACGCGACCGAGCTCGAGGTGGCGCCGGCGCTCGTCCAGACGCGGGCGGCCGAGCTCTGGAACGCGCTTGTCCGCTCGCTCGAGAGGCGCGGGATCAGCCCCGAGCTCTACGTCCAGCTGAGCGGCCGGACCCCGCAGCAGATCCAGGCCGACATCGAGGCCGAGGCGCAGCAGGCGCTTGCGCGCGAGATCGTGCTCGAGGCGGCGGCGGACAAGCTCGGCATCGACGTGTCGGACGAGCAGGTCGACGCCCTCGTCCGCGAGCAGTCCGAGGAGCTCGGCGAGGACGGCGACGAGATGCTCGCCCAGGTGCGCGAGGCGGGCAGGTACGAGGCGCTCCGCGCCGACCTCCGGCTGCGCGACGCGCTCGACCGGATCGCCGCCGACGTCAAGCGCATCCCGATGGAGCTCGCGCACGCGCGCGACAAGCTTTGGACCCCCGAGAAGGAAAAACCAGAGACCGCTACGAAATTGTGGACCCCCGGCAGCAAGGAGCCTGCATGAGCCCGTTAGTCCCGATGGTGATCGAGCAGACGTCGCGCGGTGAGCGCGCCTTCGACATCTACTCGCGCCTGCTCAATGAGCGCATCGTCTTCCTCGGCACGCCCATCGACGACCAGATCGCGAACCTGATCATCGCCCAGCTGCTGCACCTCGAGTCGGAGGACCCCGACAAGGACATCGCCCTGTACATCAACTCGCCGGGCGGCGACGTCTACTCGGGCCTCGCGGTATACGACACGATGCAGTTCATCAAGCCCGACGTGCAGACGATCTGCGTCGGGATCGCGATGTCCATGGGCGCCCTGCTCCTCTCAGGTGGAGCCAAGGGGAAGCGGATGGCACTCCCGAACGCCAAGATCCTGATCCACCAAGTGTGGACGCCGCACGGCCCCGGCGGGCAGGCGGCCGACATCGAGATCCGCGCGCGCGAGACGCTGAATCTCAAGCGCCGGCTCGAGGAGATCCTGTCCGAGCACACGGGCCAGGACCTCGAGAAGGTGTCGCGCGACACCGACCGCGACTACTTCATGTCGGCGCAAGAGGCGAAGGATTACGGCATCATCGACACAGTGATCACCAACCGCGACGGAGCCAAGGGCTAGCACCCGGGGCAATTTCGGGGTACAAGGAGATCTAGGGTGGCGAGGGCGAGCGACGGCAACGAGCAGCTTCTCTGCAGTTTCTGCGGGAAGTCCCAGCGGCAGGTCAAGAAGCTGATCGCCGGTCCGGGCGTCTACATCTGCGACGAGTGCATCGATCTCTGCAACGAGATCATCGACGAGGAGCTCACGACTCCGTCCTCGCTCGACCTCGACAACCTCCCGCGGCCGACGGACATCTACAGCGTCCTGAACGACTACGTCGTCTCCCAGGAAGAGGCGAAGCGGACGCTCGCCGTCGCCGTCTACAACCACTACAAGCGCGTGCAGATGGGCGCCGAGGAGTCCGACGTCGAGCTCCAGAAGTCGAACATCCTCCTGCTCGGGCCGACGGGGTGCGGGAAGACGCTGCTGGCCCAGACGCTCGCGCGGATCCTCAACGTCCCGTTCGCGATCGCCGACGCCACGGCGCTGACCGAGGCCGGCTACGTCGGCGAGGACGTCGAGAACATCCTGCTGAAGCTGATCCAGGCCGCGGACTTCGACATCAAGAAGGCCGAGACCGGGATCATCTACATCGACGAGGTCGACAAGATCGCGCGGAAGGCGGACAACCCGTCGATCACGCGCGACGTGTCGGGCGAGGGCGTCCAGCAGGCGCTGCTGAAGAT
>DATBMH010000007.1:0-35865 GCA_036554945.1 Gaiellaceae bacterium | reverse complement strand
CCTCGTCGGGCAGGCAGATCTCGGCGATCTTGACGGCGCCGATCGGGACGACGACCCGGCGCGGCTCGTCGTCGCCGTGCGGGACGAAGGAGAAGAAGCCGAAGCCGGGCTCCGAGGAGAGCGAGGCGAGCGTGTGCCTCGAGCCGTCGGCGAGCTCGAGGCAGACGCGCGCCTGCTCGAGCCCGTGCTCCTCGGCGAACTGCTGCACCATGCGCGCCAGCCGCGCCACGAGCTCGTCCAGCGGGCCGGCCGCGCCGGGAGTCCAGATCAGGTTTGACACTGCGGCGGGGCGCTCAGAACAGCGCCCCCGGGTCGTCCGCCGGGGCGCCGACGTGGGCACGCCCGAGCTCGGTGAGCACCCGCCCTCTCGGCGTCCGCTGGAGGAAGCCGAGCTGGAGCAGGTACGGCTCGTAGACGTCCTCGATCGTGTCCGGCTCCTCGCCGAGCGCGACCGCGAGGGTGGAGAGGCCCACCGGGCCGCCGCCGAACTTGTGGGCGACGGCGGCGAGGAGCTCGCGGTCCGTCCGCTCCAGGCCTGCCTGGTCGACCTCGAGCAGCTCCAGCGCCTCCCGGGCGATCGCGGTCGTGATCGCACCCGCGTGGCGCACCTCGGCGACGTCGCGGACGCGCCGCAGGATCCGGTTCGCGACGCGCGGCGTGCCGCGGGCGCGACGGGCGATCTCGCCGGCGGCGTCGTCGAGGATCTCCACGCCGAGGATCCCGGCCGACCGGCGCACGATCACCGCCAGCTCCTCGGGCTCGTAGTAGTCCAGCCGGAAGGTCATGCCGAAGCGGTCGCGGAGCGGCGTCGTCAGGAGGCCCGTGCGCGTCGTGGCGCCCACGAGCGTGAACGGCGGCACGTCGAGCGTGAGCGTGCGCGCCGCGGGCCCCTGGCCGACGACGATGTCGAGCCGGAAGTCCTCGAGCGCCGGGTAGAGCACCTCCTCGACCGCTGAGCTCAGCCGGTGGATCTCGTCCACGAAGAGCACGTCGCGCTGCTCCAGGGCCGTGAGGATCGCGGCGAGGTCGCCCTTGCGCTCCAGCGCTGGCCCCGCGACCGTCCTGATCCCGACGCCGAGCTCCTCTCGGACGATGTAGGCAAGGCTCGTCTTCCCCAGGCCCGGCGGCCCGACGAGCAGAACGTGGTCGAGCGCCTCTCCGCGGGTCTTCGCGGCCTCGAGCGCGATCGCGAGCTGCTCCTTCACCCGCGCCTGGCCGACGAAGTCCTCGAGCGATCGCGGCCGCAGCGAACGCTCGAGCTCGTCCTCGTCCGGACGGACCGTCGGCGCCAGGAACTGCGGCGCGGTCGACATCAGGCGGCCCTCAGCGCCTGGCGGACGCGCTCCTCGGGCGCGGCCTCCGGGTCGGTTCCGGCGAGCGCCTGCTCGGCCTCGGCGAGCGAGTAGCCGAGCTCGACGAGGGCGTCGCGCGCCACCAGCTCGTGCTCCGGCGCGCCGGGCAGCGCCTCGAGCGGCCCGATCTTCTCCTTGAGCTCGAGGACGACGCGCTCCGCCGTCTTCTTGCCGATCCCCGGGATGGCCACGAAGCGCGTCGTGTCCTCGAGCACGATCGCGCGCCGCAGATCGGCGGGCGTCGAGCCCGAGAGGATCGCCAGCGCCACCTTCGGCCCCACGCCGGAGACGGACAGGAAGTGCTCGAAGAGCTCGCGCTCGCCCGTGTCGGCGAACCCGTACAGCTGCAGCGCGTCCTCGCGGACGTGGAGGTAGGTGTCGAGCGTGATCTCCTTGCCGCCCTGGGCCTTCCGCAGCGCCCGGAGCGTCGTCTGGATCCGGTAGCCGACGCCGTTCACGTCGAGGACGACGCCGTCGAGCATGCGCGCGACGACCTTGCCTCGGAGGCTCGAGATCATCCCGTCGCCCGCAGCAGCTCCGGCGCCATCGCGTGGCAGATCGCGACGGCGAGCGCATCGGCCGCATGGTGTGGCGCGGGCGGCGCGTCGAGCCGGAGGATCGCCTGCACCATCCGCTGAACCTGGACCTTCTCGGCGCGTCCGTAGCCCGTCACGGCGAGCTTCACGTGCGACGGCGCGTACTCAGTGCACCCGACGCCGGCGAGCGCGGCCGCGACGACCGCGGCGCCTCGCGCTTGCCCGACAGAGAGCGCGGTGCGGGCGTCGACGCCGACAAACGACTCCTCGAGCGCGACCGCCGTCGGCTCGTACCGCTCGATGAGCTCGGCGACGCCGTCGTGGATCCTCAGCAGGCGCTCTTCCGGCCGCTGGGACGCGGTGGTTTTCCAGCACCCGAAGTCCACCGCCCGTAGACGGCCGCCCTTTTCGATGACGACGCCGTATCCGCAGGACGCTGTGCCTGGATCGAGTCCTAGAACCCTCACGAAGCGAGGTTAGGCACCGGATCGGACGTTCCTGCCCGGCCCTTACACCGTCCGAATCTGGTTCGGCTAGCCTCTTCCGCCGTGCGGTGGGCCGCGCTCGCAACCGTCGCGGCCGGGGTCGCAACGGCTCTCTCGGTCGCCCACCTGGCACCCGGCCAGGCGATCGACCGCGTCCGCGTCGCGCCCGACCCGCCGGTGGCGAGCGTCCCGCCCGGCCTGACCATCGTGATCGGCTCTCCGGACCCGTACTCCCGGGCCTCGGTCAGCGGCACCCGAGGCAGCTGGGTCGGCCCCGGCTACGCGCCTGCCGGCGCCCCGAACCCGTGGGGCAACGCCACCATCGACTGGGAGGTCGGCTTCGACGGCCGGCCGATGGACACGCAGCGGGTCGCGCTGGCGAACCTGACCCGCGACTGGACGGAGGACCAGCGCGCGGGCGTGTCGATCCCGCACGTCGTCAACGGACGCGTGGTCGGCGACATCCCCGGCTTCTTCATCCTCCAGGTCCAGCGGCAGTCCGCTCCGAGCGAGCTGGTCGTCGCCTTCCCGCTGAGCCGCGACCTGCACGCCTTCGTCCGCTTCCTGCTGACGCGGCCCGAGTCGAACGACCTCTACGTCGGCCCGATCCTCGCGTCGAGCTGGAACCGGGGCCAGGCGTTCGTCTCGATGGCGCGCGTGCGGCTGGAGGGGAACCTGCCGCCGTCCCTGGTCTCGATCCGCGCGCGGCGCGGCCGCGGCGAGATCTCCGGCTTCGCGCTCGACTTCCTGCGCCACGCGGTCGTCCGGATCCCCGTGATCCTCGAGCGGCGCAGCGGCCGCGGCTGGCGGCGAGTCGCCACCACGCGCACGACGCGCATCGGCGGCTACCGGTTCCGGGTCGCTCCCGGCACCTACCGTGCCCGGGCGTCGATGGGGCGATTCTCGACGACGAGCGGCGTCGTCAGGGTCCGGCCGCCCTCCTAGCTCTCGACCGTCTCGAGCACGCGCTCGGGGATGTCGAAGTTCGCGTAGACGTCCTGGACGTCGTCGTTGTCCTCCAGCGCGTCCATCAGGCGGAGGACCTTCTTCGCCGCGCCCTCGTCCTCCAGCTCCACCGTGGTCTTCGGGAGCATCGTCAGGTCCGCGGACTCGACGGTGATGCCCGCGGCCTCGACCGCCTCGCGCACCGACCCGAGCGCCTCCGGCGGGGCCGTCACGCGCCAGGACTCGCCCTCGCGCTCGACGTCGTCCGCGCCGCCTTCGGCTGCTGCGAGTGTCAGCTCGTCCTCGTCCGCGCCGCCGTCCACGAGCACGAGCGCGCGCCGCTCGAACAGCCAGGCGACCGATCCAGACTCGCCCAGGCTCCCGTCGGCTTTCGAGAAGATGTGCCGCACCTCGGCCGCGGTTCGGTTCCGGTTGTCGGTGACCGCCTCGACGTAGACGGCGATGCCTGCGGGACCGTAGCCCTCGTAGGTGACCGTCTCGTAGGCGGCGCCGTCCGCCGTGGGACCGGCGCCGCGGGCGATCGCGCGTTCGATGTTCTCCTTGGGCATCGAGGCTTCCTTGGCCTTCTCGATCGCGTTCTGGAGCGCGAGGTTGCCGGCCGGGTCGGGCCCGCCCTCGCGCGCCGCGACGATGATCGCGCGCGCCAGCTTGGAGAAGAGCTGGCCGCGCTTGGCGTCGGTCGCGCCCTTCTTCCGCTTGATCTGCGCCCACTTAGAGTGCCCCGCCACCGGCCATCACCTCCTCGCGGACGAGATCGAGGAACAGCTCGTGCACGCGCGGATCGTCGGTCAGCTCCGGGTGGAACGAGGCGACCAGGAACCGTCCGTCCCGGAGGAGCACCGGCTCGCCGTCGTGCTCGGCCAGCACCTCCACCCCGGGCCCGGCGTCCGCGACGCGAGGCGCGCGGATGAAGACGCCGCGCAGCGGCTCTGCCTCGCCGGCGAGCTCCAGGTCGGCCTCGAAGCTCGCGACCTGGCGGCCGTAGGCGTTCCGGCGCACCGAGACGTCGACGAGACCGAGGTGGTCGCGGTCGAGGAGGATCATCCCGGCGCAGGTGCCGAAGACCGGCCGGGCGAAGCTCCGAAGCGCCTCCTCGAGCCCGTAGATCCGGGCGAGCCGCATGATCGCCGTCGACTCGCCGCCGGGGATGACGAGGCCGTCGAGCCCCTCGAGCTCCTCCGGCTTCCGGACCTCGACCGGCTCGGCGCCGAGCCGCCGGAGCATGCTCGCGTGCTCGCGGAAGTCCCCCTGGATGGCCAGAACCCCGATGCGCATGCGGGAAATCGTACTCAGGCGTCGGTGAGCTTCCGAGCCAGCCAGTCCAGGCGATCGGTGTCCGCGTCGGGCCCCAGCTGGTGCCCGTAGTCCGGATACCACTTCACCTCGGCCCCGTCGGCGTCCTCGGCCAGGCGCTCGTACTCGCGGAGCGGCCAGTCGTCGTCGCGGCCCGGGAGCTGGATCAGGGCGTCGGCCTCGATCGGGCCGAGCAGGCGGATCGGGTCGAAGTCGCGGAGCAGCTCGTGGAAGCTCTCGAAGGTCTCCTGCGGCACGAACTCCTTCGCCCAGTACCGGCTCGGCTCGGCGGGGACCGCAGAGAGGACGACGTCGTCGACCCGGTCGTCGACGGCTGCGAGCCCGGCGACGGGAAGCGCCCCGTACTCCTGCCCGACCACGGCGACGCGGTCGCTGATGTCGTCACGCGTCTCGAGGTAGTCGAGCGCCCTGCGGAGATCGACGAGGTCGTGGCGCACGTACGACCGGAAGCCGTCGCCCGCGTACACCGGGTCGAGCAGGTCCACGTGCATGAGCTCCTGCCGCGTCATCGCCGAGTTGAGGAGCATCACGGCGACCCCGCGCTCGGCGAGGTCGAAGGCCTCGCGGTAGAAGAACGAGCGCGAGAAGCGATACGGGTGGAGGTAGACGGCGGCGGGATAGCGCTTCCCCTCCTCCGCGTCCGGTGGGAGCACGATCGTCGCCTCGACGTCCCCTCCACGCGGGCTCTGGAAGGTGATGTCCGTCGAGCCGGTGTTCTCGGCGGCGACCTGCGTCCGCAGCGGCTGCTTCTCGTCGTACCGGCCCAGCTCCGCGACGTGGGTGGCGGACTCGTCGCCTCCGCCGCCGCAGGCTGCGAGCCCTGCGGCGAGGAGCGCCGCCACCGAGGCTCGGGCTGTCCGCCCGGCTACCAGCCGCGGGTCTCGAGCAGCTCTTCCGGCTGCAGCGACGCCGCAGAGAGCCCGGTCATGGCATCGCCGAGCCCGCGCGACACCCGCGCGAGGATCTCGGCGTCGTTGAAGTGCGTGGTGGCCTCGACGATCGCCTTGGCCCTCGAGAGCGGGTCGGCGGACTTGAAGATCCCCGACCCGACGAAGACACCGTCGGCGCCGAGCTGCATGCAGAGCGCCGCGTCGGCCGGTGTCGCGATCCCTCCGGCCGTGAAGGTGACGACCGGCAGCCGTCCGTGCTCGGCCACCCAGCGGACGAGCTCGTACGGCGCCTGGAGAATCTTGGCCTCCGAGTAGAGCTCCTCCTCGCGGAGCGACCCGAGCCGGCGGATGCCGCCGAACACGGCGCGCATGTGCGTGACCGCGTTGACGATGTCCCCGGTGCCGGCCTCGCCCTTCGTCCGGATCATCGCGGCGCCCTCGGCGATCCGCCGCAGCGCCTCGCCGAGGTTCGTGCAGCCGCAGACGAACGGGACGGTGAACGACCATTTGTCGACGTGGTGCGCCGTGTCGGCCGGCGTCAGGACCTCGCTCTCGTCGATGTAGTCGACCTCGAGCGCCTCCAGGATCTGCGCCTCGACGAAGTGGCCGATGCGCGCCTTGGCCATGACCGGGATGGTCACCGCCTCCTGGATCTCCGTGATCTTGTCCGGGTCGGCCATACGCGCGACGCCGCCCTGCGCGCGGATGTCCGCGGGCACCCGCTCGAGCGCCATGACCGCGACGGCACCGGCCTCCTCGGAGATCCGCGCCTGCTCCGCGGTCGTGACGTCCATGATCACCCCGCCCTTGAGCATCTCGGCGAGGCCGCCCTTGACCCGCATGGTTCCGAGCTCGGCCATCACGCCAATGCTAGCCGTCTGCGGTGAGGGCGAAGTGGTCCGTGCGGCGCCCGTCGGCCCTCACCGACCAGCCGTCGAGCCGATTCGCCCGCACGACGAGGTACAGGAAGCCGAACTCCCTCCGGGCTCGAAGCCTGCGCGGATAGCCCGGCGGGCAGGCTCGCGGCTCGTAGAACCGGTTGCCGCCGCCGCCGTGGACGACGTAGCGGACGCCTCTCCGGGGCGCGAACCGCTGGTAGTTGTGATCGTGGCCCGAGAGGACGAGGCGGACGCCGTGGCGCTCGAACAGCGGCACCCAGCGACGCACGACCCCCGGGTGCGAGCGGTAGCCGCCGCACGTGAACGGCGGGTGATGGAGAACTGCGATCTTCCAGCGCGCCTTCGAGCGCGCGAGGCTCCGCGCCAGCCACGCCGTCTGGCCGGCGTCGACACGGTTCGAGTCCAGGACGAAGAGGTCCACGTTGCGGCGCGGCACCTTGTAGAAGCGCCCGGGCATGCCGAGCGTCGCGTACTGGTAGCGCCCGCCCTGGACGCGGATGTCGTGGTTCCCCAGGACGCCGGCGACCCGGAGGCCCTCGCCGCGCGCCCAGCCGAAGCTCGCCCGCCAGTTCGCGCGAAACGCGGCCGGGCTCTCCGTGTAGTCGTTGTCGCCGAGCGTGACGAGCAGGTCGGCGCCGTACTGCGACTCGAAGGTGCGAACCGCCTCTCCCAGCGTGGCCTGCACGGGGCCGCCGACGCCGAAGTCGCCGAGGGCGACGATGCGGTCGGAGCCGGCCTGACCCTGTGCCTGCCCGGCTGCGGGCAACAGCGCTGCCAGCAAGCCGAGCAGGACCGCGGCGAAGTGCACCTTGGACGGTGTGCCTCGCCGCCCTCCCCCAACTTGCGCGAGGGCCCTAGCGAGCCGTCGCGATCCGCTGAAGCAGGCCTGAGACCGGGAACGTCGCGAGCCTGCGGCGGAGGTCATCCGCAGCCATGTTTGCCGCCTTTCGTTTCCGCAGGGGTTACGCGTCACATCCTGTGGGCGATCGGCCAATCGCGCCATCCCCCGAAAAGTGGAAAGAACGCTACTGCGACGTCGGCGGCTCGAGGTTCAGCACGACGCCCTGTGTCGGCAGCTGCTCGAACGAGGAGTCGAAGTACCGGAGCTCCGTGAGGCGGTTCACGACCTCCGCCTCGCCGGGGCTGATGTCCCCCTGCGCATACGGCGGCGGCTCGGGAAGCGTCAGCGACATCGGCTGCGAGAGCAGGTTCTGCAGGTGCCGCCGCTCGAACCAGACGGCCAGCCCCTGAACCTGGCCCTCGGCCTGCTGCACGGGCGGCAGCAGCGAGATCACGGTCTGGATCTCCGGCAGATGCTTGAAGGTGTAGAGCGAGAGCTCGAGCGCCTCGCGCCGGAGCAGCACGCCGCGCTCCGCGGACGGCTGGCCGGGCAGCGAGCAGTTCTGCTGGCCGCCGAGGCCGCAGAAGCTGAAGAGCGCCGTCTCGCCCGGGTTGACGGTCTCGACGTCACCCTGCGTGAGCGGCCGGTTCCGTCCGTGGCGCAGCGCGATGTACTGGAGCGGCAGGCCGGAGATCTCGCCGGGCTGCGCCGTCACGGCGGCGATCTGCTCGCCGTTCGGGCCGCGGTAGCGCCGCGCGACCTCGGTGGCGATCTCGCGCGCCTTCTCGAAGCCGCTCTCGTTGACGTCCAGGTTGCCCCACTGGATCCGGCCCGCGGTCGTGCTGGTGTCGCGTGTGACGTACGCGAGGGACACGAGCGCCGCGCCGACCATCACGACGATGACGACGTAGCCGACGAGGAAGCGCCCGCCGTGCACGGCGCTGTCGCGCTTGAAGCGCGGCAGCGGCTGCTCCGCGGGGGCGTCCTCGGACTTGGGCTCGGGGATTACAGCTTCGGCCACGACTCGTCCTGCACGGGATCGACGGTGGGGATCTCGAGGTTGATCGAGTCGAGGAGGTTGACGATCTCGTCGCCGTGCAGCTCGCGCTTGTCGACCAGGGTCTGCGCGACCTTCTCGACGCCTTCGCGGTTCGCCTCGATCAGCTGGTGGGCGGCCACGTACGCCTGCCCCAGGAGCTGCGCGGCCATCGCGCGCTTGGAGGGATCGCCCATCACCCCGGCCAGCGGATCGCCGTGCATGCCGCCTCCGGAGCGGTTCATGATCTGGTCGCCGATCTTCTGGTAGCGCTTGGCGATCTCCTCACGGAGCTCGTCCTCGGTCTTGCCCCTGGGCGGCTTGAACCCGTCGGCGAACTCGATCCGCTCGGGAGCCATCGCGCAGGCGCCGACCATCCACGCGGACCGGGCAGTCGCGCTCTGGACGTCGCCGCCGACCCCGGTCGAGTTCTCGCCGTAGAAGACGCGCTCGGCGGCCATGGCTCCGAGGGTCCAGATCAGCCGCGCCATCTCCTCGCTGCGCCAGGAGCTGAACCGCTCCTCCTTCTCGAGCGCCTGGTGGTGCCCCAGGGCCTCACCGCGCCGCCGGATGGACAGCCGCGTCGACTCCGCGCCCTTCATGTACGCGTGCCCTGCCACCGCGTGGCCGGCCTCGTGGACGGCGATCGCGCGGGTCTCCTCGGGGATGTACTCGACGTTGATCGCCATCCCGGACTCGATCGTCGTCATCGCCTCGACGACCTCCTCCCAGCCGAAGCGCGGCTTGCCCTCGTGGTGCGCGTAGGTGAGGGCCATGGAGCAGACCTGCTCGATCATCGCCGGCGAGTAGCCGTTCGTCATGCGGGCGATCTCGTCCCGGCGCTTCTCCGTGTCGAGGTCCGGCTCGTGCGACACCTTCGCGAGGTAGAGGTCGAAGATGTCCAGCCGGTCGGCCTTGGTCGGCGTTCGGAGCCAAACGTAGCGTCCCATCCGGCCCGGCCGCGTGAGCGCGGGATCGAGCGCCTCGAGCGGGACGTTCGTCGCCCCGATGAAGTAGATCTGCTCGGACCGCGGCTTCGGCGGCGGCATCCGCAGCGAACGGCCGCGGACGCGGCGCGGGACGATGTACGTCGCGTCGAGGAACGTGTTGAACCGGTTCGTGAAGACCTTCTTGCCGAACGGCGGGTTGTCGATCCCGTCCATGACGACGAGCAGCTGGTTCAGCGCCAGCTGCCCCATCCCGCCCATCATCGCGCCGGGGAAGGCCTGGTTGACGATGCCCATGACCCGGGCCAAGGCGGAGAGCTTCCGCTCCGGCGCCCGCGCCTCGAAGAGCCGGTCGCGCCAGGCGCGGTTCTCGAGGATCAGGTCGCCGGTCGGCGTCAGCGAGCCGAAGCGCCCGTGGAAGGCGTACTCCTCGAAGTTCATCGGCGTCGCGAACCCGCCCGCGAGCCCACCGTCGCCGAGCGCCGAGCGCCTCCGGCCGACGGCGTCGATCTCGTCGATGAAGACGATGCACTGGCCGCCCCACTTCCGGGCCAGCCGCTTCGCCTTCCATGCCAGGTAGCGGACGATGATCACGTCCATCCCCATGAACGTCTGGGCGAAGCCCGAGCCCGGCATCGACACAAATGGACAGTTGAAGCCTGTCGCGATCGCCTTCGAGAGCATCGTCTTGCCGGTGCCGGGAGCGCCGAGGAACAGGAGCCCGCGCTCGCGCTTGCCGCCGGCCGCCTCGAACGCCTCGCCCGACTGCCAGATCGAGACGACCCGGCGAACCTCTTCCTTCGCCTCGGCCTGGCCGCGAACGTCGTCGAGCTTGACCCCCCACTCCGCGTCGCCCGGCTCGAAGCCCTGCATCTGCGTGATCCCCATCAGCATCATGGGGCCGAGCAGGATCACGAAGTTCATGATGAAGAACAGCGGGAAGATGATCGCGTAGAAGAGCATCTGCGGATTCCCGAGGACCTCCATGATCGAGTCCCACCAATCCCACGGGAACCAGCTCGTGTCGCCGCCCGGAACGAGCATCCGGAAGACCCAGAGGATCGTGATGATCCCGACGACCCAGGCCGCGCGCCTGAACCACTTGCGCCAGTACCAGGCGCGGCGGCGGTTGACGACGTCCTCCTCGCGCGCCGAGGCCTCGTCGGTGCCGAAGAGGCTCGGCCAGGGGATGAACCGCCGCATGACGATGTCCATCAGCCCGCGGAACGAGATGATCGAGAGGAACGTCCACAGGAGGGCCCAGCCCCAGCTGACGCCGACCTCCTGGCGGAAGAAGACGTACACGACAGGGCTCGTCAGGACTGCGACGACCGTGGCGGTTCGGATGAGTCGCCGCCACTGGAGAGTGAGCTCTTTCGTTGCCTCGCCTGAAGGCAGACCGACGAGGCCTTCGCTCGCTGCCATCGTCAGAATTTAGACGTGCGAATGTTCACGTTTGATGCACAGTACGTTAAGTAGCGGCCGTCAGATCTTCGCTCCGGAGCAGGTGGAGCGGGCCCGGCGCTACCACCGTCCGGTCTACGCCGTACGCGTTCTCGGCATCGCGCTGAGCCTCGTGGTCCTCGGGTGGATGGCCTTCGGCGCCCTCGGCGACCGGCTCTTCGATCTGGTCGACGGGCTGCCGTGGTGGGGCGAGGCGCTCGCGTTCTCGGCGCTCGTCACCATCGTCGGCTCGCTCGTCGCGACGCCGATCGCCTTCTGGCGCGGCTACGTCCACGAGCGGCGGTGGGGCTTCTCCACGCAGACGGTGCGGAGCTGGGCCTGGGACCGGGTCAAGTCGGTCGGGATCGGGACCGCGATCACCGCGATCGCGATGCTCGGGCTGATCGCGTCCGTCCACCTCTTCCCGTCGTGGTGGCCGCTCGTGGCGGCGCTCGGCGGCGCCGCCGTCGTCTTCGTCCTCTCGTTCCTGGCGCCCGTGCTGCTCGAGCCGGTCTTCAACAAGTTCGCGCCGCTGCAGGACGAGGAGCTGGTCGCGGACCTGCGTGCGCTGGCCGACCGCGCCGAGGTCCCGGTGCGCGACGTGCTCGTCGCCGACGCGAGCCGGCGGACGAGGAAACACAACGCGTACGTCTCCGGGATCGGCAGGACCCGCCGGGTCGTCGTGTGGGACACGCTGCTCGACCGCGGGGAGACCGGCGAGCTCCGGACGGTCGTGGCGCACGAGCTCGGCCACCGGCGCTTCCGCCACGTGGCGATCTGGACGGCGGTGACCATGGCCGCCACCGCGCTCTTCGTCGTCGGGCTCTGGTTGCTGCTCGAGTGGGACGCGCTGCTGACCGCGATCGGCGCCGGGGGCCCCGGCGACCCCCGCGTCATCCCGTTCGTACTTTTCGCCGGCGCGGTCGCGGAGCTCGCGATCCAGCCGTTCGCGCTCGCGCTCTCGCGCCGCTGGGAGCGCGATGCCGACCGCTTCTCGCTCGACCTGACGCGCGACCCGGCGGCCTACGAGGCGACACACCGGAACCTCGCGCTTTCGAACCTCGGCGACCTCGACCCACCCAGGGCCGCCTACCTCTTCTTCTTCAGCCACCCCTCGGCGCCCGAGCGGCTCGCCGCGGGACGGGCGTGGGCCGGCCGAAACTGACGTGACGCTGCTGGCCGAGCTCGTGGACGCCTCCAAGGAGGTGGCCGAGACGGGCTCGCGGACCCGCAAGGTGGCCATCCTCGCCGACCTGCTGGCGCGGCTCGAGCCCGACGAGCTGGCGCCTGCTGTGGGCTTTCTGGCCGGTGTGCCGCGCCAGGGCCGGATCGGCGTGGGCCAGTCGACGGTCTACGGCGTCGAGCACGAGACGGCGGAGACGCGGACGGTGACCATCTCCGAGCTCGACGACGCGCTCACCTCGCTGCAGTCGATGACGGGAAGCGGCTCCGGCGCAGCGAGGAGGCAGCTCCTGAAAGGCCTGCTGCGCAGGGCGACGGCCGACGAGGCGGACTTCGTGCGGCGGCTGCTGACCGGCGGGCTGCGCCAGGGCGCGCTCGCCGGCGTGATGAGCGAGGCGATCGCGAAGGCGGCGGGCGTCTCGGGGGCCGTCGTGCGGCGCGCGCTGATGCTCTCCGGCGACCTCACCCTGACTGCCGAGATCGCGCTCGGCGAGGGCGAGCAAGGCCTTCGCGCAGTGGGTCTCGAGGTGTTCCGCCCGGTCTTCCCGATGCTCGCCTCGACCGCCGAGAGCGTCGAGGACGCGGTCGCAGGCTTCGAGCGGGCGTCGGTGGAGTGGAAGCTCGACGGGATCCGGATCCAGATCCACCGGCGCGGGGACGAGGTCCGCATCTACACGCGCAACCTGAACGAGATCACGGACGGCCTGCCGGGGATCGTGGACGCCGTCCGCCGCCTGCCCGTGGAGCAGGCGGTGCTCGACGGCGAGGCGCTCTGGATGAGCGAGGACGGTCCCGCAGCGTTCCAGGACACGGTCTCCGGCAACGCACCGCCCGAGGGCGTCGTCACCTTCCTGTTCGACGTGCTGCATCTCGACGGCGAGGACTTGCTCGACACGCTGCTCGAGGAGCGGTCCGCGAGGCTCGGGGAGCTCGCGCCGGAGCTGAAGATCCCGGGCCTGCTCACCTCGGACCCGGTCGAGGCGCAGCGGGTCCTCGACGAGGCGCTCGACGCCGGCCACGAAGGGATCGTCGTGAAGGACGCCGCCTCGCTCTACGCGGCGGGCCGGCGCGGGAAGGCCTGGCGGAAGGTGAAGCCCGTGCGGACCTACGACCTCGTCGTGCTCGGCGCCGAGTGGGGACACGGCCGGCGGCAGGGGCGGCTCTCCAACCTCCACCTGGGCGCGCGCGACGCCGAGACCGGCGACTTCGTCATGGTCGGGAAGACGTTCAAGGGGCTGACCGACGACCTCCTCGAATGGCAGACGAAGGCGCTCCTCGAGCGCGAGGCAGAGCGGCGCGGGATCGCGGTCCTCGTCCGTCCGGAGCTCGTGATCGAGATCGCGCTGGACGGCGTGCAGTCCTCCACGCGCTACCCCGGCGGCGTGGCGCTCCGCTTCGCGCGCGTGAAGCGCTACCGGCCGGACAAGGCCCCGGAGGACGCCGATACGATCGACGCGCTTCGCGCGCTGCTCCCCCGCCCGACATCTGCCGAAGGAGGCTTCCGATGAGCGGATACGCGATCGCGCAGCTGGACGAGATCGACGAGCTCACCGACGGGCGCGAGCCCTATCGGCCGGTCCGGCACCACTTCGGCATCAGCTCCTTCGGTCTGACGGCCTGGACGGGGAAGCAGGCCGGCGACCGGATCATCAACGAGCACGACGAGGCGGACGACGGCCACGAGGAGCTCTACCTCGTCTACCGGGGCCGGGCCGCGTTCGAGCTCGACGGCAAGCGGGTGGAGGCGCCGGCCGGCTCCTTCGTCTTCGTGCCTCCGGGTGTCAGGCGGACGGCGTTCGCCGAGGAGCCGGGGACGACGATCCTCGCGATCGGCGGGATGCCGGGCAAGGCGTACCAGGCCACGGGCTGGGAGCTCTGGGCCACGGTCTGGCCGCTCTACGAGGCCGGGAAGTACGACGAGGCGGCGGACCGGGCGAGCGAGCTGATCGGGCCGGACTCGCCCTACCCGAACCTGCTCTTCAACCTCGCCTGCGTCGAGAGCCTCGCCGGCCGCAAGGAGGCGGCGCTCGAGCACCTCGGGCAGGCGGTCGAGCGGTCCGAGGAGCTTCGGGCCCTGGCGAGAGAGGACTCCGACCTCGACGCGATCCGCGACGAGCCGCGGTTCAAGGAGCTCGTCGGCGAGGAGCTCCCCTAGTTCGCGAAGACGATCACGAGCACGGTCGCCGCGCCGAGGATCACGCCCGCGACGGTCGTGGCGAGTGCGACGGACGCCGGAAACGGTGACCACTCGCCCCGCTCGAGCGCCCGGTCCACCTCTTCCCGCCGCAGGTGGCCGTACACGAGGAAGGCGCACCCGAGGAGCGCGTAGCCGACGCCGAGGAGCTGGAACGGCCAGGCCGCGGCGCCGGCGAGCTGCGGCACCAGCTGGCCGGCGGCCAGACCGACCGCCAGCGCGGTCAGGCCGGTGCGCCACCAGGCGAGGTGCGTCCGCTCGTTGGCCAGCCGGGTGCGGCGGGTCGCGTCCTCGACTTCCACGAGCCCATGTAACCGGACGGGTCGGCGGGCAGGTTCACTCGATCTGGATGACGTTTTCCACGCCGCCCGGTGCCAGGCTCGCGGTGAACGCGAGCCGGGAGGTGCGACAGCATGAGCAAGCCGTTCAGAGGCGCGATCGACGTCGACACGCGAGACTCGACGCCGGACTGGGAGCCGTACATGCAGCCGGAGGCGCCGGAGGGGGCGCCGAACGTGCTCTACATCGTCCTCGACGACGTCGGGTTCTCGGCCATGGAGCCCTGGGGCGGCTTCATCGAGACGCCCAACATCAACAAGCTGGCCGACCGCGGCCTCACCTACACCAACTGGCACACGACGGCCCTCTGCTCACCGACGCGCTCGTCGCTCCTCAACGGACGCAACCACACGACGAACGGCATGGCCTGCATCGCCGAGGCGACGACGGGCTTCCCGAACTCGAACGGCCACATCCCGTTCGAGTGCGCGACGATCGCCGAGGTGCTCGGCGAGCGCGGCTGGAACACCTACAGGCTCGGCAAGTGGCACCTCTGCCCCGCGGACGAGATGAACATGGCCTCGACGAAGCGGAACTGGCCGGTCGGGCGCGGCTTCGAGCGCTTCTACGGGTTTCTCGGCGGCGAGACGAACCAGTGGTATCCGGACCTGATCTACGACAACCACCCCGTCGACCAGCCCTCGACGCCCGAGGACGGCTACCACCTCACGACCGACCTGACCGACAAGGCGATCGAGTTCATCCGCGACGCGAAGATGATCGTCCCGGACAAGCCGTTCTTCATGTACTTCTGCCCGGGCGCGACGCACGCGCCGCACCACGTGGCGCCGGAGTGGGTCGAGCGCTACGAGGGCAAGTTCGACATGGGCTACGAGCGCTACCGGGAGCTCGTGTTCGAGCGGCAGAAGGAGCTCGGGATCTTCCCCGAGGACGCCGAGCTGACGCCGCTCAACCCGTACGCCGACGAGACGAGCGCCGACGGGAAGCCGTGGAACCAGGTCGACGTGGTCCGTCCCTGGGACTCGCTCTCCGACGACGAGAAGCGGCTCTTCAGCCGTATGGCCGAGGTCTACGCCGGGTTCCTGAGCCACACCGACGCCGAGATCGGGCGGCTGCTCGACTTCCTCGAGGAGACGGGCGAGCTGGAGAACACGATCGTGGTGTTCGTCTCCGACAACGGGGCGAGCGGCGAAGGCGGGCCGAACGGCTCGGTGAACGAGAACAAGTTCTTCAACGGCATCCCGGACACGATCGAGGAGAACCTGCAGTACATCGACGAGCTCGGGTCCCCCGCGACGTACAACCACTATCCCGTCGGCTGGGCGTGGGCGTTCAACGCGCCGTTCAAGATGTGGAAGCGCTACAACTTCGAGGGCGGCGTCGCCGACCCGCTCATCGTCTCGTGGCCCAAGGGCATCGAGACAACGGGCGAGCTGCGGCACCAGTTCCTGCACGCCACGGACATCGTCCCGACGATGTACGACCTGCTCGGGGTGGAGCCGCCCCAGGTCGTGAACGGCTACCCGCAGGTGCCGCTCGAGGGCGTGAGCTTCCGCTCGACCTTCGAGAGCGACGACGTCCCGACCCCGAAGGAGACGGGCTTCTTCTCGATGCTCGGCTCGCGGGCGATCTGGCACAAGGGCTGGAAGGCGGTCTCGGTCCACCCGACGATCGCCGGCTGGGGGAACTTCGACCAGGACCGCTGGGAGCTCTACGACACGGAGAACGATCCGACCGAGAGCCGTGACCTCGCGGCCGAGCACCCGGAGAAGCTGCAGGCGCTCGTCAACCTCTGGTTCCACGAGGCGGGGAAGTACAACGGCCTCCCGCTCATGGACCTGACCGCGGTCGAGGTTCTGGCGGACCCGACGCGACCGCAGATCGCACCCGCCCGGGACCGGTACGTCTACTACCCCGGCACGGCCGAGGTTCCGGAGACCGCAGCCGTGAACGTGCGCAACCGCAGCTACTCGATCGCCGTCGAGACGCAGATCGACTCCGAGGACGCCGCCGGCGTGCTGTTCTCGCACGGCGCCCGCTTCGGCGGGCACTCGCTCTACGTCAAGGACGGGCGGCTGAAGTACGTCTACAACTTCGTCGGCTCGAAGGAGCAGCTCGTCGATTCGACGGAGCCGATCCCGACCGGCGACGTGATCCTCGGTGCGTCGTTCGTGCGCGAGGGCGACTCGATGCCGACGACCGGGACGCTCTCGCTGTTCGTGAACGACAAGAAGGTCGGGGAGGGCCGGATCATGACCCAGCCCGGCAACTTCTCCCTGGTCGGCGAGGGACTGAACGTCGGCAGGGATCCGGCCGAGCCGGTGACCTCGGACTACTCGGGCTCCAGCCCGTACACCTTCACCGGCGGCACGATCAAGCAGGCGGTCGTGGACGTCTCCGGTGAGGAGTACGTCGACCTGGAGATGGAGGCGCTCGCGCTGATGAAGCGCGAGTAGCGCGGGTGAGCCTCGGCGGCCTCCTGGCGGTCTTCATCGCCGCAGCGGCAGCGACCTGGGTCGCCGGGGTCTTCCTCTCGAAGGCGACCGACGTCCTCGACGACCGTTTCGGCCTCGGCGACGCCGTCGGCGGGCTCTTGCTGCTCGGGCTGGCCGGCTCGCTTCCCGAGCTCGCGATCACCGCATCCGCTGCGTTGAGCGGGGATCTCTCGCTCGCCACCGGAAATCTGCTCGGCGGCATCGCGATGCAGACGCTCGTCCTCGTCTTCCTGGACGCGACGTCGCGTCGGCGTACGCCCCTGTCGTCGCTGACCGCCGACACGAGCCCGCTGCTCGAGGCGGCGATGGTCGTCGTGCTCGTGACGCTCGCCGTCATGGGCGGCCTGCTTCCCGAGTCGACCGCGGTCGGACCGATCAGCCCCATGTCGCTCGCAATCGTGGCGTTCTTCCTCATCGGCGTGATCGGCATCAACCGGGCCCGGCGCCGCCCGGCCTGGACGTTCGCCGGCGAGGCGCCGCCGGCGGCGGAGGAGGCGCCGAACCGCTTCAAGACGGCCTCCACCGCCGCTGTGCTCGGAGTCTTCGGCGCTGCATCCGCAGTCACCCTGATCGCCGGCGTCGCGCTCGAGCAGTCGGGAAACGACCTCGCCGGACACTTCGGCATGAATGGGGTCGTCTTCGGCGCGACGATCCTGGCCGCGGTCACGGCGCTGCCCGAGGTGTCGAGCGGCATCCAGGCCGTCCGGCTCGGGAACGTCAGCCTGGCGATGAGCGACATCTACGGCGGCAACGCCGTCCAGCTCACGTTCTTCATGCTCGCCGACATCCTCGCGGCCGAGCCCGTGCTCCCCCAGGCAAGCGCGGAGTCGCTCTGGCTCGGCGGCCTCGGGGCGCTCGTCACCGGGATCATGATCTACGGCCTGCTGATGCGTCCCCCACGCAAGATCCTCGGGCTCGGCCCCGACTCGCTGGTCGTGCTCGTGGTCTACCTGGCCGGGGTCTTACTGCTCACGAAGGTGCCCGCCTGACGCAGCGGAAGCCGAGGTGGCTCGTCGCGGTGTCGATCGTCTCGCCCTGGCGGGCCGACGGCCGGTAGCGGAGGCAGTAGCTCGGGGCGCACAGGTGCGAGCCGCCCTTGATCACCTTCCGGGGGAACGTCTCGCCCGGGAGCGGGTCGGGCGCGCAACACGGCGCGTCGGCGGCCTGCCCCGCGAACCAGTCGGACGTCCACTCCCAGACATTGCCCGTCATGTCGTAGAGCCCGTAGCCGTTCGGCGGGAAGCTCCCGACCGGCGAGGAGCCCTCGTGGCCGTCCAGCTTCAGGTTCTGCCACGGGAACTCGCCTTGCCACGTGTTCGCCATCGGCTTCCCGTTCGGGAACTGCTCGTCCCCCCACGCGAAGGCCGCGCCGTCGAGGCCGCCGCGCGCCGCGTACTCCCACTCCGCCTCGGTCGGCAGCTCCTTGCCCGCCCAGGCCGCGTAAGCCTCGGCGTCCTCGTAGGCGACCTGGACGACCGGATGTCGGTCGCGGCCGTTGATCGTCGTCCCCGGCCCGCCCGGGCGCTTCCACGACGCGCCGGGGACGTACTCCCACCAGTTGCGGTGGTCGTCGAGCGGGACGGGGCCCTGCGTCTTGCGGAAGACGAGCGAGCCGGGCACCAGCAGCTCGGGATCTGCGTCCGGATAGCCGTCCGGGTCGAGCGGCCGTTCCGCCACGGTGACGTAGCCCGTTTCGCGGACGAACCGCCGGTAGTCGCTCGCCGTGACGGGGTGCGGGTCGATCCAGAAGTCGCCGACCTCGATCTCGCGGACCGGGCGCTCCTCGGGGTAGAAGTCCTCGGAGCCCATGCGGAAGCGGCCGCCGGTGATCTCGACCATGTCCGCAGGAGCACTGACCTGCACGCCCTGGACTCTCCTTCCCTCCACGCGGCCGCTCATCGCCCCAAGTGGATGAACCGGGAGCGTTACCCGAGTGGGCCCGCTAGGGCGCGATGTTGGTTCCGTAAACCACGTAGTAGAACGATCGGTCGGCATCCGTACCCGCGGAATCGGACGTGGTCACGAATGGGTTGCCGCCCGCGCTACTGACTCGGATCTGACCTCCCAGCGAAAGGAGCGTCGCAATGTGGATGACCTGCGTGTTGAACAGCTTTCCCTCCAGGCCGGGAAACACCATCCCGTAGTCCCCGGTAGCAGCAGTGTGGGAAACGCTCGGAGCACCGCCGAAACGATTGAAATAGGCGACGACTGAGCCGGTGGAACTCACGTTGGCTCCCGCTAGCGCCCCTCCGCCCTCGTTCGTCGAGCGCAGAAAGCCCGTCGCGGGAACGCCCCCGAGCGTAGTCGCATTCGTCGCGTTCGTCGCGTTCGTCGCGTTCGTAGCGTTCGTTGCGTTCGTCGCGGTGGTGGCGTTGGTCGCCGAAGGCACGGTGCTGAGGCTTCCTTCGCTGACATCGGCGCCGGTCAGCGAGTTGTTTGCAACCTTCGCACCGTTGACCGCGTTCGCCTTGATCTTGGGGCCGGTGACGGCGTTCTTCTTCAACTGCTTCGTCCCGACGCTGTTCTTGGGCAGCGTGATCGCCGCATAGCTCGTCCCGCCGAGGGCAACGGCAAGCGCGATGCAGGCGACGACCATTGCCGGTGATGGCCTGAGCCGGCGCAGACGCTTCATGTTCCTCCTCCGAATCGACTTGAGCTGAGAACTATTTCCACTGTCGAATGCTGGTGCGGAACGACGGCGGGTCGTTCGGTGTGCTGCTCTTCTGCCTCGGCCCGAGTGGGCCCGCCTGGACTCGAACCAGGGACCAACCGATTATGAGTCGGCTGCTCTAACCAGCTGAGCTACGGGCCCGTGCCGGACAGCGTAACCATGCCCTCTGGGCGCGGATAGGATGGCCGCCGATGAAGGTGTTCCAGGGGGAGCGGCAGCTCCGTACCGAAGGCGGGCTGACGGTTCGGGACATCACGGACGAGGTCGCCGAGGCCGTCCGCGAGAGCGGCGTGCGGGACGGCATCGCCTGCGTCTACTCGCCGCACACGACCTGCTGCGTCCGCGTCAACGAGTTCGAGAACGGCTTCCTGGAGGACTTCGCGTCGATGCTCCGCCGGCTCGTCCCGAGCGCGACCTACTACGCGCACGACGACTGGGACCGCCGGACGGAGAACATCTGCGAGGAGGACATGGAGCGCGGCAACGGCCACGCCCACTGCATGTCGATGCTCCTCGGCAGCGCCGGCGAGTCGATCCCGGTGCGCGGCGGGGAGCTCTGCCTGGGCACCTGGCAGCGCGTGCTCTTCCTCGAGCTGGACCGCGAGCGCGACCGGCGCTGGCTCGTCCAGGTGGTGGGCTCGTAGGCCCTTCTCGCTGAAAGTCTCACGACTTTCAGCGACCGGATGAAGCCGGGCGACGGCTTCGCCGTCGCGCGGCCCACCTGCGCTCCTCGCTTCCTCGACCCTCGACCGTTTTCGGCGGAACGGGCTAAGCCCGTTCCGCGGCGTGAGAGTCCTGAGCAGGCTCCGCTGCGAGCCCTTGCTCGTCGAGCTCGAAGATCCAGAAGTCGCGGCCGATCACCGGCACGCCGACGTTGAAGACCGGGACGCTGTCGATGTGCCCTGCGAAGCTGCCGCCGTGGCCGTGCCCGTGGAGGACCAGGTCGGGCTTGTGCTCGGCGATCGGCTCGGCCAGGCGCTCGCTGCCGAGGTACGTCCAGATCGTCTCCGGCTCGCCCTGGATCGTCGTCGCCGTCGGCGCGTAGTGGAGGAGGACGATGCGGACCGGGCAGTCGCAGACCCGGCGCAGGCCGCGGTCGAGCGCCGAGACCTCCGCGCTCGTCTCCGCGTAGACACGCCGGAGCAGCGGCTCCCCGAAGTCCGGGAGGAGTGACCCCGTGAAGCCGCCGATGAAGCCCTTCGTCCCGACGATGCCGAGCTCGAGGCCGTTCACGGTCACGACCTCCGCGGCGCGCTCCAGGACGCGGATCCCGCCGCCGCGGAGCGCCGACACGAGCTCCTCGTGCCGGTTCGCGTGCCAGTCGTGGTTCCCGAGGACGGCGAACACCGGGACGCCGATCCCGCGGGTCACGTCGGCGAGCACCGCGGCCTGCTCGGGCTCGCCGTAGGTCGTCAGGTCGCCCGCGAGCAGGATCAGGTCGCTCTCCCGCTCGGCGTCCATGAACGCCGTCTCCAGGCGCGACCGCTCCTCCTCCGAGCAGTGGATGTCCCCCGCCGCTGCGACGCGAATCGTCATGCCCTGGAGATTCCCCGTTCGGCCGGGTGGGTAACGAAACACTCGTGGCGGACGAGCAGCCCTTCGGGGAGATCAAGGAGAGCGTGAAGCGCGTCGCCGCGGCTCTCCGCGAGGCCGACGTGCCCTTCCTGCTGGGCGGCGGCCTCGCCGCCTGGGCCTACGGCGGTCCGGGCACGGGCCACGACCTCGACGTCATGGTGCGCCCGGGGGACGCCGAGCGCGCGCTCGCCGCGCTGGAGCGCGCGGGCATGCGGTCGGAGCGGCCGCCCGAGGGCTGGCTCTACAAGGCCTGGGACGGCGATGTGCTCGTGGACGTGATCTTCAAGCCGGTCGGCGACGAGGTCGACGACGGCGTGTTCGAGCGTGCCAACGAGCTCGAGGTGAACGCGGTGCCGATGAAGGTCATGTCGCTGGAAGACCTGATGGTCACCAAGCTGCTCGCCTTCGACGATCACGAGCTCGACTACGAGCGGGCGCTCGAGTTCGCGCGGGCGCTCCGCGAGAAGATCGACTGGCACGCGGTCCGGATGCGGACCCGCGACTCTCCCTACGCCAAGGCGTTCTTCACGCTCGTGGAGGAGCTCGGGATCGTGCCGCGCCGCCACATCTAGCCGATGTGGGCGAGAACCTCCGCGGGCGATTCGCTCTCGGAGAGCGGCAGCTCGACGTAGAACGTCGACCCCTCCCCCTCGGTCGACTCGACCCACATGCGTCCGCTCATCCGCCGGACGAGCTCGCGGGAGATGTAGAGACCGAGCCCGGTCCCGCCTACGCCGCGCGTCTGGTGCGGGTCGAGACGGTAGAACTTCTCGAAGATCCGAGGCTGCTCGCCGAGCGGGATCCCGAGGCCCTCGTCGCTGACGCTGAAGCGCACGTAGCGCCCGTTCGGCCGGATCGCGAGGCGGATGCGGCCGCCGTCCGGCGAGTACTTCACGGCGTTGTCGAGCAGGTTCGTCAGGACTTGCCGCACCTTGTCCGGGTCGGTCGCGATCGGCGGGAGGTCCTCGTCCCGCTCGAGGTCGAGGGAAAGCGTCGGCGGCAGGTTGACGATCGTCGCCTGGACGACCGACTCCGCGATCGTCTCGGCGTGGCACTCCTGGATCGCGAAGTCGAGCCGCCCGGTCTCGAGACGGCTGGCCCAGAGAACGTCGTCGATGATCCGGGTCAGCCTGCCGGCCTCCGCGTAGACGACCGCCAGCAGCCGCTCACGTGCGTCGTCGTCCAGCTCTCCCGCTCGCTGCTGCAACGTCATCGCGGCGCCGTAGACGGCGGCCAGCGGCGTCCGGAGCTCGTGCGAGATGGTGGCGACGAACTCGGTCTGGAACTCGCGGAGTCCGCGCTCCTCGGTCATGTCGCGGAAGGCGTAGACGGTGCCCTCCGGGAAGGTCACGCCCGAGATCAGGACCCAGATCTCGCGGTCGCCGACCTCGAGCGGCAGCGTCTCGGGCCGGACGCCTGCGGATTCGGCCGAGGCGACGACGGGGACCCGGTCGTCGACGGCGGCCCAGCCCGAGATCGTCGGGCTCGCCGGCCGGCCGAGGATGTCCTCGGCGGCAATCCCGGTGATTGCCTCGGCCGCCGGGTTCCAGAGCCGGACGATGCCCGCGCGATCGAGGAGGAACACCCCCTCACCGACGTGGTCGAGCACGAGCGAGGCGCGAGCGCGCTCCTCGGTCTCCGCGTGGAGCTGCGCGTTCTCGAGCGCCGCCGCGGCGCGCCGGGCGAGCTCCTGCGCGAAGGCGAGGTTCTCCGGACCGAAGCGCCGTGCGGAGCTGGACGAGATGAACGTGATCGCGCCGAGGACGCGGTCTCGCGTCGTGAGCGGCACGGCCATGAACGAGCGCAGGCCGAGCTCCCGGATCAGGCGCCCGTGCTCCTCGTCCCTGGCGATCGACGCGAGCATCTCCTCCGTGATCTCCGGGACGAGCTGCGGACGGCCGGAGCGGACGACCGCGCCCGCGCCGTAGGCGTCCTCGAGTTCCGGCGGGAAGCGGCGCTCGAGCTCCCGGATCCTCGTCAGCGTGTGCGGGTCGGCGTGGGCCGCCGCCCGGCGCTCGAGGCGACCCTCGCTCGTGACCATGTCGATGAGCACCTCGTCGGCGAGCGCCGGCACCGCAAGCTCCGCCAGCCGCTCGAGCCGCGGCTCGTCGTCGAGGAGCTCGCTGGCCCTTGCCAGGAACGACACCTGCTCGTGTGCCGTCTCCGCGTCCAGTCGCGCCTGCCGCTCGGCCTCGTAGAGCCGGGACTGCGTGATCGCGAGGGCGACGCGGTCGGCGACGAGCTGGAGCAGCAGGCCGTCGTCGGGGCTGAAGAACGCCTTCTCGTACGAGCCCGCGTGCACGACGCCGAGCAGCTCGCCCAGGTGCAGGAGCGGCACGCCGATCAGCGACTGGACGCCCGCCTCTCGCAGGATGGGATTGACGATGTCCGCGCTGCTGACGTCGTCGATGACGACCGTTTGCAGCTCCGCGGCGACGCGGCCGGCGAAGCCCTGGCCGATCGGGATGCGGACGTCGGCCTCGAGCTCCTGCTCCAGTCCCTTCGCCGCGCGCGGGACCAGCGCACCGTGACCCTCGTCGACCAGGAGCATCACGGCCGTGTCGGCATCGAGCAGGTCGCGGATCCGATCGAGGAGCTCGTCCAGCAGCTCCCGGCGGTCGAGGTACGAGAGCGCGGTCTCGGTGATCGCCTCCAGGCGCTGGAGCCGCTGGCCTGAGACGTCGGCCGTGCGTGGACGGTCGCCTGTTCGCCACAGGCGACGGAGCACCGCGGGGAGCCTGTCGACCCAGCCGGTCAGCGGAACAGGTTGAGCAGCGCCGCGAAGACGTTCGTCGTCGGCGGGACGGCGCTCGGCGCCCGCTGGATCTCGAGCAGCTGGCAGGAGTTCCCCGGGTCGGCGACGGGTGTGGGCGCCGGGTACCGGTCGGTCGCGGGATCGATCTCGTCGATCGTCTCCCACGTCCCCTGGAAGGCGTCCGCGGTCGCGGCGGTCGAGCAGGCCGAGAAGACGAGCGCGCTGGCCGCGATGCCCTCGACGTCGCGCATCCGGCGCTGGAGCGTGCGCACCTGTCCCTGCAGCACCTTGATCTGCTTCTGCATCGTCTTGACCTGCCTCGAGAGCTTCCGCTCCGTCGGTGTCGCCGGCGCCGCCGGCGCGGCAAGAGCGCCGGCCACGGCCAGCGCAACGAGAGTTGTGACCAGACCCGCCTTCACGGACGTAACCTCCTCAGTTGATAGGGCTGACCGCAGTCGAAGTGTACGCTCGGTCCGCGCGACTTCCTACGGCGCCTTGAAGACCTGGATCTCGCGCCAGGCGGGCCACGACGGGCCCCAGACGGTGTGGATCCGGAGGTACCGGACTCCCGCCCACGCGGGCGACGGGGAGAGCTCGACGGTCTGGCCGTCGACGGTCGTCGCGTCCAGCTCGTGGAGCTCGGTGCCGGGGGCGCCGGCGAGCGTCGCCCGCCCGAAGATCTTGTGCACCGCGCGCCCCGGCGGGGTCTGCGCGATGACCAGCCGGAGGAGCGAGATGTCGTACTCGGCGCCGAGGTCGACCTCGATCCAGCCGGGCGGGACGCCGGTCGAGTTCCAGAGCGTCCCCACCAGGCCGTCGACCGCGTTCGGGGCCGGGCCCTCGGGTGCGGTGGAGGAGGCGGTGACCGGCTTGCCGAGAGCGAGGTTCGTCGGTGCGCACGGGTCGGTGCGGATCGTCGGCGCGAGCGCGCGCTCGAGGAGGCCGGAGGCGTCCTGCGCGTTCCACATCGCCGGCTCGCCGGTCCGCTGGCCGACCGTGTCCCACGTCCAGAGCAGCCAGCCGTCGAACCCTGCGGCGCAGGAGTCGGCCTGCCAGGTCTGGAGCGACTCCGCCGCGACCGCGGCCGTGGTGTGCGACGCGGTGGGCGCCCCGACCTCGGACATCAGCACCGGCTTCGTCGTGACCGCCGGCAGCTCGTAGTTGAGGACGTACTGCGGCAGGGTCAGCTCGAGCCCGGGGATGACGCGCGGGCTGACGAAGTCGACCGCCGAGTCGTCGAGCACGGCGCGCATCCGGCTCAGGCGCGGGTCGCCGATCCGGGCCGGGTTGGGCGCCTGGGGCCAGAGGAACCCCAGCGAGACGAGCGCGGTCGGATCGACGGCCCGGATCGCCGCACGCACCGTGTCGGCCCAGTGGACGAGGCCTTCGTCCATCAGGGCCTGGCGCTCCGCCGGCACGGCCAGGTCGTACATCTGGCCGTTCGCCGCCGTCACCGTCCCGGAGGAGAGCGAGAGCGGCGCCTCGTCGGCGCGGAAGAACGCCTCGCGGCGCAGCTCGTACGAGAGGATCGTCTCGCGGAGGGTCGGCTGGGCGGTCAGGCGCTGGACGAGCGCGGCCCAGAAGGACGCGTTGCCCGCGACGCCGCCCGCGGTCAGGTAGTGGAGGTTCTCGCCGGCGAAGCTCGCGGAGGCACCCGCGGCGACCTGGCCGGCGTACGACGTGCCGGCGGGGACACCCTCGGCGACGACGATGACCTGGACCCCGCGCGCCCGCGCCTTCCCGAGGAAGTCGACGACGTTCGCGACGTACGCCACGGAGAGGTCGTCCGCCGTGGACGGGTCGCCGAGGCAGCCCGACGCACAGCCGCTCAGGAAGATCCGGACCGTGTTGTAGCCGTAGGAGTCGAGATCGGCGAGCGCCGCGTCGGCCGCCGCGCCGTCGTAGACGCCCACGTCGAACGTGACAGGCGCGCTCGTCCCGTCGAGCCGCTCGTAGTTGGCCCCGCGGGACACGAACGGCGTCCCGCTCGACGGGAGGTACAGCTCGCCCTCCCCGGCCACGGTGCGGACGCCGACGAGATGCGCGGGCGGAGGCGGAGGCGGCGGCGGACCGGGCGGCGGTGGCGGAGGCGGCGGTGGTGTGGTCGGAGGCGGCGGAGGCGGCGGAGGCGCCGGCGGACGTGGGCCCGGGCGCTGCGCCGACTTCGGGACCGTGACGCGGAGCTTTCCGCGCTTGACGCTACGTGGGCGGCCCTTGGCCGTGCACGTGTAGCGGTAGGTGCGGCCGCGGACGAGCCTGACCGTGAGCTTGACCGTCCTGCGCCGCTTCACGAACTTCGTGCGCCGGCCGGCGATCGAGAACGTCCTCGCGCGCTTCCCGCGGTTCGTGATCCGGAACAGCGTGCGCCCCGGGCGTGCCGTGCGCGCGACCTTGCACGCGCGATCGGTCATCGTGACCGCCACGCGCGCAGCCTTCGCCGACCCAGCGGCCTCGGCCAGGCCTGGGCAGGTGAACGCGCACAGCGCAACGGCCGCTACGGCCGCAGCCCGAATCCGCAGCATCTCAACCTCCTTTTCGGCACCGTGAGGCCGATCAGGAAGCGGGAAAACCCCCGAGAGGGGGAGCTTCGAAACCGATAGAGCACCACGCTGTTCGCGGCCAGCAAGTAGGTTCCGGGCGTGGAAGCCGCGGCGACCCCCGATCCGCGGCGCTGGCACGCTCTCGCGCTCGTCTGCGTCGCGTTCTTCATGGTCATCCTCGACGTCGCGATCGTGAACGTCGCGCTGCCGTCGATCCAGCGCGATCTCGGGCTCTCCGACTCGCGCCTGCAGTGGATCGTGACCGCCTACTCGCTCGCGTTCGGCGGCTTCCTGCTCCTCGGCGGCCGGGCCGCGGACCTCCTCGGCAGGCGCCGGGTGTTCATGTTCGGGATGCTGCTCTTCATCAGCGGGTCGCTGGCCTGCGGGCTCTCCGAGAGCGGCACCGCGCTGATCATCTTCCGCGCCATGCAGGGCCTCGGCGGCGCGATCGTGTCGCCCGCGACGCTCGCGATCATCAGCGACGCGTTCCGCCACGACGCCGCCGAGCGCAACAAGGCGTTCGGGATCTGGGGCGCGGTCGCCGGCAGCGGCGCGGCGGCCGGCGTGCTCCTGGGCGGCGTCCTCGTCGAGTACCTGGGCTGGGAGTGGATCTTCTTCGTCAACGTCCCCGTCGGGATCGCGATCCTCGCGATGACGCCCTGGCTGATCTCGGAAGGCCGGATCGAGGGCGCCGACCGGCGGGTGGACGCGCTGGCCGCGATCCTGGTCACCGCGGGCCTCGTGCTGTTCGTCTACGCGATGTCGGAGGCACCGAGGGAGGGCTGGCTGACGCTGCAGACGATCGGGCTCTCCGTCCTGGCGGTCGCACTGGTCGCGGCGTTCTTCTGGAGGGAGGAGCACAGCGACGCACCGCTCGTGCCGCTCTACCTCTTCCGCATCCGCCCCGTGCTCGTCGCGAACCTCACCGGGCTGCTGCTCGGGGCGACGATCTTCGGCGGGTTCTTCCTGCTGACGCTCTACATGCAGAACATCCTCGGGTACTCGCCGCTCGAGGCCGGGTTCGCGTTCCTCGCCACGGCCGGCATGACGATCCCCGGGGCAGCGATCGCGCAGGCCGTGATCACGAAGGCCGGCGTGAAGCCGGTGATGATGGCCGGCTCCGTCTTCGTCGCCTTCGCGTACCTCTGGTACACGCAGCTCCCGGTCGACGGCACCTACTGGGTGAACCTGTTCGTCCCGTTCGTGATCAGCGGCTTCGGCCTCGCCTTCCTGTTCATCCCCATGTCGCTCGCGGCGCTCTCCCGCGTCGAGGACCGGGTGGCGGGCATCGCGTCGGGCATGCTCAACACGTCGCAGCAGCTCGGCGGCGCCCTCGGCGTCGCGCTCATCTCGACCGTCTCGATCGAGCGGACCCAGGCCCTCTCGAACAACGGGCAGCCGACGCCGGCGGACATCACCGACGGCTTCAACTGGGGCTTCGCGACCGCCGCGGTGTTCGCGCTCGGCGCGGTCGTCGTCGCGTGGGGCGTGCTCAGGCGGGACGACGTCCCTGCGGCGGCGATGCAGCAGCACGCCCCCGCCGGCTGACGAGCCACGCGGTCACGAGCGCCGCGATCGCCGAGCCGCTCAGGCCGAGGGCGAGATCGCCCAGGGTGTCCGTGTAGGCCGTCTCCTCCTCGGGCGAGTCGCGGATGAACGTGAAGTACTCCGCGAACTCCCAGAGCACCGCGGTCACCGCCCCGAAGCCGAGCGCCAGCCCGCCGGCGACCCACGGCCCGACGGGAAGCCTGACGAGCAGCTGGCCGAACGCCGCGGTCAGCAGGCCCCAGTTGACGAAGTGGTTCGCGTCGTCCCACCAGCCGACCGTGTCGTAGAGGTCGAGCGCATTTCCGGCGACGTCGATCAGGAACGGAAGGACGAGCAGGATGTCGAGCGCGTACGGATAGGCCAGCCCCGGCCGCCGGCGCCGGAGGTACCACCAGACCGCCGGCACGATGACGGCGGCCAGCGGATAGGTCAGCGCGCGGCCCGTCATCGCCTTCCCCTCGAACCGCTCGAGGCCCGAGAGGGCCGAGAAGAGCAGCAGACTCACGAGCGCGGCCTTGAGGGCCAGGTTGACCCAGAACACGGCCGGACGGCTTCCCGTCACGCGGCTAGTGGATCATGAGGGCATGACGAGGCGCTACCTGCTCGCGCTGGCAGCGCTCGCGGCGGCCTACCTCGGCGCGGCGAAGGTCGGCATCGAGCTGCCCGCCGCCCGCGGCGTGATCACACCCGTCTGGGCACCGACCGGGATCGCGATCGCGGCCCTGTTCCTCGGCGGGACCCGGCTCTGGCCGGCCGTCGCTGTCGGCGCGTTCCTCGCGAACGCAACGAGCGGCGCCGACATCCCGGTCGCCGCGGTGATCGCGGTCGGAAACACGCTCGAGGCGGTCGTGGGCAGCGTCCTCCTGCGGCGGCTGGGGCTCAGGCCCGCGCTCGACCGCGTCCGCGACGTCCTGGCCCTCATCCTCGCCGCCTGCCTGCTCAGCCCGCTCGTCGCGGCGACGAATGGCGTCACCGCGCTCTGGGTCGCCGGCGACGTGCCGGGCTCGGACTACGGCTCGCAGTGGCTCCTGTGGTGGATCGGCGACGCGATGGGCGCGCTGATCGTCGCGCCGCTGATCCTCGTCTGGTCGACCAGGCCCGACCGCGGGCTTCCCCGAGCTCGGGTCGTCGAGGGGCTGCTCGTCCTCGGCGTCCTCGTCGGCCTGAGCGCGTTCGTGTTCCTCGCCGGCTACTGGCGCTATCCGCACCTGCTCTTCCCCGTCCTGATCCTCGCCACGCTGCGCTTCGGCCAGATGGGCGCGGTGACGGGCAGCTTCGCGGTCACCGCGCTCGCGGTCGTCGGTGCGGTCGACGGCTCCACGCCGATCGCCGAGCGGAGCACGACGGAGATCGTCCAGATCCTCGAGGGGCTCCTCGGCGCGGTCGCCGTGTCGCTGCTCGTGCTCGGGGCCGTGCTGGCCGAGCGGGCGGCGGCCGACCGGCAGGCAGCGGAGTCCGCGGCGGGCCTCAACGAAGCGCAGGCCCTGGCCCATCTCGGGAGCTGGACGTGGGACATCGGCGCGGACCGGGTCGAGTGGTCGGACGAGCTCTACCGGATCTACGGGCTCGAGCCGGGCTCGGCGGAGGTCGACTTCGAGTCGTACCTCGGCCGCATCCATCCCGAGGACCGCGCGGCGGTCCGCGAGCAGGTCGAACGGGCGTTCACCGAGCGCGCGCCGTTCACCTTCGAGCATCGGCTCGTCCACCCGGACGGCTCCGTCCGCTGGTCGCTCTCCCGCGGCCGCGTGATCACGGACGAGCAGGGGGCGCCCGTGCGGATGGTCGGGACGGCGCAGGACGTGACGGACCAGAAGCGCCTCGACGAACTGCGCGACACGATCCTCTCCACCGTCTCCCACGAGCTCCGGACACCGCTGACGGCGATCCTCGGGTTCTCCCTGACGCTCAAGGAACGGGGGAACGAGCTCGACGACCGTCTCCGCGCGGAGATCGGCGGCCACCTCGCATCACAGTCCGTGAAGCTCGACCGGCTGCTCTCGGACCTGCTCGACCTCGACCGGCTGCGGCTCGGCCACATGGTCCCGACCTTCTCCGAGACGGACCTCGGGCGGCTCGTCCGCCATGTCGCGGTCGACTTCGACTCCGACCGTCCGATCGAGGTCGAGGTCGAGCCCGTCGTCGCCGAGGTCGACGCCCCGAAGATCGAGCGTGTGGTCGAGAACCTGATCGCCAACGCCGTGAAGCACACGCCTCCCGGCACCGAGATCCACGTCTGGGTGCGGCCGAGCGACGGCGGCGCCCTCATCGGCGTCGACGACAAGGGCCTCGGCGTGGCGGCCGAGGACCGCGAGGCGATCTTCGAGGCCTTCAGGCGCGGCGCGGTCACCGACAGTCCCGGCACGGGCATCGGCCTCTCCCTCGTCGCCCGGTTCACGTCGCTCCACGGCGGGCGTGCCTGGGTCGAGGACCGCGAGGAGGGCGGCGCGGCCTTTCGCGTCTTCCTCCCGCTGAGTCAAGGCTGAGGACCTCTCCGCGGCCTCGGCTCGTACTCCTGGCACGCGCAGATCGACCAGGAGGTTGAGCCATGAGAAGCAGGATCCTCGCGCTCGCCGTGGTGCTCTCGGCGGTGTTCGTGCCCGGCGCCGCGGCTGACGGACTCCCCGTGGTGGACGTCGACGTCGGCCCCTCGGGAGTGGCGAACCCGAACGCCGGCCACCGGTTCGTCGCGCTGCCCTCGGGCAGGAACACGCTCGTCGCGCGGGTGGAGCAACTGAGCGGCGAGGTGCGCGGCTTCCGGACGATCCGCGGCCGCTTCACGATCCCGGCCGTCGCCTACGACGGGTCCGCGGCCGGTCTGTCCTCCGACGGCTCGACACTCGTTCTGCTGGCGCCGCGTCCGCGATTCCCGCGGAGGAGCACGACGTTCGCCGTCCTGGACGCCGGCAATCTGAACGAGCGGTCACGGCTCACGCTGCGCGGCGACTTCAGCTTCGACGCGATGTCCCCTGACGGACGCCGGCTCTACCTCGTCAACTACACGTCCCCCGACGACGTGCTCCAGTACGACGTCCGTGCGCTCGACGTCCGGACCGGGCGGCTCGACCCGAAGCCGATCGTGGATCCGCGCGAGCCGGACGAGGAGATGAACGGCCACCCGCTCACGCGGGCGATGAGCCCGGACGGCCGCTGGGCCTACACGCTCTACGACGGCGTCGAGCATCCCTTCATCCACGCGCTCGACACGACGGGCCGCTCCGCCCGCTGCATCGATCTCGACTGGCTCCACGGCCACCGAGACCTGTGGGCGATGCGCTTCACCGTCAGCCCCGACGGACGGGATCTTCGCCTGCGGAACGGAGCGGAAACCGTCGCTGCGGTGGACACGCGCACGTGGGAGGCCGCGCCGGTCGTGGACGACGCGGGCGGACGGAGCCCGTGGGTCTTCGTGCTCGGCGGCGGCATCCTCCTCGCCGGCGGCTGGCTGGTCTACCGCTCGGTCTCTCGCAGGCGAGCCTCCTCGACGAGCTTCGGCGGCGCGACCTCCGTGTAGGCGTCCTCGACGATCCCGGCGAGCTCGTCCCAGTGGAGCTCACCGTCGAGCCGGACGCCGAGCCAGCCGCGGTGGCCCACGTACGGCGGCCGGAAGAACCGCTCCGGGTCCGCCTCGACGAGCATCTGCTGGACGCCGTCCTCGGCCGCGCACCACATCGCGAAGCGCCCGTCGCCGTGATGATCGTTCAGCACCATCGCGAAGGAGCGCTTGTCGCGCACGAAGAACGTCGGATGCCCATGGCTCGGGCGCTCGCTGGTCTCCGGCAGCGCCAGGCAGAGCTCGCGGATCCGGTCCAGGATCTCTTCTCGCCTGCGAGCGGTTGGCGTTCGCGCCACGGAAGGCAGCGTACGCCGCGCGCGCGACCCGGCCGGCGAGCACCTCGGACGAGACGCCCACGCCGCGCGCGTTGAACGTCAGCACGACGGCCACGAAGCTTCCGCTCCGCCAGAACGCGAGCCCGCCGTCGTGCCGGGCCCGGGTGATCCAGCCGGGCTTGTTCAGCACGCTCACGCCCGTGCCGCCCAGGGAGCGGGCGAGGTAGCTCGGCTGCGAGTGTGCGAGCAGGTAGAGGAGGTACCTGGCCTCGGACGGGACGAACCCGCCGCGGCGCGCGAGCTTCCCCCGCCCCTCCGCCGCCCGGTGGACGAACGACAGCAGGCGCGCGAAGTCCCACGCGCTCGTCCGCTTGCCGATGAAGCTCGGCTGCGAGTTGACGCGGAGCGGGATCTCCGCCGACGGGACGATGTAGCCGCCGTACATCTCCGTGTCGGTGAGGCCCAGGGCGCGGAAGGTCGCGTTGACCTTCGCGGAGCCGCCCGCGGTAGAGCCGCCGACCCACCGGAGGAGATCGTTCGCGGCGCGGTCGTCCGAAGGGATGATCGCCTTGCTCAGCAGGCGGTCGAGCCGGCTCCCGGCCGGCGGCGGGCCCCCGAGCGCGCGCAGCACCTCCACGGCGATGGCGACCTTCAGGGTCGAGGCCGCCGGGAACTCCGCGCGCGCGTTCCACGCAGCGCCCCGTCCGGTGCGCAGGTCCTGGACGTAGATGCCGCAGACGCCCGCGAAGCCGTTCGCGAGGCTTCTGATCTCGCGCGCCAGCGGCGCGTCCTCCACTCCCCGCCTCGGCGGCGCCCTCGGCTCCGCCGCGCGCGGAAGGCCGAACACGGGCCTCACGGTCGTCGCCGCCCTCGCGCCGCCGGGGTACTCGGCGGCCACGGTGAGCCGGAGATCGCGCTGCGGCAGCCCGACGTGGAAGTCGAAGGTGCTGCGGCGGTGCAGCGGACGCCGGACCAGGAGCTCGCCGTCGACGCTCACGAGGAGGGCCTGCGCCGCGCGGCTCACCCGCCCGGAGATGCGCCCGAACGACACCTCGCGCGGGGCGGGCGTCAGCAGGACCGGAGGCTGCTGTGGGGTCGCCAGGAGGGGCACGCGGGGAATTGTCGCGGCGTTAGCGTTCGCGTGTGGCGGCGCTGCATCTCGGCCTGATCCTGCCCAACTACGGGCCGACGCTCGACGCCGAGCGGCTCGCCACTGCCGCGGTCGCGGCCGAGGAGGCCGGCTTCGACTCCGGCTGGGTCACGGACCACGTGCTCGTGCCGCCGGAGCACGCCCCGATCTACGGGACGATCGCGGAGGCGCTGGTCTCCGTCGGGTTCCTCGTCGGACGAACGGAGCGGCTGCAGCTCGGCGTGTCCGCGCTGGTCGTGCCGCAGCGGAGCCCGCTCGTCGTGCTCAAGCAGCTCGCAAGCCTCGACTTCCTCTCCGGTGGCCGGATCGTCACCGCCGTCGCGGCGGGCTGGATGGACGGCGAGTTCGAGCTCCTCGGCGCGGACTTCGCCACCCGCGGACGACGGCTCGACGAGTGGCTGCGACTCGCACAGCCGGCCTTCGAGCAGGCGCCCGGCGAGGTCGAGGAGATCGGCGGCTGGCTCGCGCCGGCACTCGTCCGTCCCGGCGGGCCGGAGCTCTGGGTCGCGGGAGTCTCCCGCGCGACGACCAGGCGGGCGGCGTTGACCGGGGTCTGGCATCCCGTCGCCTTGCCGCCCGACGAGCTGCGCGGCCTGGCCGCCGAGTTCAGGGAGCGCCGGCCGGACGGACGCGTGATCCTCAGGCTGGGCGTCTACCTCCAGGACGAGCCGGCGGAAGGGCAGGACGAGCGCGGCCGCCACGCCGTCACCGGGCCGCCGAGCTGGGTCGCGGGACGGCTCGCCGACTACGTCGACGCCGGTTGCGACGGGTTCGTCCTCAACCTGGACCACGAGAGTCCCGGTCTCGACGAGCGGGTGCAGCGCTTCGCCGACGAGGTCGTGCCGCTGCTGCCGGCTACTCGCGGCTCGACTGCGCCCAGAGGTTGATGCTGCTGTCGGTCGCGTAGCCCTCGATCTCGGCGAGCTCGTCCTCGCCGAAGTCGAGCCGGCCGAGCGCAGCGAGGCTGTCCTCGAGCTGCTCGACGCTTCTGGCGCCGATCAGCGCCGAGGTCACCCGGGGGTCGCGGAGCGTCCACGCAATCGCCATCTGCGCGAGGGACTGGCCCCGTCGCGCCGCGATCGCGTTCAGCCCGCGGATCTTCTCGAGCGCCTCGTCGGTGATCAGCTCGGGCGACAGGGCGCTCCCGGCCGTCGCCGCCCGCGAGCCTTCCGGGATCCCGTCCAGGTACTTGTCCGTGAGCATCCCCTGGGCGAGCGGCGAGAAGACGATGCACCCGATCCCGAGCTCGCCGAGCGCGTCGAGCAGCTCCTCCTCGATCCACCGGTTGAGGAGCGAGTACGAGGGCTGGTGGATCACGAACGGCGTCCGCAGCTCGCTCAGGATCGCCGCCGCCTCGCGGGTCTTCACCGCGGAGTACGAGGAGATCCCGACGTAGAGCGCCTTCCCCTGCCGCACGGCCGTGTCGAGTGCGCCCATCGTCTCCTCGAGGGGCGTGTCGGGGTCGAAGCGGTGCGAGTAGAAGATGTCGACGTACTCGAGCCCCATCCTGGCGAGGCTCTGGTCGAGGCTCGCCAGCACGTACTTGCGCGACCCCCACTCGCCGTACGGCCCCGGCCACATGTCGTAGCCGGCCTTGGTCGAGATGATCAGCTCGTCGCGGTACGGCGCCAGGTCCTCACGGAGGATCCGGCCGAAATGCTCCTCGGCCGACCCGTAGGGCGGGCCGTAGTTGTTCGCCAGGTCGAAGTGGGTGACGCCGAGGTCGAACGCGCGCCGGATGACCGCACGGCCGACCTCGAGCGGCCGGTCGTCGTCCCCGAAGTTGTGCCAGAGGCCGAGCGAGATCGCGGGCAGCTGGAGCCCGCTGCGACCGCTGCGCCGGTACTCCATCCGCCCGTAGCGGTCCTCTGCGGCCGTGTAGGTCATGCGAGGCGACCGGGCGTCGCCCGCGCCGTGCACCGCAGCCGGCTCGGGGCCGAACACGACGCGGACGAGCCGCAGGCGCCCGATCGAGCTTGTGTGGATTGTGACGCCGGCGACGACGGAACGGAAGGGGATCCCGCAGCGATTCGGCGCATGGTCGAACGCTACCGTGGCGTCGTGGATCTCGCCCTGCTCGAACGGGTCCTCGCCGAGGCCGGCCAGCCCCGCTACCGGGCGGCCCAGATCTGGCAGTGGGCGGCCGGCGGGGCACACGGCTACGACGAGATGACGAACCTGCCGCGTGCGTTGCGCGCCGAGCTCGAGGAGGCGGTGCCGTTCTCGTCGCTCTCGGTCGAGGACGAGGCGACCTCCGTGGACGGGACCGTGAAGGCGCTCTTCCGTACGCACGACGGCCACCCGGTCGAGGCGGTGCTGATGCGCTACCGGGACGGGCGCCGCTCCGTCTGCGTCTCGTCGCAGTCCGGCTGCCCGCTCACCTGCACCTTCTGCGCGACGGGGCAGATGCGCTTCGGCCGGAACCTGAAGGCGTGGGAGATCGTCGACCAGGCGCTCCACTTCCGGCGCCTGGAGCCGGTCGACCACCTCGTGTTCATGGGAATGGGCGAGCCGTTCCTCAACTTCGACGAGGTGGTCGCCGCCGCACGCCTGCTGCCCGACCTCGGGATCACGTACCGGCGCACGACGGTCTCCACGGTCGGCTGGATGCCGGGGCTGACGCGGTTCGTGGATGAGGTCGAGGAGCCGATCCGCCTCGCGCTCTCGCTCCACGCGGCCGACGCTGCGCTCCGCAGCGCGCTGATGCCGGTCAACGACCGTTACGCGCTACCCGACGTCGTGGCCCTCTGCAGGAGGCACTGGGAGCGGACGAAGCGGCGGGTCTTCGTCGAGTACGTCCTGCTCGCCGGCGTCAACGACTCCCGCGAGGACGCGCGTCTGCTCGCCGCCTTCCTCGACCGGCGCGTCTTCAAGGTCAACCTCATCCCGTACAACCCGACCGGTCGCTTCGAGGGCTC
>DATBMH010000109.1:0-26733 GCA_036554945.1 Gaiellaceae bacterium | reverse complement strand
AGCGCCTCCTCCTGGTCGTGCGTCACGTAGACGAACGTGATCCCGACCTCGTCCTTGATCCGCATCAGCTCGAGCTGCATCTCCTGGCGCAGCTTCAGGTCGAGGGCGCCGAGCGGCTCGTCCAGCAGCAGCACCCGCGGCTGGTTGACGATCGCACGGGCGAGCGCGACGCGCTGGCGCTGTCCGCCGGAGAGCTGGCCGGGCCGGCGTGGCCCGAGGCCGGCGAGCCGCACCATCTCGAGCGCCTCCCCGACCCGCGTCCGGCGCTCGTCCCGCTTGACGCCCTTCACCCGCAGCCCGTAGTCGACGTTCTCCTCGATCGTCATGTGCGGGAAGAGCGCGTAGTCCTGGAAGACGGTGTTGACGTCGCGTGCGTACGGCGGCCTCGACGTGACGTCGGTCCCGCTGAGGAGCACGCGGCCGGAGTCCGGCTGCTCGAAGCCGGCGATCAGGCGCAGCGTCGTGGTCTTGCCCGAGCCGCTGGGGCCGAGGAGCGTGAAGAACTCGCCGGAAGGGATCGCGAGATCGACGCCGTCCACCGCGGCCACGTCGCCGTACGACCGGTAGAGGGCGATCGCCTCGACGTCGAACGTCGACGGCTCGTCCGTCGGCGCCCGGTCAGGCCGCGGCCGCGCCTGCGTCGACAAGCGACTCCTCCAGGAGCTCGAGGCCGCGCGCGAGGTCCGAGTTCGAGATGACGAGCGGGACGAGGATCCGGATCACGTTGCCGTAGAGGCCGCAGGACAGGAGGATCAGGCCCTTCTCCCGCGCCGTGGTCGTGACCGCCTTCGCGAGGTCCGGCGTCGGCTCCGCCAGCTCCAGCGCGAGCATCGGCCCGAGCCCCCGCACCTCGCCGATCGACGCGTTGCGCGCCGCGAGCTGGTCGAGCCGCCTGCGGATCACCTCGCCGAGCTCGCGTGCCCGGTCGAGGAACTCCGGCCGTCGCACCTCCTCGAGCACGGCGACGGCGGCGGCGCAGGCCAGCGGGTTTCCGCCGAAGGTCCCGCCGAGCCCTCCGGGGCCGACGGCGTCCACGACCTCGGCCGGGCCGGTGACGCCCGCAAGCGGCAGCCCGCCGCCCAGCGACTTCCCCGACACCAGCAGGTCCGGCTCGACGCCGTACTGCTCGATCGCCCACACGGTCCCGGTGCGGCCGACGCCGCTCTGCACCTCGTCGGCGACGAAGAGGATCCCGTGCTTCGCGAGCAGCTCCTGGAGCCGCCGCGGGAAGTCCGGCGGCATCGGGATGAAGCCCCCCTCGCCCTGGACCGGCTCGAGCACGGCGCAGGCGACGGTCGCCGGGTCGACGTCGGCCTTGAAGAGATGCTCCACCGCGGCGATCGCGTCGTCGGAGCTCACGCCCCGGTACGGGAACGGCGCCGTCGCGCGGTAGATCTCGGGCGCGAACGGGCCGAACCCCTGCTTGTACGGGACGACCTTGCTGGTCATCGTCATCGTCATCAGCGTCCGGCCGTGGAAGGCGCCGTCGAAGACGAGCACTGCGGGCCGGCCCGTCGCGGCGCGGGCGATCTTGACCGCGTTCTCGACGGCCTCTGCGCCGCTGTTCAGGAGGATGCTGCGCTGGTCGGCGCCGCGGCACGGCGACACCTCGGCGAGCAGGCGGCAGACCTCGACGTAGGGTTCGTACATCCCGACCATGAAGCACTGGTGGAGATAGCGATCGAGCTGGTCGCGGATCGCCTCGACGGCCGCGGGCAGCCCGTGGCCCGTGTTCTGGCAGCCGAGACCACCGGCGAAGTCGATGTAAGTGCGGCCCTCGACGTCCTCGATCCGCGCGCCTTCGGCGCGGGCGACGACGAGCGGTGGAGTGGCGATCCCGCGTGCGACGTAACGCTCGCGCGCTTCGATCACCGACTCGGACGTGACCGTCCGCTCACCGATCGACATGCCGAGGGACCCTAATGAAAAGCCTGCGAATCTTCTCCAACCTGTGATCGCCGTCGTCGGAGCCTCCGGGACGATCGGCCGGCGCGTCGCCGGCTTCCTCGAGAGCTGGGGCGCGCCGTTCGTGCGCCGCGACGCCCGCCTCTCCGGCGAGGAGGCGCTCGACGCCTCGGACCCGGCAGCGGTCGCCCGCGGCCTCGACGGCTGCTCGGTCGTCGTGAACTGCGCGGACTACCGGCTCAACCTGCCGGTGATGCACGGCGCGCTGGCCGCCGGCGTCCACTACGTCGACCTGGGCGGCCTCTACCACGTGACGAGCAGGCAGCTCGAGCTCGACGCCGAGTTCATGCGGGCCGAGGTCGGCGCCCTGCTCGGCATGGGCTCGGCTCCGGGAAAGACGAACCTGCTGACGGCTGCCGGTGCGGCGCGGCTGGGGGAAGAGCCGCGGTCGCTCGAGATCTGGGCGGCGGCGCGCGACCCGGCCGCCGCCGGCCATCCCTTTCCGGCGCCGTACTCGGTCCGGACGCTGCTCGACGAGCTGCACATGAAGCCGGTCGTCGTCGAAGGCGGCGCCGCGCGCGAGGTCGAGCCGCTCTCGGGCGAGGAGGAGCGCGAACTGCCGGAGCCCGTCGGCCGTGCGAAGGGGATCTACACGCTCCACTCCGAGCTGAGGACGCTGCCCGCCGCCTTCCCGACGCTCCACACGGCGTCGTTCCGGCTGTGTCTCGCGCCGGGCCTGCTCGAGAAGCTGCTGGCGCTCGAGGAGGGCGAGGAGCCCCAGCCGTACGAGCAGTCGGAGGACGCCGTGGCCGTCCACCTCGTCGACCTCGAGGGGGACACCCGCCGGGTCGTCGGCTGGACGATCACGCGCGGCGGCTCGGCGCGCTCGACCTCCGAGCCGGCGGCGCGCGCGGCGGTCGAGCTGCACGAGGGGCGGCTGCGGTTCGACGGCGTCAAGCCGCCCGAGGAGGCGATCCGGGACCCGGACGCCTTCCTCGCACTGCTCGACACCGAGGTCTACTGGGACGTCGCGTAGGCGAGCCAGCGGCGGGCGCAGTCCGGGTTGTCGCCCTCCGGCCGGATCACCCAGGAGATGGAGCGCGGCCGCGCCGGCGCTTTGGGGCCGGTGAACGCCGAGGCGAGGCGCTCGGGAATCGTGACCACGACGCCGCCGGAGAGCGTGACCCGCACGAAGGGCTCGGCCTGGTCGATCGGGTCCAGGTCGAGCTCGGCGATGACGTCCGCGTCGCGCCGCTCTGCGATCGGCGCGAGCTCCTCCTGCTCGTCGTAGGTGCGGAGGTCGACGCGGCAGCCGCTCTCGTGCTCGAATTGCTGGACGTCCTCGTCGATCCAGGCGGGCGCGAGGACGCTGACCTCCGACTGCTGCTCGCCGCCGCAGCCCGCGAGGAGCGCGAGCAGGGTTGCCGCGAGCAGCGCTCGGATCGACATACTCGCCATTGTGTCCACGTTCGACCGCGTCGCCGACCTTCCGCTCGCCGTGGAGAGCCACGAGCTGGAGCAGCTCGAGCAGGCCGTCTCGAGCGAGTTCGTCCGCACGACCACGCAGGTGCACCTCCGCGGCGCCGGTGAGGAAGGGATCGGCGAGGACGTCACCTACGACGGGGCGGCGCACGACCAGCTGCTCGCCCTGCCCTCGCTCCCGCTCGAGGGCGAGTGGACGCTTCGGTCGTTCTCCGACCACCTGGACGGGCTGGACCTGTGGCCCGAGCCCCCCGGCATGGCCGCCTTCCGCGACTACCGGCGCTGGGCGTTCGAGAGCGCGGCGCTCGATCTTGCGCTCCGGCAGGGTGGACGGTCGCTGGCGGACGCGCTCGGGTTGGAGTCGCGCCCGGTCCGGTTCGTCGTCTCGCTGCGGCTCGGCGAGCCGTCGTCGGCCGAGCCGATCCACCGGCTGCTCGAGGACTATCCCGGCACGCGGTTCAAGCTCGACCCGGTCCCGGACTGGACGCCGGGGCTCGTGGGTGAGCTCTCGGAGCTCGGCCGCGTCGACGTCGTCGACCTGAAGGGCCAGTACTCCGGCACCGTGGTCGACAACCCCGCCGACCCGGAGCTCTACCGGCGGGTCGCCGAGGCGTTCCCCGACGCGTGGATCGAGGATCCGGCGCTGACCGAGGAGACCGACGGCGTCCTCGAGCCGCACCGGGCGCGCGTGACGTGGGACGCGCCGATCCACTCGGTTGCGGACATCGAGTCGCTCCCGTTCCCGCCGAAGACCGTCAACGTGAAGCCGTCCCGGTTCGGGTCGGTGGAGCGGCTGTTCGCGACCTACGACTACTGCGCTGCGAACCACATCGGGATGTACGGCGGCGGGCAGTTCGAGCTCGGCGTGGGGCGGGGGCACATCCAGTACCTGGCGTCGCTCTTCCACGCAGACTCCTCGAACGACGTCGCGCCCGGCGGCTACAACCGGACGCCTGTTCCGCCGGGCCTCCCGGCGAGCCCGCTCGATCCGGCCGACGGCGGACCGGGTCTGCCGCGTCCCTGAGCCCGGCGCACTCTCGTCACAGAGGCGTCACCCACGCGCGCGCGTTTTCGCACTAGCGTCGCGCGCATGACCAAGATCACGACCGCGTGGGGGAAGGCACAGCTCGTCGAGGAGGTGACGCTGCCGCAGCGCGCCGGCCGGAAGCGCTTCGCGTCGGTCGTCCAGCTTCTCGAGGACGAGAAGGGCGAATGGCTGGTCCGCTTCGCCTACACGACCGACGGGACCGCCCGCCGTGGGCCGGTGACCCTGCGCGGCTCGGATCTCGAGCGGCTGCGCGATCGGCTCGGCGAGCGCCCGGCGCTCGCGGCGGCGCTGGGGTTCGTCCGTGGCTGAGCCCGGGGCTACGCCACGACGGCGGTCCGCTCGCGGGCCGCCGCGATCAGCCCGCGGAGAATCAGCGCACCGTCGTTGGAGCCGAGGAGCGGATCGACCGCATGCTCGGGATGCGGCATCAGGCCCATGACGTTTCGCGCGGCGTTGACCACGCCGGCGACGTCGGCGACCGAGCCGTTCGGGTTGTCCTGATAGCGGAGGACGATCTGCCCGTTCCCCTCGAGCTCGTCGAGGAGCTCCTGGTCCGCGAACCAGCAGCCCTCGCCGTGCTTGACCGGGATGGTCAGGGCCTGTCCACGCTCGCAGTGGCTCGTGAACGGCGTGTCGGTGCGCTCGATCCGCAGAACGACATCTCGACAGACGAACGAGAGCGACGCGTTCGGGCGGAGCGTCCCCGGCAGGAGGCCCGCCTCGCAGAGGATCTGGAAGCCGTTGCAGATCCCGAGCACCGGCCCGCCGCTGCCGGCGAACTCGGCGACGGCCCGCATCGCCGGGGAGAACCGCGCGATCGCGCCGCACCGGAGGTAGTCGCCGTACGAGAACCCTCCGGGGAGGACGACGCCTGCGACCTCGGGGAGCTGCTCGTCCGCGTGCCAGACGGGCACGCCCTCGGCGCCGAGCAGCGTGAGCGCGTGCAGGGCGTCGCGGTCGTCGTTCGAGCCGGGGAACGTCAGCACGCCGATGCGCGGCCGCGGCTCGCTCACCGGCCGTCCTCGAGCTCGATCTCGTAGCTCTCGATCAGCGGGTTGGCGAGCAGCTGCTCGCACATCCGCTCCACCTCGGCGCGGGCCGCCTCCGGGTCGGATGCCTCCACGTCCAGGTCGACGACCCGCCCCACGCGCGCGTCGGCGACCGGGAACCCGAGGTGCTTCAGCGAGCTCTCGACGGCCTGGCCCTGCGGGTCGAGGATGCCCGGCTTCGGCCGGACGAGCACGGTCGCCTTCACGGGATCACCACGGTCGGGTCGTCGACGTAGCGGCCGAACGGGATCTCGGTCAGCCGCTCGAAGGCCTCCACGTAGCGAGCGCGCGTCCCCTCGACGACGTCGTCCGGGAGCTCGGGGCCGGGAGCCGTCTTGTCCCAGCCGGCCGACTCGCAGTAGTCACGCGCGAACTGCTTGTCGTACGACGCCTGCCCACGACCCGGCTCGTACTCGTCCGCCGGCCAGAAGCGTGAGGAGTCCGGGGTCAGAGCCTCGTCCCCGAGGTGAAGCTCGCCGGCCGCGTCGACGCCGAATTCGAACTTCGTGTCGGCGATGAGGATCCCGCGTGCCGCCGCGTACTCCGCCGCGTACGTGTAGAGCTCGATGGAGACGCGCTCGAGGCGCTCTGCCATCTCCGGCCCGATGAGCTCGACCGCCTGCTCGCGCGTGATGTTCTCGTCGTGACCCGTCTCCGCCTTCGTGGACGGCGTGAACAAGGGCTCCGGCAGGCGCTCCGACTCGCGCAACCCCGCCGGGAGCTCGTGTCCGCAGACCGCGCCGGTCGCGAGGTAGTCCTTCCACCCCGAGCCGGTCAGGTACCCGCGGACGACGCACTCGAGCTGCACCATCTCGAGCCGCTTGCACTCGGTCGAGCGGCCGTCGGGCCGTAGGCCGAGCATGTGGTTCGGGACGATCTCACGCGTCCGCCCGAACCAGAACGCCGACAGGCCGGTGAGCACGCGGCCCTTGTCCGGGATCTCCGTGGGCAGGACGACGTCGAAGGTCGAGATTCGGTCGCTCGCGACCAGCAGCAGCCGGTCGTCGTCGAGCGCATAGAGCTCGCGGACCTTGCCGCTGCCGACGTGCGTTGCGGTCTCAGACATGAACGGGCTCCTCTCGTCGGGTCAGGGTGGACAGCCGGTCGAAGACGACGTCGACGTGGCGTGCGTACGAATCGAGGTCGAAGACGACGTCGAGCGCTGCCGCGTCGAGCTGCGCGGCGATGTCCGCGTCGGCGCGCGCCAGGGTGGGGAAGTCCTGCTCCTCCTCCCAGGCGCGCATCGCGTTCCGCTGGACGAGCTCGTACGCGCGCGACCGCTCGAGCCCGCTCTCGACGAGCGCGAGCAGCAGCCGCTGGCTGAAGAACAGGCCGTGGCTGGCCTCGAGATTGCGCCGCATCCGCTCCGGCCGCACGACGAGCTCCTCGACGAGCCAGGAAAACCGGTCGAGCATGTAGTCGAGCGCGAGGAACGCGTCGGGGACGACGACGCGCTCGGCGGACGAGTGCGAGATGTCCCGCTCGTGCCACAGTGCGACGTTCTCGAGCCCCACGACCGCGGCGCCGCGGACCACCCGCGCCAGCCCGCAGATCCGCTCGGCGACGACCGGGTTCTTCTTGTGCGGCATCGCCGACGACCCCTTCTGGCCGCGGCGGAACGGCTCCTCGACCTCACGCACCTCGGTGCGCGCGAGGTGGCGGATCTCGAGCGCGAACTTCTCCAGCGACGCGGCCGTCACGGCCAAGACCGCCAGCAGCTCCGCGTGGCGGTCGCGCTGGAGGATCTGGGTCGACGACGGCGCCGGCTCCAGCCCGAGCCGCTCGCAGGCGTGGCGCTCGACCTCGGGATCGATCGCCGCGTAGTTGCCGACCGCACCGGAGAGCTTCCCGACCCGCAGCCCTTCGAGCGCCTGCTCGAGCCGGCCGCGGGCCCGGTCGAGCTCGAACGCCCAGCCGGTCAGCTTCAGCCCGAACGTGGTCGGCTCGGCATGGACGCCGTGGGTCCGGCCCATCATCAGCGTCAGTCGGTGCTGCTCTGCCTGCGCGATGACCGCCGCCAGCGCCCGCTCGACCCCTTCGAGGATCAGCTGCCCCGCCTCGCCGATCTGCAGCGAGAGCGCGGTGTCCACGACGTCGGACGACGTCAGGCCGTAGTGGAACCAGCGTCCGACCGGCCCGAGCTGCTCTGCGACCGCGTCCACGAACGCAGCGACGTCGTGCTGCGTCCGCTCCTCGATCTCCGCCACGCGGTCGGCCGAAGGCGCCACGGCGCGCTCGCGGATCTCCCGCGCCGCGTCGTCCGGCACGACGCCCACCGCCGCCCACCCGTCGAGCGCAGCAAGCTCCACCTCAAGCCAGCGCGCGAGCTTGCTCTCGTCCGACCAGACACGAGCCATGGCCGGGCGCGAGTAGCGGGCGATCACCGATCCGACTCTACACGCGCTTCAGGAAGGCGCTGGGGCCGCGCTCAGACCTCGGCCGCCGGCAGCCCGCCGCCCTGCGCGAGGATCCGCGCCGCGAGGATCGCCGCGTTCCGCGCGCCGTCGATCGAGACGCACGCGACCGGCACGCCGGGCGGCATCTGGACGATCGACAGGAGCGCGTCCATCCCGTCCCCGACGCTCTTGCTCGAGCGCAGCGGCACGCCGATCACCGGCAGCTCGCTGTAGGACGCGACGACCCCGGGCAGGGCCGCGGCCATCCCCGCACCCGCGATGATCACGCGGACCCCGCGGAGCGCCGCGGTCGAGGCGTACTCGGCCACTGCGCGCGGATCCCGGTGGGCCGAGAGCACGTGGAACTCGTGGGAGATGCCCCTGTCGTCGAGCTCCTGCATGGCGGGCTCCATGCGCTCACGGTCGGACTCGGATCCCACGAGGATGCCCACGAGCGGTCCGCGCTCGCCGAACTCGACGAGCTGCGCGAACGCCTCGGTCTCGGTGCCGCTCTCAGGTGGCAACGCCTGCTGTCCTCCCCGCGATGTCGCGACGGTACTGCATGCCGTCGAACGAGATGGACGAGCAGGCCGAGTAGGCCGCGTCGCGCGCGGCCTCGACGGTCGATCCGAGCCCGGTGACGTTGAGAATGCGGCCGCCGTTCGTCACGAGCTGCCCGCCGCGAACGGCGGTTCCGGCGTGGAAGACGAGCGCGACCTCCTCGGCCTGCTCGATGCCCTCGATCGGCGACCCGACGTCGCCGCTCGCCGGGTAGCCGCCCGAGGCGAGCACGACGGTGACGGCGGCGTCGGCGCCGACGCTGGGCGCGGACGAGCCGAGGTCGCCGACCGCCGCCGCCTCGAGCGCGTCGAGCAGGTCGCTCTCGAGCCGCGGCAGGATCGCCTGCGTCTCCGGGTCGCCGAAGCGGCAGTTGAACTCGAGCACCTTCGGGCCGTCATCGGTCAGCATCAGCCCGGCGTAGAGCAGGCCGACGAACGGCCGGCCGCGGGCAGCAAGCTCGGCCAGCACCGGCCGGTGGACCAGCTCGGCGAGCTCGGCCGCATCGGAAGCGGACACCTCGGCCACCGGCGAGAAGGCGCCCATGCCGCCGGTGTTCGGGCCGGTGTCCCCGTCGCCGATCCGCTTGTAGTCGCGCGCGGGCGCCAGGGGCACGGCGTTCCGCCCGTCGGCGAGCGCGAAGAGCGAGAGCTCCTGGCCTTCGAGCAGCTCCTCGATGACGAGCGACTGGCCCAGGGCGGCGACTGCGCGCAAGGCCTCGTCGAGCGTCGCCCGGTCCGGACACACGAAGACGCCCTTGCCTGCCGCAAGCCCGTCGACCTTGACGACGCAAGGCGGGCGTGCGACCGCGAGCGCCTTCGCCGTGGGCACGCCGGCCGCCCGCATGACGTCCTTCGCGAACGTCTTCGACCCCTCGATCTCGGCCGCGGCCCGGCCCGGCCCGAACACGGCGACACCCGCGTGGCGCAGCTCGTCCGCGACGCCCGCGACCAGCGGCGCCTCGGGCCCGACCACGACGAGGTCGGCCTCGAGGCCCCGGGCGAGGTCGAGCAGGCCCTCGCCGTCCTCGGCCCGAACCGGGTGGCAGGTGCCGAGCCGCGCGATGCCGGGATTGCCCGGAGCCGCGTGCAGCTCGTCGAGCCGAGGGCTCTGTCCCAACTTCCACGCGAGCGCGTGCTCGCGGCCGCCGGAGCCGATCAGGAGCACCCTCACGTGCGGGCGAGTCTAGTGGCGGCCCCGGAGGTTTCAAAGGGTCGAAAGCGGGCGACACAGGGGTCGTGACCGAACCGGGACTCGACCTCCACGACTGGGAAAGCGAGTGGGAGCAGCTGGAGCCGCTCGTCCGCGACTCGCCGGCCGAGGCGCTGCCCGAGCTCCACGACCTGATCGTGCGGATGCTCCAGGACCGTGGTCTCCTCGATGAGAGCCTCGCCGCGGCCGAGGGCGCCGATCCGGAGCTGCTCGCCGAGTACGTCGCCGGCAAGGACGTCGTCGACAAGCTGGAGCGCGGGGAGGACGTCGACCCCGGCGACATCGCCTCGGTCGTCGGCGGCTACCGGTCGCTCTTCGAGTACCTGACGACCGAGCGCGCCGCTCCCTAGCAGGGGGTTGAACGACGACCCGCCCCCGCCTTCCCGGCATCCTCTTCGGCATCGGTCTCGGCGGGTTCGTGGACGGCATCGTTCTTCATCAGATGCTCCAGTGGCATCACATGCTCACGAGCGAGGGCAGCTACCCGGACACGACAGTTGCGGGTCTGGAGACGAACACGCTCTGGGACGGGATCTTCCATGCCGCGACCTGGCTTGCTGTCGCTGCAGGTTTGTGGGTGCTCTGGCGTCGCACCGAAAATTGGCGCTGGGCGATCAGCGGACGCGCGTTCGTCGGCTGGATGCTCGTCGGATGGGGTCTCTTCAACGTCGTGGAAGGCGTCGTCGACCATCACATCCTCACGATCCACCACGTCCGAGAAGGCGTGGAGAACCAGTGGGCATACGACGCGGGCTTCCTGACTCTCGGAATCGCCCTGCTCATCGGCGGCTGGATGCTCGCCCGGACTCAGGACGGCGACGCCGGTCCTCCTAGCTAGCTAGGGCCGCGCGATCGCCTCGAGCCCGCGCTGGGCGAGGACGTGCTCGCGCGCTGCGCCCGTGCCGATGAGCGACACCTCGACGTCCAGCTCGCGCTCGATGAACCCGACGTACCGCCGGGCCGCATCGGGGAGCCGCGAGACGTCGTCCATCCCCTCGAGCCGCTCCTGCCAGCCCGGCAGCATCTCGTACACGGGCTCGCAGTGGTGGAAGTCGCTCTGGTGCGCGGGGAACTCCTCGGTCTCGGTGCCGTCGCGGAGCCGGTAGCGGACGCAGACCGGCAGCTCGGCGAACGTCGAGAGCACGTCCAGCTTCGTCAGCGCCAGGGACGTGAAGCCGTTCAGCCGCGCCGCGTAGCGAAGCCCGACGAGGTCGAGCCAGCCACACCGCCGCTCGCGGCCCGTGACCGTCCCGTACTCGCCGCCGAGCTCGCGGACCTTCTCCTGGTCTGGCCCCTGGATCTCCGTCGGGAACGGGCCCTCGCCGACACGCGTCAGGTACGCCTTCGCGACGCCGAGGACCGCGTCGATCCGGTTCGGGCCGATGCCGATCCCCGTGGCCGCCGCTCCCGCGACCGGGTTCGACGAGGTGACGAAGGGATACGTGCCGTGGTCGAGGTCGAGCAGCGTGCCCTGCGCGCCTTCGAAGAGGACGAACTTGCCGACCCGCAGCGCGCGGTCGACGAGGAGCGACGTGTCCGAGATGTACGGCCGGAGGCGCTGCGCATACCCCTCGTACCGGTGCGACACGTCCTCGAGATCGACCGGCTCGGCGCCGTACACGCGCTCCAGCCAGTGGTTCTTCTCGGCGAGCGCGACCTCGATCTTCTGCCGGAGGATCTTCGGGTCGAGCAGGTCCTGCACGCGGATCCCGAGGCGCGCCGCCTTGTCGCCGTACGCCGGCCCGATGCCCCGGCGCGTCGTCCCGATCTGCAGCTTGCCGAGTCGCCGCTCGCTCGCCTGGTCGAGCGCGACGTGCCAGGGCATGATCAGCTGCGCGTTGCCGGAGAGGTGCACCTGCTCGGTCGAGAGCCCGCGCGCCTCGAGGTCGTCCAGCTCCTCGATGAAGACCGCGGGATCGACGACGCAGCCGGCGCCGAGCACGCACTCCTTGCCCCACAGGATCCCGGACGGCATGTGCCGGAACTTGTAGGTCTGACCGTCCGCGACGATCGTGTGCCCGGCGTTCGGCCCGCCCTGGTAGCGGCAGACGACGTCCGAGTGCTGGGCGAGCAGGTCGACGATCTTGCCCTTGCCCTCGTCGCCCCACTGCGCGCCGACGATGACGGTCGCTGGCACGGACTGAGTCTGCCGGACCGCTCGGTTAGAAGACCCGCTGGGACCGACGGCTGAGGAAGAAGCCGTGGCCCGAGCCGTTCGTGCAGGTCAGGCCGGCCGTCTTCGACACGCAGCGCAGCCCGTTCCAGCGCCAGGTGCGCCCGTACGCGAGCCGCGGGACGTCGGTCGCGGCGTTGCCGAGGACGAAGCCGACGCGCGCGCGGCCGGTCGCCTGCATCGACCAGATCGTCTGACCGCGCCGGTCCCGCTTCGAGAGCACCGTGCACGCCAGCAGCGGACGGCCCCGATACGGGCCCGCGTTGCAGACGATGTTGCCGGACGGCGTCTTCAGACCGCTCTGGACCCTGGACGGCACCGCCGCCGGCGCCGCCGCCACGGCCGCGAACAGCAGGGCGAACGCCGGCACGAGGGCGAGAGCCGCGAGACGCCTCACGCGGCCGCCAGGTCGGCGAACTTCGCGTACCTGCTCAGGAACGCCACCTTCTCCGTCCCGGTCGGGCCGTTGCGGTGCTTCGCCAGGTGGATCTCCGCGATGCCCTGCTGGTCGGTCTCGTCGTTGTAGTACTCGTCGCGGTAGATGAAGAAGACGAGGTCGGCGTCCTGCTCGATCGAGCCCGATTCGCGCAGGTCGGAGAGGATCGGGCGCTTGTCGTGCCGCTGCTCGACCGCGCGCGAGAGCTGCGACAACGCCAGCACCGGCACGTCCAGGTCGCGCGCCAGCACCTTCAGGTTCCGGGAGATCTGCGAGACCTCCTGGACGCGGTTCTCGACCGTCGAGCCGGACGTCATCAGCTGGATGTAGTCGACGACGATCAGGCCGAGGTTCGGCTCCTTGGACTTCAGCCGCCGCGCCTTCGACCGGATCTCCATCATCGTGATCGAGCCCGTGTCGTCGACGTAGATCGGGGCCTTGGCGAGCTTGTCGCAGGCCGCGGTGAGGCGGGGCCAGTCGTCGGCGGCGAGCTTCCCGTTCCGCAGCCGCTGCGACTCGACCTTGGCCTCGCTGCACATCAGCCGCTGGGTCACCTCGGACTTCGACATCTCGAGCGTGAACAGCGCGACCGGGACGTTGCGGCGCACGGCGATGTTCGCCGCCGTGCAGAGCGCGAAGCCGGACTTCCCCATGCTCGGGCGGGCCGCGAGGATGACGAGGTTCCCCGGCTGGAAGCCGGACGTCAGCCGGTCGATGTCGCGGAACCCCGACGGGACGCCCGTGATCTCCTCGCCGGCCTCGTAGAGCGCCGTGATCCGCTCGAAGCTGTCCTTCAGCAGCCCCTCGATGTGCGCGAACTCGCCGGTGACCCGGGCCTGTGAGAGCTCGAAGATCACCTGCTCCGCCCGGTCGACGAGGTCCTTCGCGTCGCCCGGCCGCTCCCAGCCGAGCCGCGCGATCTCCTGCCCGGAGCGGATCAGCCCGCGGAGAGTCGCCATCTCGCGGACGATGCGCGCGTAGTGCGCCGCGTTCGCGGTGGCCGGCACGAGCGCGGCGAGCTCGTGGATCCGGACGCGACCGCCCGCGTCCTCGAGCTCGCCGCGCTCCTCCAGGGCGTCGACGAGCGTGATCGCGTCGACCGGCTCGCCGCGGGCGTAGAGGGCGAGCGCCGCGCGATAGACCTTGGCGTGGCTCTCGCGGTAGAAGTCCCCGGCGTCCAGCAGCTCGCTGACGGCCCCGATCGCGCCGGGGGAGAGCATCATCGCGCCGAGGACCGACTCCTCCGCGTCGAGATTCTGCGGCGGGACCGGGGCCGCCTGCGACGGCTGGGCAACCTGGGCGACCACGCCGTGATTCAAGCCGTTGCCGGGGTCGCGCTCAAGCGCGTTGTCCCCTACTACTAGGGAGAAAAGAGGCCAATTTGCAGGTAAAAGAACGCATGTTCCCCTGCATTGTCCACGCCGGTTCGGACGTTGTCCCCATCCGGGCTGCCCAACCGGCTAGCTGAAAAGCTCGCTGCGAGCGCCTTTTTCGCACCACGATCCCCAGGCTCTGGAAAAGCCTGTGGACGAGTCGTGACGAATCCGTTACTGGTTGGACTCGTCGTCGGCGGCGACGGGCTCGGCGGGCTGCTCCTCGGCGGGCTGCTCCTCGGCAGCCTCCTCCGGCTCGTCGGCCACCTCTGCCTCGGCAGCGGCCTCGACGGCGCCTTCGGCTTCGGCAGCCTCCGCGGCCTCCGCAGCCTCGGCCGCTTCGACGATCTCGATCGCCTCGGCCTCGGCGGTCGCCGCAGCCTCGGCGGCCGCCTCGGCCTCGGCCGCAGCGGCGGCTTCCTCTGCCTCGGCAACGGCCTGGAGCTCCTCCATCTGGGCGATGTCGCCGCCCTCGGGGACGACCTCGAGCCGCACGGTGGCCGTGACGTCGGTGAAGACCTCGACCGGCACCTCGTAGCGCCCGACGCGCTTGACCGGGTCGAGCTCGACCTTGCGGCGGTCGATGCGGATCTTGTGGTCGCCCCAGAGCCGGTCCGCGACGTCCGTTGCGGTCACCGAGCCGAAGAGCGAGCCGGTCGGGCCGGCCTTCACGTCGAACCGGAGGACGGCTTCGTCGAGGCGGCCGGCGATGTCGCGCGCCTCGTCGTGCGTCCGGGCCTCCTGGCGCGCGCGGACTTCGTCACGGCGGCGCAGCTCCTCCAGCCGCCCGGGGGACGCCGCCTCGGCGAGCCGCCTCGGCAGGAGGTAGTTCCGCGCGTAGCCGCGCGCGACGTCGACGACGTCGCCGCGCAGGCCGACCTTGTCAACGTCCTGGAGGAGGATGACCTGCATGGCTAGGTGGTCGCGTAGGGCAGCAGCGCCATCTCGCGAGCCCGCTTGACGGCGACGGCGACCTGGCGCTGGTGACGCCGGCAGGTGCCGGTGATGCGCCGCGAGCGGATCTTCCCTTTCTCGGAGACGTGCCGCCGCAGCAGGTTCGTGTTCTTGTAGTCGACCTCTTCGACCTTGTCGCGGCAGAACTGGCACGACCGCCGCTTGATCGGGCCGGTTGCCGGCCCGCGCCTCGAGGTTCGCTGCTCTTTGCGTGCTCTCGCCATGCAGGTGCTCCTTAGAACGGGATGTCGTCGTCCCCCGACGACGTGAAGTCGGCGCTGCTGCTCTCGGCGGCGGCGCCGGCAGGGACGAACTCGCGCTGCCCGCCCTCGCCCTCACCGCGGCTGCCGAGGAACTGGACGGTGTCGGCGATGATCTCGACGGCCTGGCGCTTGGTGCCGTCCTGCGCCTCCCACTCGCGCCAGTCGAGCCGTCCGTCGACGGCGACCGGGCGACCCTTGGAGAGGAACTGCGCGCAGCTCTCCCCCTGGTTGCCCCAGACGGTGACGTCGAAGTAGTTCGGCTTGTCGCCCCACTCGCCCGTGGAGGCGTCCTTCTGGCGGGTGTTGACGGCGATCCGGAGCTTGCAGACGGCGGTGCCGGACGGCGTGTGCCGGAGCTCCGGGTCGCGGGTCAGGTTCCCCACGAGGACGACGCGGTTGATGTTGGCCATGGTTACTCCTCCTCCGATGCGACGGTTTCGGCCTCGGCTCCATCCTGCCGGGTGGGGGCGGACGCCGCCACCGTCTGTCCGGGACTGCGCCCGCTCCGGCGCACGGCCAGATGGCGCATGACCCCGTCGGTGATCTTCAGGACGCGGGAGATCTCGTCGAGCGTCTCCGCCTCCGCGCTGAAGGTCAGCAGGTGGTACGTCCCGTCGGTCTTGTGGTCGATCTCGTACGCGAGCTTCCGGCGCCCCCAGACGTCGTGCGAGTCCACGGTGCCGCCGCTGCGCTCGACGAGCTCGCGGGTGCGCTGGACGATCTCGGACTGGCGCTCCTCGGGGAGCTCCGGGTCGAGCATCAGCAGGATTTCGTAGGGCGTCACGGTCCCGTTGTCTCCTTCCTTCGGTCTTAGGCGGCCCTACCGTGGTGCGGCGCTTCGGGGATGCGCCGGCGGGCAGGGCAGGAAGCGGGCGGCAGTGTAGCATCGGCCTCGTGAACCGGCGCCTCGCGTTCCTGACCGGAGGAGTGGCGCTCGGAGTCGCGGCGGTGTGGCGGACCGTGAGGCGGAGGCCGCGTCCGGAGCCCGTCGTGGACCCGCGGGCGGACGCGCTCCGCGAGCGGCTGGACGAGTCCCGCGTCGTCGTCGAGGACCGCGAGGAGTTCGAGTCCGCCGAGACGACGGTGGACGAGGTCGAGGCGGTGCCGGACCCGGACGAGCGACGCCGGGCCGTGCACGCCGAGGGCCGCGCGGCCGTCGACCGGATGCGCGGCGCTAACGGGGACTGAAGGCGGCCACGCCGGCGGCGAGGCCCCGCGCGATGCGCCACTGGTAGGCGCTCGAGCGGAGGAGTCGTCCTTCACGCGGGTTGGAGACGAAGCCGGTCTCGACGAGGACGACCGGCACGTCGGCCCAGTTGAAGCCGGTCAGGTCCGAGCGGCGGACGAGCCCGAGGTCCCGCGCGCCGGTGGCGCGTACGAGCTCGCGCTGGAGGGCCCCGGCCGCACGGCGGCTCGCCTGGTGGACGTCGTCCGTCCAGCCGGCGCGGAGCGCGGGGAAGAGCGTGGCCGCGCCCTGCCGGGACCGGTCCGGCGAGCCGTCGGCGTGGATCCTCAGCATCAGTGCTGCGCGGCGCTTGTTGCAGAAGCGCGCCCGCTCGACGTTGCCGCCGCGGAACGTCGGTCCGGTGCGCGTCATCGCCACCCGGTAGCCCCGTCGTAGCAGCAGCGTCCTCGTCCGGTTCGCGATCGCGAGGACGATCTCCGCCTCCCCGGCGGCGCCGCCCCCGTCCTTGATCTTGGTCGTCCGGCTGCCCGGCCCGATCGGCTCGCGCTGCCGCCCGATCGCCGGGGGAGTCCCGTGTCCCGGGTCGAGGCAGATGAGCGATGCCGCGGCAAGGGCTTCCGCCAACACCGCCGAATCCTAAGAACTCCGCGGTACCCTCAAGACAACCAAGCCGTGCAAGCCCGCACTGCCAAGACGATCCTCATCTGCGAGGACGACGAAAACTTGCGGCAGCTCATCCGGGTCGTGATCGGCGCGGGCTATCACGTCGTGGAGGCGAGCGACGGGGACGAGGCGCTCGAGCTGGCCGGAGAGCACCACCCGGATCTGATCATCCTGGATCTGATGATGCCCCGGGTGAGCGGGATGGACGTGCTCCGGCGCCTGCACCAGGACGGCGGCCCCACCGGCACGCACATCGTCGTGATGAGCGCGTGGCCGGACGCCGACGGCGCCGCGCTGGAGGCGGGCGCCGACGCGTTCCTCCAGAAGCCGTTCGAGCCCGACGCCCTGACGGCGATCGTCAACGACGTGCTCGGGGAGCCCGCGGCGTGAGGCTGCGCTCGATCTCGCTCTCCTCGCGGATCCTCGTCGCGAGCATCGTGCTGGCGGTGATCGTGGCCGGCGTCTTCGCGCTGCTGATCCACGCGATCCTGACGCTCGACGACGCGCGCGAGCGTGAGGCGCACTCGAAGGAGGTCACCGCGGCGACCGTCGTGCTCGAGAAGCTCGTCGTCGACTTGGAGACCGGTCTCCGCGGGACGGTGCTCAGCCTCGACCGCAGCTTCCTGGAGCCGTGGGACGCAGCGGTCAAGGAGCTTCCGGGCCGGTTCAGAGGCCTCGAGGAGCTCGTGGCAGGCGACCCGGCGCAGCTGCGGCGCGTGCGGGCCGTGCGCACTGCGATCAACAACTACGTCAACGACTTCGCCCGGCCGCTCGTCGACATCGCACGCGATGCGCCGGCCGTGGTCCGATCGGCGGTCGCGACCGAGGAGGGACAGCGGCGCGTCGACGAGATCCGCTCGCAGTTCGACCAGCTGCTCGCGACGGAGGACGCTCGCGCCGAGGCGAGCGCCGAATCGGCGACGACGCAGTCGAGGCGCGCGATCATCATCGGCGTCGTGGCGCTGCTCCTCTCGGCGCTGCTGATCCTCCTGTTCGGGCTGTACCTGCGCCGGTCGATGGCGAAGCCGGTGCGGGAGGTGGCGACCGCGGCGAGCAGTCTCGCGGGCGGCGACCTGTCGGTTCGTCTGGAGGAGGGTGGCCCCGGCGAGGTGGGCGAGCTCACCTCGGCGTTCAACAACATGGCGGAGGAGCTCGAGCGGCGGGGTCGCGAGCTGCAGAGCCAGAACGAGATGCTCCGCGAGAGCGAGCACCGGAAGTCCGAGCTGATCCGGATCGTCTCGCACGAGCTCCGGACGCCGCTGGCGAGCATCCTCGGCTTCACCTCGGTGCTGCTGACGCGCGACGTCGGGGAGGAGGAGCAGCGGCAGTACCTGGAGATCATCGACCGCGAGGGCCGGCGGCTCTCGGCGCTGCTGAACGACTTCCTCGACGCCGAGCGGGCCGACGAGGGACACCTGCAGCTCGAGCCGGAGCTGATCGACGTCGGGAGAGTCGTGGCGGAGCAGGTGCGGCTCTTCGAGGGGCAAAGCGACAAGCACACCTTGGACATGGATTTGCGCGCCCGGCCGCTGCCGGTGCACGGCGACGCCCATCGGCTCGCCCAGGTCGTGGGGAACCTGCTCTCGAACGCGATCAAGTACTCGCCCGAGGGCGGCACGGTGCAGGTCGTGGCGGAGCAGGACGACGGGCTCGTCCGCGTGAGCGTCCGCGACGAAGGTCTGGGGATCCCCGACGAGCTTCAGGAGAACGTCTTCGCGAAGTTCTTCCGCGGGGATGCGCCCGCGAGCGGGATCCCCGGCAGCGGGCTGGGCTTGACGATCGCCCGCTCGGTGGTGGAGGCTCACGGTGGTCGGATGAACTTCGAGAGCGGGCGGGGGAAGGGCTCGGTCTTCTGGTTGGAACTCCCGAAAGCCGCGGGGGGATGATGAAGCGGCTCGGCGAAAGGAGTTGGGGGATGCCTCGTTGGATCTACGTGCTCGTGACTGCGGCCGGCTTGGCCGTTGCGGGCGCGTTGTACGTCTGGAGCTCCAGTGCGTGGAGCGCGGGCGACGTCACAGGGCCGGCCACGATCCGGATCACGAGCCGCGAGATCAGCAGGGCGCGCATCGATGCAGGCCGACCGGGCCGCAGCATGGGCGACACCGAGATCATCCGGCAGAACCTGTTCAACAAGCGGGTCAAGCCGACGCCGATCGGCCACTCCGAGTACGTCTGCACGTTCACGACGACGCGGATCCGGGCCTGCACGGTCACGATCTTCCTGCCGAAGGGCCGGCTCGTCGCGGGCGGCTCGGTCCAGTACCAGGAGCTGTACGAGCTCGCGGTGCTGGGCGGGACGCGCCTCTACGACAACGCCCGGGGCACGCTGACCGTGATCAGGACCACGCGGCGGCCACGCCGGCAGATCCTGCTCTTCCGGCTGACCGGGTAGACGACCGCAGGGGCGACGCCGGGAGTAGCACCGACGCGCTCCCGCTTCACGGAGCGGCGCAGGAGTCGAACCTACCGAGCCGTGGGCTGCACGACCGCACCGGTTTTGAAGACCGGCTGGGCCACCGGGCCCATGCCGCTCCCTGCGCGCGATCGTAGCCCGTCTCTCACGGCGACCGGCGCGCGGATCGCCTGAGCGTCCGGACGTCGCCGGTCCGGCGCGTGACGCCGTCCACGTCCATCCGCTCGAGCAGGAGCTGCGCCGGGCGGCGCGAGATCCCGAGCAGGTCTCGGAAGCGCGCGAGCCCGATCGAGCCTTCCCGCTCGCACTCGGCGACGACCACCGCTTGCGCCTCGGCGTAGGCGGCGGGAGAGACGGCGTGCCCGCCGCCGAGCCGGACCAGACGTCCCTCTCCCTCCAGGTAACGGGCGAGGTCGGGGTCCTCGGGCGGAAGCCCCGCAGCGCCGGCGTCGGCGAGGGCCGCTTCCAGGCTCGCAGCCTCGTCGGCACGATCGCCGAGTCGCCCGGCACCGCCGGGGAGGTAGACCCGTCCGCCGCGCTGCTCGATCCCGAGCAGCGGGACGACGGATGCCGCCCACGGCTCGCCGGGAAAGAGCTCAGCGAGCGGGACGCCCGGCTCCAGCGGCGTCGTCGCCGCCTGCTCGGTCAGGCGTTCCACGACTGCCGCCCGCTGCGCGTCGAGCCATTCGGGCCGGTAGTAGAAGTTGTCCGTCTGCGCGAGGCCGGCAAGCCCCGACTCGAGCTCGGCGGCCGTGAGGAGCCCTCTCGCTCGCAGAGCGTCCGCCGTCACCGGCTCACGCGCCAGGTCTCTGACGATCGCGTTCGCATCACCTCCTTCGAGGAGCGCCAGGCGCTCCGGATCCAGTCCACGTGGCGGAGCGGGGTCGAGGACGCGCCCACCGCCGATCGTCGTCCGCGTCCGGAGGACGAAGCGGTCGCCGCGGGCCGCGACCACGGCCTCGCTCAGCCGAAGCTGACCGTAGTTGCCGTTGCGGACAACGCGGGCGGGAATCGCCGCCGTGCCGAGCTGAACGGTCACAGACGGCGCGATGTCGTCACCGTCCAGGCACACATCGAGCCGATACGTGACGGGAAACGCACCCGGGGCGACCAGCGCCTGGCCACGCCGAAGCGATTCGCGATCGACGCCGCCGAGCGCCACCGCCACGCGCTGGCCGGCGTCCGCGCGCTCGACCGGCACGTCGTGAACCTCGACCGACCGCACCCGCGCCCGTAGCGCGCCCGGCTCGACGACGAGCTCGTCACCGGCGCCGACGGAGCCCGACCACAGGGTCCCGGTCGCGACGGTCCCGACACCTGGGAGCGAGAACACGCGGTCGATCCAGAGGCGGGTCGGGTACTCCGCCCGAACCCGCCCGGCGCCGCGCGCCGCCCGAGCAAGCGCGCCGCGCAGCTCGTCCAGCCCCTGCCCCGAGCGCGCGCTGACGGGCACCACCTCCACCCCCGGAACGAGCTCACGTACCTCGGCGACCACCGCCTCGACGCGCGCCGCCTCGACCGCGTCCACCTTCGTCACGGCGACGACCCCGGCCCCGACGCCGAGCAGCCGCAGGATCTCCGTGTGCTCGCGCGTCTGCTGCCGGACGCCTTCCCCGCCGTCCACCACCAGCAGGAAGAGATCGATCCCCGTGGCCCCGGCGACCATGTTCCGAACGAACCGCTCGTGGCCGGGCACGTCGATGAGCGAGAGGCGCAGTCCGTCCCCGAGATCGAGCGGGGCGTAGCCGAGGTCGATCGAGACACCGCGGGCCTGCTCCTCCGGGAGCCGGTCGGTGTCCTTGCCCGTCAGCGCACGGACGAGCCAGGTCTTGCCGTGGTCGACGTGGCCGGCGGTGCCTACCGTGAGCGGCAAGCCGACACCGCGCGAGCCGCCTCGTCGACGTCCGCGTCGGAGAGCGTCCTGCAGTCGAGCAGCAGCGCTCCGTCCCGCACGACGCCGACCACCGGCGGCTTCGCCGCGCGCAGCGGCGCCGAGAGCGATTCCTCCACCGCGCACGCGAAGCTCGGCAGCTCCGCGAGCGGCAGCGCCCCGCCGCCGACCCTCGCGACCGTCTCCTCGACCCGGCCGTCGACCAGACCGGCCAGCCGCTCCGCCCGCGCGCGCACAGCCCCGACCGGCTCGACCAGCATCCGCAGCACGGGCACCTCGCGCAGGGCGCGCTCGGGCTCGAGGTACAGGCCGAGCGTCCCCTCCAGCGCCGCCAGCGTCAGCTTGTCCGCCCGCAGCGCCCGCTGGAGGGGATGACGCCGCAGCCGCTCGACCAGCTCGGCCCGCCCGACCACGATCCCCGCCTGCGGCCCGCCCAGCAGCTTGTCTCCGGAGAAGCAGACGAGATCCGCGCCCGCGGCGATGCTGTCCCGGACGGGCGGCTCGTTGCCGACGTCCGCCATCACGCCGGATCCCGCGTCCTCGACGACCGGAATCCCGTGCCGCGCGCCGACCGCGACCAGCTCGGCCAGCTCCGGACGCTCCGTGAACCCGACGACCCGGAAGTTCGACTGGTGCACGCGCAGCAGCACGGCCGTCTCCGGCCCGATCGCGCGCTCGTAGTCGGAAGCCCGGGTCCGGTTCGTGGTCCCGACCTCGACGAGACGCGCGCCGGACTGTGCGAGCACCTCCGGGATCCGGAAACCGTCGCCGATCTCGATCAGCTCCCCGCGGGAGACGACCACCTCGCGCCCCTCAGCAAGCGTGGCCAGCGCCAGCAGCACGGCTGCCGCGTTGTTGTTGACGACGAGCGACGCCTCCGCGCCGGTCAGACGCCGAAGCACGGCGGCCACGTGATCCTGCCGCGAGCCCCGCCCGCCGGCCGTCAGGTCGTACTCGAGGTTCGAGTAGCCGCGGCCGACCTCCCGCACCCGCTCGAGTGCGGCGTCGGCCAGCGGCGCCCGCCCGAGGTTCGTGTGGACGAGCACGCCCGTCCCGTTCAGGACCCGCCGCAGCGCCGGCGCCCGCGCAGCGCCGACAGCCGCCCGCAACCGGACGACGAGGTCGCCCGGCTCGAAGCCGGCCTGGATCTCCTCGCGCGCCTCCTCGAGGACCCGCCGCGCCGCCTGCACGGCCAGCGGATCGTCCACCGCGCGCGCCAGCTCGTCCACCGACGGCAGGTCGCGCAGCCGCATCGGCCTACTGCGCGTCCGCTTTCCGCGGCTCGGACACCGGGAACTCCGCGCTGCGCTGCTCGTAGCAGTCGACGACGAGCTTCACGGCGTCGTGGGGATCGTCCGTGATGTACAGGAGATCCTCGTCGATCGGCGAGATCAGGCCCTCTGGGAGCAGCCGCTCGTTGATCCAGTCGACGAGCCCGTCCCAGTGGTCCCGCCCGAAGAGCACGACCGGGAAGTTGAAGACCTTTCCGGTCTGGATGAGCGTCAGCGCCTCGAACATCTCGTCGAGCGTCCCGAAGCCGCCGGGCATCATCACGAACCCCTCCGCGGCCTTCACGAGCATCGTCTTCCGCGCGTAGAAGTGCTTGAAGGTCAGGCTGATGTCGAGGTACGGGTTGGACGCCTGCTCGTGGGGCAGCTCGATTCCGAAGCCGACCGAGAGCCCTCCAGCTTCCTGCGCGCCGCGGTTCGCGGCCTCCATCACGCCGGGCCCCCCGCCCGTGACCACTGCGAAGCCGGCCTCGGCGAAGAGGCGCCCGACCGAGCGCGCCGTCTCGTACACCGGGCTGTCCTGCCGCACCCGCGCCGAGCCGAACACGGAAACCCCGGGCCGGTCGATCTGGTCCACGGCCTCGAACCCGGTCCGGAACTCCTCCGCGATCAGGAAGACGTTGCGCGGCAGGTTGCCGTCGTGCGCTTCGAGGATCCGCCTGTCTTCCATGTCCTCTTTAAATGTCGCGCTCGACGAAGCTCGCGTCCATCCCGAGGACGAGCAGCCCCGCCAGGGCGAAGTAGCCGACCGCGGCGGCGACGCGCTGCCACGGCTTGATCTCGTAGTACGCCTTCGCCTCCGCACTGCCGCGTTCCTGCCAGCGGCGGTAGAGCTCGAACCCGACGATCGCGACGATGATGAGCAGCAGCGGGTTCGGCGCCCAGAAGAGCAGCGCCAGGAGCCCGATGAACCCGACCACCCACACAGCCGGGTGGATCGCCGCCGCGATGCGCCCGCCGTCGAGCGGCACCACCGGGATCAGGTTGAAGAGGTTCACGAGGAAGCCCGTGAAGGCGAGCGCGAGCAGGAACTCGGAGTTCTGCTGCTCGCCGACGACCCAGACGACGGCGGCGCCGAGGCTGCCGACGATCGGCCCCGCGAACGCGACCAGCGCCTCCCGCCAGGCGTTCAGCGGGTTCTCCCGGAGCAGGATCGCAGCGCCGAGGAACGGGATGAACATCGGCGCGCTGACGTCCAGGCCCTGGCGGCGCGCCTCGAGGTAGTGGCCGAGCTCGTGCACGAGGAGCAGCAGCACGAACCCGACTGCGAACTTCCAGCCCCAGAAGAGCGCATACGCCGCCACCGAGACGAGCATCGAGGCCGACGTCGTGAAGATCTTGAGCTTGAAGATCGCGACCAGCACGAACTTGGCCTTCCAGAGCAGCAGGCCGAGCGCGATGAACGGCGTCGCGAGTTTGCGGAGGATCCGGAAGCGGGGCTCGTGCCTTACCGGCCCGCTGTCATAGGGCTCGTACGGCCGGAGCTCCGCCTCTTGTTCGGGCGTGAGCTGGCTCACTCGTCGCATGGTACCCACGGCCCCCTGTCTCGAACCTGCTCCAAAAGCGTGAAGAAACGGCGCCGGGGCCTGGTTTCTCCAGAGACCAGTGGCTAGACCGACCGGATCACCAGTTCACGGACGAGGAGGCAGGAATGGGACGCCGGTTGGTCGTCGCGACCACGGTCGCAGCACTCGGGATCGGTTCGCTGGCCGCGGGGCTCGGCGCGGCGGCGAGCTCCGGTCCGGAGGCGAAACCGAAGAAGCCGAAGCCGAAGGTGATCCGCGGGCCGCGCGGACACCGCGGGCCGCGAGGATTCTCCGGACTGCCCGGTCCGGCCGGCCCACAGGGACCGGCCGGGCCGCAGGGAGCGACCGGCGCGCAGGGGCAATCCGGCCCGGCCGGAGCGCCCGGCCCGTCCGCGGAGCGGATCGGCTTCGACGTGCCTGCCGGGACGGCGGAGACGCAGATCGCGAGCGTGGGCGGGCTCGTCCTCAAGGGCGCGTGCAGCGCCGGCGGCGACCTCTCGCTGGAGGCGAGCTCGACCGCGAACAACGCGCGGGCCCGGGCCGCAGTCGTCGCGAGCGCGACGCCGGCGGACACCGTCGCCTACGACGAGGACGACGATCTCGACACGATCGACGGCTTCGACTTCGTCGGCGCGGCCGACGACGACTCGATCGCGACGCTCGTCTACCGCTCGGCTGCCGGCGGGATCGTCACGGCGAACCTGATCCTCGAGCAGTACTCGGTCGGCGGCGCGGCCCGCTGCCTGGTCGCGGGCTCGGCGGTCGTGGCCGGCTGACTACGGGGCGGTGGAGAGGTCGACGGGCCGGCCGTCGACCTCCAGCTCCGGGTCGGAGAAGATGCAGTCGACGTGGATGGCCGCGTCGTTGTCGCCGCCGTAGGCGCCGGTGTTCTTCCCGATCGCGACGTGGGCCGTGCGAGCCGCCTTCTCGTCGAGCATCACGTGGCCGCGCGGCTTCACCGCCGGGTTGAGCCCGATGCCGAGCTCGGCGACGACGTCCGCGCCCGTCCCGGCGTCGGCGACGATCTCCCGGAGCATCTGCGCCGCCTTGCCGCCCGAGATCTCGACGACATGGCCGCGCTCGAATCGGAGCGTGACCGGCTCGTCGACGAGCCCGTCGACCGTGTACGGCACCGTCAGGTCCGCGACGAGCACGCCGTCGGCGCCGTGCTTCAGAGGCGCGATGAAGACCTCGCCGCCGGGGTAGTTCGCGAAGTCCTCGAGGCCGAGCGCGTCGGTCTTCCACGGCCGCCCGGTGACGTCGAGCGTGAGGTCGGTTCCGGCGCTGCCTCGGATCCTGATCGTCTTCGCGCCCTCGAGCTGGTCCAGCAGCCGCCGCGCCGGCTCACGCAGGTCGACGGACGGCTGCGACAGCTCGCCCTCGAGAAGCTCGGGCGTGATCAGGCCCATGTAGATCTCCCGGCCGCCGCGCGCGATGAGCGTCTCGCCGACCTCGAACCGCGCCGGCGCCTCGGCCGGATGCGGTTCCTGCGAGAGGAAGTACGCGAGCGTCACGCGCCTGGCGGCGTCCATGATCGGCGCCGGTGCGTTCGCCATCGGACGCTCGCCGGCCCAGAGCTCGAAGGTCGGCCGTCCGCCCGCTTCCTTGACGGCGGTGGCCAGCTGCATGCCCTGCTCGGTGAGCGGCTCGTCGACGAAGACGAGCACTTCTTCGCCGGCCGTGAGCCCTCCGGCCTCGATCAGGTTCCGGCACCAGCCGGGTGTCTCGTAGTCGGCCACCGGCGCATCCTGCCGAAATAGGCGCGGGAGCCGCTTGTTCGACGCGTCGATCGGAAGAAAGCGCTTCACGAAACCGTCTGGGGTTGGAGGCACTCCAATCGCAGCGAGGGAGGACTCGTGGGGGCGTGGTGTTGTCCGTCCGGCTATCAGCTCAGACTCGTCTCGCTGCACCAACCTCGAAGGGAGACGAACTCATGAAGAAGCTGCTCCGGCGCCTGCGCGTGTCACCGGCCATGGTGGTCGCGTGCCTCGCTTTGCTGGTCGCGCTCGGCGGCACGGGCTACGCCGCCGTCAAGCTCCCCAGGAACAGCGTGGGGACTGTCCAGCTCAAGAGCAACGCCGTGAACTCGGCCAAGGTGCTGAACAACTCGTTGACCGGCGCCGACGTCCGCGAGTCGGGGCTGGCCCGGGTCCCGTCTGCGTCGAGCGCCGTCAACGCGACGAACGCGACGAATGCGACCAACGCGACCAACGCGACGAACGCGACGAACGCGACGAACGCTACGAACGCGACGAACGCCGCAACCGCTGCGCTTGCGAACTCGATCGCCGACAACACCGTCTCGAGCGCCAAGGTCGCAAACGGGTCGTTGGGGGGAGACGACATCGGCCGGAACTCCGGCGACACCTCTGTGAACGTCGCAAGCGTGGCTGCGAACACATGCGTCCAGACCGCCTTCAACACGGGTACGGGAACTGACATGCGGGACGACGCGCTCATCGCGACGCCAGAGCAGGACTGGCCCGCAAACCTCAACCTCTCGACCGAGAACTCGGACTCGCCCGGCTTCATCCGGATCGACGTCTGCAACCCCACCGCTGCGCCGATCGATCCGCCGGCGGTGATCTTCCACTGGGTGGCGATCGACACCAACCCCTAGATGCTCGGCTCTCGACCGTCTGAACGAGGGGCGCTTTCGGGCGCCCCTCGTACTTGTCGGGCTCCGCCGCTTCTGTCGCTGGACCGAGCGGGGACGGAAGAGTTCTGCTCAGACTCTCGTCTTGTTTCAAGCGCAACGATCGAGAGGAGGACCCCGTGAAGCGCTTGCTCGGAAGTCTCACGCGCCAATCGCCGGCGATGGTGGTGGCGATGCTGGCGTTGTTCGTCGCGCTGTCGGGGACGGCTGTCGCCACGACGTCGGTCCTGATCACGGGGAGGCAAATCAAGAACAACTCG
>DATBMH010000106.1:0-19754 GCA_036554945.1 Gaiellaceae bacterium | reverse complement strand
GGCCGCGGACTTCGACATCAAGAAGGCCGAGACCGGGATCATCTACATCGACGAGGTCGACAAGATCGCGCGGAAGGCGGACAACCCGTCGATCACGCGCGACGTGTCGGGCGAGGGCGTCCAGCAGGCGCTGCTGAAGATCCTCGAAGGGACCGTCGCCTCGGTGCCGCCGCAGGGCGGGCGCAAGCACCCGCACCAGGAGTTCCTCTCGATCGACACGACGAACATCCTCTTCATCTGCGGCGGCGCGTTCGCCGGGCTGGAGAAGATCATCGCCCGGCGGATCGGCAAGAACGCCGTCGGGTTCGGCGCGGACATCCGCTCGCGGCACGACGGCGAGGTCTCCGAGCTCCTGGCCGAGGTGATGCCGGAGGATCTCCTCTCCTACGGGCTGATCCCCGAGTTCATCGGCCGGCTCCCCGTCGTCTCCGCGGTGCACCAGCTGCAGCGCGACGACCTCGTCCAGATCCTCGTCGAGCCCAAGAACGCGCTCGTCAAGCAGTACCAGCGGTTCTTCGGCTACGACACGATCGAGCTCGTCTTCACGGACGACGCGCTCTGGTCGATCGCGGACCGGGCGCTGGAGCGCGAGACGGGCGCCCGCGGCCTCCGGTCGATCATCGAGAACGCGCTGCTCGACGTGATGTTCGAGCTGCCGTCGCGCAAGGACGTCTCCAAGTGCGTGATCACGAAGGAGACGATCGACCGCGGCCTCAAGCCGACGCTCGTGACGAGCGCGGGGGCCGAGCTCGAGGACGAGGCCGAGCGCGCGGCCGAGTCGGCGTAGCGGCCTATACTGGGCGCATAGTCGCTGCCTGACGACATCCGCTCCTCTTCGCCCGACCTGACGGTCGGCGCCGGTTCCGCACGCGGCGATCAGCAAGACTCACCGGTCGACATGGATTCGCTCTACAACCCGTCGGGCGTCGAGGAACGCTGGCAGCAGACCTGGGAGTCGGAGGGGCTCTACTCCGCCGAGCCCGGCAGCGGGCGGGAGACCTTCGTGGTGGCCCACCCGCCGCCGAACGTCACCGGCGCGCTGCACACGGGACACGCCCTGCAGATCTCGCTTGCGGACACGCTCGTCCGGTGGCACCGGATGCGCGGCTTCGAGACGGCGTTCCTCACCGGCTACGACCACGCGGGGATCTCCACTCAGAACGCGGTCGAGAAGCATCTCGCGTCGCAGGGCAAGTCGCGGCAGGAGCTCGGGCGGGAGGCATTCGTGGAGCTCGTCTGGGAGTGGCTCCACGAGTATGGGCGGACGATCACCGACCAGTTCCGGCGCATGGGCGCGTCGATGGACTACGCCCGCGAGCGGTTCACGATGGACGACGCGTACGTCCGCGCCGTCATGCGGTACTTCGTCCACCTCCACGGGAAGGGCTGGATCTACCGCGCAAACCGGATCATCAACTGGTGCCCGTTCCACGAGACGTCGCTCTCGGATCTCGAGCTGGTCCACGAGGAGGTCGACGACGCGCTGACATACGTGCGGTACCCGTTCGCCGACGATGGCGGCGACGGCGTGACGCTCGCGACGGCACGGCCGGCGACGATCCTCGGCGACGTTGCTGTCGCCGTGCATCCGGACGACGACCGCTGGCGCCACGCCGTCGGGCGCGAGGTCGTCGTTCCGTTCGTCGAGCGGCGCGTGCCCGTGGTTGCCGACGAGCGCGTCGACCCGGAGTTCGGGACCGGGGCGCTGAAGGTCACCCCGGGCCACGACCCGATGGACTTCGAGATCGGCCTGGCGCACGACCTGCCCGAGCTGACGGTGATCGGCCCGGACGGCCGCATGAACGAGGCAGCCGGCGAGCTCGCCGGCCTGTCGCAGGAGGAGGCCGACCGCCGGATCCTCGACTGGGTGCGCGAGCGGGAGCAGTTGGTGAAGCGGGAGGCGTACCGGCACTCGGTCGCACTGTGCGAGCGGTGCAAGAGCCGGATCGAGCCGCTGATCTCACTCCAGTGGTGGTGCCGGATGGACGAGCTGAAGCGACCTGCCGTGGAGGCGCTCCGCGAAGGGCGTGTCCGCTACCACCCCGAGTCCCAGCACCGCTACGCGGTCGACTCGCTCGACAACGCGCCCGACTGGAACATCTCCCGCCAGATCTGGTGGGGTCATCAGCTGCCGGTCTGGGAGTGCCCGGACGGTCATCTGACCGTGCAGGAGGACACGCCGGACGCGTGCTCCGAGTGCGGGTCGACCGAGCTCGAACGGAGCGAGGACGTGCTCGACACCTGGTTCTCCTCGGCGCTGTGGCCGTTCGCGATCCTCGGCTGGCCCGAGTCCACCCCGGAGCTGGAGGCGTGGTACCCGGGGACGCTCAACACCACCGCGCGCGAGATCATCCGTCTCTGGGAGAACCGGATGATCTTCTCCGGCCTCGAGCTGATGGGCGGGATCCCGTTCCGCGACGTGATCATCCACACGACGGTGCTCGCGGCGGACGGCCGGCGGATGTCGAAGAGCCTCGGGACGGGGCTCGACCCGCTCGACCTGGTCGCGGAGCACGGCGCCGACGCGACCCGCTACGGGCTGATGAAGATGGCGTCGTCGCAGGACGTCCGCTTCAACGAGAAGGTGATCCAGGAGGGCCGCCGGCTCGCGAACAAGCTCTGGAACGTCTCGCGGTTGATCCTCTCGAACTCGGCCGGAGCCACACCCGAGGCGCGGCCACGGGACGCCGAGGAGCGCTGGATCCTCGCGCGGCTCGATGCGACCCGCGCCGAGCTCGAGCGGAGCTGGTCCGCGTTCGACTTCGCTCCGGCCGCGAACGAGCTCTACCACCTGACGTTCGACGACTTCTGCGACTGGTACGCCGAGGCGATCAAGCCCCGGTTCCGGGACGGGGAGGACGCGGACGTTCGCGCGACCGCGCTCGCGGCGCTCGAGCGGCTGCTCAAGCTCCTGCACCCCGTGATGCCGCACGTGACCGAGGAGATCTGGTCGCAGCTTCCGGCCCGCGAGCAGCGTCTCATCCTCTCGCCCTGGCCGGAGGCCGACTCGAGCCACGCCGGCGACCTCCACGCCCTCGACCGCGTGCAGGAGGCGGCCGCGCTCTTCCGCCGCAGCGGCGCCGCCGTGGAGCTCGACCAGGACCAGCGCCGGATCTTCGACGCCGTGGTCCGGCCCGACCGGGTGCGGGCCGACGGCGATCCAACCGCCGAGATCGAGCGGCTCCGGAAGGAGATCGCGCGCGCGGAGGGCATGCTCGGCAACGAGCGGTTCGTCTCGCGGGCGCCCGAGGACGTCGTCGAGGCCGAGCGCGAGAAGCTCGCCCGCTATCGCCGTGAGCTCGAGGCTCTCGGCGGCTAGCGCCGGTCCGGCGACGGACTGGATCGCCTCGCTCAGCCCGTGGCCCGAGGAGTTCGGCCTCGAGCGGATGCGGGCGCTCCTCGAGCGGCTCGGGCATCCCGAACGGCGCTTCCCGGCGATTCACGTTGTCGGGACGAACGGCAAGTCGACCGCCACGCGGACGATCGCCGCTCTCTTGCGCGCGGAAGGGCGGCGAGCGGGCGCTTACACGTCGCCGCACGTGAGCGGCTGGTCGGAGCGGATCTGGGTTGACGGCCGGCAGGCCGACTTCGAGCGCGCCGTCGCGCGGGTCCGGGCCGACGCCGAGGCGCTCGGGGCGACCCAGTTCGAGGTGCTGACGGCGGCGGCGCTCACGGAGTTCGCCGCGCGAGAGGTCGACGTCGCCGTCGTCGAGGCGGGCCTCGGCGGGCGGCTCGACGCGACGAACGTCGTCGACGCCGCGGTCGTCCTCCTGACGAACGTCTCCCTGGAACACACGGAGGTGCTCGGCGACACGACGGAGCAGATCGCGGGTGAGAAGCTTGCGGTGGCGCATGCGGCGAGAGTAGTTGTCCTGCCGGACAACGAGTACGCCGAGCTGGTACCGAAGAGCGCCGAGATCGTGACGGGAGACGAACGAACCGCGGCCGAGATCTTCCTCGGGCGGGAGATTCACGCCGTCACGCCCGAGGTCCGGCTCCCCGGACGGCTCGAACGGCTCGGCCGCGAGCTCCGGGACGGCGCGCACACGCCCGCCGGGACCGCCTGGCTCCGCGAGCGGATCGACGAGCCCGTCGAGGCGATCGTCGCCTCGATCCTCGCCGACAAGGACGTCGACGGGATGCTCCGCGATCTCGCTTCGCTCTCCGGCCGGTTCATCGCGACACAGTCGACGAGCCCGCGGGCGCTGCCCGCTGCGGAGCTCGCCGACCGAGCGAATGAGCACTTCCCGACGGTCGAGACCGAGCCGGACCCCCACGAAGCACTCGCGCGTGCGCGAGGATCCACCTCGGGCCTGATCCTCGTGACCGGGTCCCTGTATTTGCTCGCGAATCTGGCTGAGGCGGAGGAACAGCGCGTACGATGACGAAGCTCGGTGAGCGGCTCAGCGTGTTCGCGGTCGCAGCCGCTGTCCTGCTGGCGATCGTCGGGCTCGCGTTTGCCGCCGGCTACGTCGTCGGGCAGCTGCTGTTGTGAGGTGAGCGGGTGAACGGAGACAACGAGAGCGATTTCTTCGGGAGCCTCCAGGACTTCTTCGGCTCCGGTGCCTGGGACGTTGCTCGAAACCTCGGGATCTTCTTCGCGGTCGTCTTCTGGCTCGCAGTCGCCTACTGGGTCTTCAAGGACGCGCGCCGCCGGATCGAGGACCCCTGGCTGATCGCGATGGCCACGATCCTGGGGCTCGTCCCGCCGTTCGTGGGCGCGCTGATCTACATGCTCTTCCGGCCGCCGGAGTACCTCGAGGACGTCCGTGAGCGCGAGCTCGAGATCAAGGCGATGGAGGAGCGCCTCGCGCGCCGCGAGCTCCACTGCCCGGTCTGCCGCGCGCACGTCGAGGACTCGTTCCTCGTCTGCCCGGTCTGCACGACCAAGCTCCGCCAGGCTTGCGTGAGCTGCAAGGCGCCGCTCGAGACGCTCTGGCAGGTGTGCCCGTACTGCGAGACGCCGGTCGAGACGCCGACGACGATCGAGTTCCCGCCCGCGCCACGACGGGAGCGGCCGGGCGGTTAGGCTCTCTCGCTCGATGGCCGTCGAGCGGACACTCGTACTCGTGAAGCCCGACGCGGTTCGCCGCGCGCTCACCGGCGAGATCGTCGCGCGCTTCGAGCGCCGAGGGCTCGAGCTGAAGGCGGCGCGGCTGCTGACCGTCGACCGCTCGCTCGCCGAGGAGCACTACGCCGAGCACACGGAGAAGCCGTTCTTCGGCGAGCTCGTGGACTTCATCACGTCGGGCCCGACGCTGGCGCTCGTGCTCGAGGGCGAGGGGGCGATCGGGACCGTGCGGACGACGATGGGCGCGACGAACCCCGCCGAGTCCGCCCCGGGGACGATCCGCGGCGACCTCTCGCTGTCCATGCCGGACAACCTCGTGCACGGCTCCGACTCGCCGGAGTCCGCCGAGCGGGAGATCGCTCTGTGGTTCCCCGATGAGCCACGCTGAGGACGCGCTGAAGAACCGCGAGGCCTGGACGAAGGCCAACGCGGAGTACACCGACCGCCAGGCGCGCCAGGCCTGGGCGAAGGAGGAGATCGACTGGGGGATGTTCTCCGGGCCCGAGTCCGAGATCGGCGCGCTGCCTGAGCTCGACGGCAAGGACGTGGTCGAGCTCGGCTGCGGCACTGCGTACTTCGGCGCCTGGCTCGCCAAGCGCGGCGCGCGGGTCACGGGGGTGGACGTGACGCCGGCGCAGCTCGACACGGCGCGCCGGATGCAGGAGGAGTTCGACCTTCGCTTCGAGCTCGTGGAGGCGAGCGCGGAAGATGTCCCGCTCCACGACGAGAGCTTCGACCTCGCGGTCTCGGAGTACGGCGCCTCGATCTGGTGCGACCCCGAGCGCTGGATCGCGGAGGCGGCCCGGGTCCTTCGACCGGGCGGGCACCTCGTCTTCCTCTGCAACTCGACGCTCTCGATCCTCTGCGCCCCCGACGAGGGCAAGGTCGAGGAACGGCTCGTCCGTGGGCACGCCGACCTCGGCCGGATGGAGTGGCCCGGCGAGGACGAAGGCGTCAACTACCACCTGCCGCACGGCGAGCTGATCCGCGTCCTCCGGAAGAACGGCTTCGTGGTCGAGGCGCTCCACGAGCGACTCGCGCCCGCGGAGGCGACCGAGCACGAGTACTACGACTTCATGCCCGCCGAGTGGGCGCGCCGCTGGCCGGCCGAGGAGATCTGGGTTGCCCGGAAGACGGTCTGAGCGGGCGTGAGCGTCCCTCCGGCGCCGCCGCTCGTCCTGGCGTCGCGGAGCCCGCAGCGCCACGCGATCCTCACCCAGCTCGGGGTTCCGCACGAGGTCGTCCTGCCGGACTACGAGGAGGACGGTGACGACCCCGTGGAGCACGCCGCGGGAAAGGCGCGGTCGGTTGCCGTCGGCGATCGACCGGTGCTCGGCGTCGACACGGTGGTCGTCTGTGACGGTCGGGTGCTCGGCAAGCCGAGCGACCTGGCGGCTGCGGACCGGATGCTGGAGACTCTGGCGGGCAAGACCCACGAGGTCGTGTCCGGGCTGTGCCTGCGCACGCCGGCGTGGGAGGAGCTCCACCGTGAGACCACTCGAGTCACGTTCCGGCCGCTGACGGCCAGGGACATCGCGCACTACCTCGCGGCCGACGAGTGGCAGGAGCGGGCGGGCGGGTATGCGATCCAGGGGCTCGGCGCGTCACTCGTCGAGCGCGTCGAGGGCGACTACCTGAACGTGGTGGGCCTGCCGGCCGCCGTTCTCGTCCGTCTGCTCGCGAAGCGCTTCGCAGGCACGTACGGCTTCGGCTGATTCGGGCGTGTCCTGGTGCCAGGTACCGGGACGCGGCTCGAATCGACACCGGCGAGTACGAAGGCCTCGTAGCGCTCGCGCGCGAGCTCCGGCTCGTGGCCGAACTGGCCCATGAGCCGCGCCGAGAGCGGGTCTCGAAAGCTGCTGAAGGCCCACTCGGCCGGGTGGCGACAGAGGCCGGCGCGCACGGGGTTGAGCACGACATAGCGCGCCACTTCGAGCAGGTGGGCATTGGATTCGATCGCGCCGGAGTAGAAGCGGCTCTCGAAGAGGTGGCCTTTATAGGCATGACGCCAGTTGAACCGGACCGCGTACCGCCAGTTCAGCCGCTGCATGCCGAGGGAGAGATTGGCCGCCGGCGTCTCGAGCACCAGGTGGTAGTGGTTCGGCATCTGGCAGAACGCGTGGCAAATCCAGCCGTGCTCCTTGAAGGCCTGCGCCAGCGTCCGCCTGAACCGCCGGTAGTCGAGCTCGTCCTCATAGATGTCAGCGCGGCGGACGCCGCGCGAGGTGATGTGGTAGATGCCGTCGACGACGTTGAGACGAGGCGGTCTGGCCATGACGACCGACGGTAGGGCATGCTCGGCCGCGCGAATCGGGGCGGCACGGTCTCGGTGCACTTCCACGACTCTTTCGGGCGTGTCCTCGTACCTGGCACCAGGGCGCGGCCCGGCGGGACGCGGCGCCTTGCAGGGGTTTCGGTAGGAAGGCTGGCGTTTCGTCGCTAGACTCGCCTGGCGGGAGATGGGGCTCTTCGGGTATCTCAACGGCTTCGGCGGCCGCGACATGGCGGTGGACCTGGGCACCGCGAACACGCTCGTGTACGTCCGGGGCCGCGGGATCGTGCTCAGCGAGCCGTCCGTCGTCGCGATCGACCAGCGCTCAGGTGAGGTCCACGCGGTCGGCGTCGAGGCGAAGCGGATGCTCGGCCGGACGCCGGGAACCATCTCCGCGATCCGTCCGCTGAAGGACGGCGTCATCGCCGACTTCGACGTGACGGAGCAGATGCTCCGCCACTTCATCCAGAAGGTCCACCAGCATCGGTTCGCACACCCGAGGGTCGTCGTCTGCGTCCCGTCGGGGGTCACCGGGGTCGAGAAGCGCGCTGTCGAGGAGGCCACGCTCAGCGCCGGCGCCAGGGAGGCACACCTGATCGAGGAGCCGATGGCCGCCGCGATCGGGGCCGGGCTGCCGGTCTCGGAGCCGACGGGGAACATGATCGTGGACGTCGGCGGCGGCACGACCGAGGTCGCGGTCATCTCGCTCGGCGGCATCGTCGTCAGCCAGAGCCTCCGCGTCGGCGGCGACGAGATGGACGAGGCGATCATCAACCACACCAAGCGCGAGTACAAGCTGCTGATCGGCAACCAGACCGCCGAGGAGATCAAGCTCGAGATCGGCTCCGCCTTCCGCATGCGCGACGAGGTGCAGGCGGAGGTGCGCGGCCGCGACATGCTGACCGGCCTGCCGAAGACTGTGATCATGAGCTCCGACGAGGTGCGCCACGCGCTCGAGGAGCCCGTCAACCAGATCGTCGACGCGATCAAGTCGACGCTCGACAAGACGCCGCCCGAGCTGGCGGCCGACATCATGGACCGCGGCATCGTCCTCGCGGGGGGCGGGGCGCTCCTCAACGGCCTCGACGAGCGGCTCCGCCACGAGACCCAGATGCCGGTGCAGCTCGCCGAGTCCCCGCTGACCTGCGTTGCCGTCGGGTCCGGCCGCAGCCTCGAGCTGATCGAGGTCATGCAGCGCACAAGCAAGAGCGCCAAGAGCCGCAACGGCTACCGGCGCTAACCGCAACCCTTTTCCTTCGCTCGTCGACTACGCCTTCCTTGTCGTTTCCTAAACTGATTCCCCGTGCCACGTAACCGCTCCATGCGGCTGGCGGCACTGGGCTCGACGGTTCAGCGTGCTGCTTCGCCGGCGTACCCCTCGTCGCGAGCAGCGGGAGCGCTGCGCCGACGGCTCGTTGCCGCGATCCTCGTCGTCGTCTCGCTCGCGATGCTGACGCTGTACTTCCGCGAGGCGGACAGCGGGCCGATGCACAGCGTCCAGGGCGCGGTCGCCAGCGTCCTGCACCCGTTCCAGGTCGGCGCCGAGCGGGTCGCGCGCCCGTTCCGCGACGCCTACGGCTGGACGGCCGGACTCGTCCACGCGCGGTCCGAGAACGAGCGGCTGCGTGAGGATCTCCAGCGGCTCCGCCTCCAGGCGATCCAGAACCAGTCGGCCGCACAGGAGAACGTCGACCTCCGCAAGGCGCTGAGCTACATCAGCGGCGCGACCTTCCCGCAGGACTACGACGGGCTCGTCGCCAGCGTGACCTCCTACGCGACCGGGGAGTGGGAGCAGTCGCTCGTCATCTCCGCCGGCGGCCGCAACGGCGTCGGCCTCGACGACCCGGTCGTCTCGAGCGACGGCTACCTCGTCGGCCAGGTGACGAAGGTCACCCGGTCGAGCGCCGAGGTGACACTGCTCACCGACAGCACGAGCTCCGTGACCGCGCGGGACGCCGCGACCGGGACACTCGGGGTGCTCGAGATCGGCGAGGGCCCCGACCGGCCGTTCGAGCTCAATCGCGTGCCGAAGGAGCGGGTCGTCCGCGAGGGCGACACGATCGTGACGGCCGGCCGGCGGTTCGGCCGGTTGGGCTCGATGTTCCCGCGGAACATCCCGATCGGATCCGTGAAGGGCGTCAACCAGGTCGACATCGAGAACTTCCAGCAGATCCAGGTCGACCCGTTCGCGGACTTCTCGTCGCTCGACACGCTCGTCGTGCTGGTCCCGAAGGAGCAGCAGGTCCGGACGCCGTGACCGCCGACGTCCTCAAGGCCGCCGTCGCGTTCTTCGTCGCCGTGATCGTCCAGGCGACGATCGTCTCGTCGGTCGCGCCGATGGGCGGCAGCCCCGACCTCGTGCTCGTGACGCTCGCCGCGGTCGCGCTCCTCCGCGGCTCGATCTTCGGCGCCGTGGCGGGCTTCTACGCCGGCTTCCTGCTCGACGCCGCGAACCTGGACACGCTCGGCGTCAGCTCGCTGCTGCTCTGCCTCGCGGGTTACTGGATCGGGCGCTACGGCGAGACGACCGGGCGGGACCGCGCGCACGCGCCGCTCGTCTCGATCGCGGTCGTCACCGTCCTCTACGCGTTCGGCGCGCTCGTGCTGCACGCGATGCTCGGCGAGTCGGTGTCGGTCCAGGCCGCGCTGCGCTCGCTGCCGGCCGAGATCCTGCTCAACCTCCTGCTGACCGTTCCCGTGTACGCGCTCGTCCGGCGCCTCTTCGCCCCGCCGGGCCTCAGGCTCCCCGTCAAGGACGTCGAGTTCGGCTGATGGCGACCGTCACCCGCATCCCGCCGCGCACGCGCTTCATGCCGCGCGACCCGCGCGTCGCCGAGCCCTACCGGATGACGCCGGCGATGGCGCTCCGCCTCGGCATCCTCGGCGCGATCGTGCTCTTCGTCTTCGCGGTGCTCTTCTTCCGCCTCTGGGCGCTGCAGGTGCTTTCCGGGGACCAGTACCTCGCGGCCGCGCAGGACAACCAGCTCCGCACCGTGCGGATCCACGCGGCCCGCGGCCCGATCCTCGACTACAAGGGCCGGCTCCTGGTCTCGAACCGGATCGGGACGGCGGCGCAGGTGTGGACGGCGTACATGCCGCGCCGTGGACGGCCGCGGATGCTCCGCCGCCTCTCGGCGATCCTCATGGTCCCGGTGCCCGAGCTCCAGCGCCGGATCCGCGAGCACAAGGGCGACCCGCTCACGCCGGTCACCCTCAAGGAGGACCTGTCGCAGGAGGAGATCTTCTACCTCAAGGAGAACCGCCGCGACTTCCCCGGCCTCGAGCTGAACGACATCCACCTGCGCGACTACCGCTACGGGGAGCTGGCGCCGCAGATCCTCGGCCACGTCGGCGACGTGACCGAGCAGCAGCTGAAGGGCGGCCGGTACCTCCACGGCGACACGGTCGGCCAGGCGGGCCTCGAGTTCTCCTACGACCGCTACCTCCGCGGGACGGCCGGGCTCGCCGAGCTGCGCGTCGACTCGTTGGGCCATCCACGGTCGAAGCCGCTGCGCAGCGAGCAGCCGCAGCCGGGGCTCGCGGTCCGCACGACCCTCGACGCGCGCCTCCAGCGGGCGGCCGAGGACGCGCTCGTCTACGGCATCCAGGTCGCGAAGGAGAACAAGAGCTGGTACGCGAACGCCGGTGCCGCCGTCGCGATCGACCCGCGCACCGGCGCGATCCGCGCCATGGCCACGAACCCGACGTACGACCCGCGGATCTACGTCGGCAAGCCGAAGCAGGCGCAGCTCCGCCCGCTGCTCGACCAGAACGCCGCCGAGCGCGCGAACTACCCCGGGCTCAACCGCGCCGTCGCGGGCCTCTATCCGCCGGGCTCGACCTTCAAGCCGGTCACCGCGCTCGCGGCGATGCGCGAGCATCTCGTCGGCGCCTACGAGCCGCTCTCGTGCACCGGGAAGATGGAGATCGACGGGACGACCTTCAGGAACTGGAACCCGTTCGCGAACGAGGCGATGGACATGCCCACGGCGCTCGCAGCCTCGTGCGACACCTACTTCTACCAACTCGGCCTCGAGTTCTACGGGCTCCCGCCGGAGTTCGGCAGCCCGCTCCAGAAGTGGGCGTCGGCGTTCGGCTTCGGCAAGGCGAGCGGCCTCGACATCGGCGGCGAGGCCACGGGCCTCCTGCCGACGCCGGAGTGGCGGCGCAAGACGTTCACGAAGGAGCGCTACCCCGACACGTGGGAGGTCGAGCGTCTCTGGAAGTCCGGTGACTCGGTCCAGCTCGCGATCGGGCAGAAGGACCTCCTCGTGACGCCGCTGCAGATGGCGCGCTTCTACGCGCTCCTCGCGAACGGCGGGAAGCTCGTCACGCCGCATCTCGTGTCGAGCGTCGAGCAGCCGGGCAACTCGGGCGCCGTGAAGGCGGTGCTCTCGCCGGCGCCGAAGGACGTCAACGTCGACCCGGCCGAGCTGAACGTCATCAAGGACGGGCTCTTCCGCGCGACCCACGCGTCCTACGGGACGTCGGCGGGCGTGTTCGGCAGCTTCCCGGTGCCGATCGCCGGCAAGACCGGCACGGCCGAGAAGAGCGTGGATCCGGACGGCGACGGCTACGCGCAGATGGTCGACCAGTCCTGGTGGTGCGGGTTCGGCCCGACGGACAACTCGCCGGAGCTGGTCGTGTGCGTCGTGATCGAGAACGGCGGCCACGGCAGCACGGCCGCGGCGCCGGCGGCGCTGAAGATCTTCGAGCAGTACTTCGGGAAGCATGCGACGGTCGTCGAGACCGGGGTGGAGACGGACTAGGCGATGGCGGACTACGCAGCCTCAGCTCCATCGCGGCCGCGCCGCCACCCGCGCGCCGACACCGCCCGCGCGGTCTCGTTCGTCCGCCGGCTCGACTGGGTCATGCTCGCCGCGGTCGCCGGGCTCGTCGGGTTCGGCCTCTGGGCCCTCGACGGGATCACGCGGCAGGACATCGCCGGCGACCCCGACTACTACGTGACCCGCCAGGCGATCTTCGCGTTGATGGGGACCGTCGGCCTGGTCGGCGCGCTCTTCGTCGACCCGTCGATCTACCGCCGGTTCTGGAAGGCGATCTACGGCGTGCTGCTCGGGATGCTCGTGGTCGTGATGGTCGTCGGCACCGAGGTGCGCGGCTCGACGCGGTGGATCGACCTCGGCTTCTTCCAGTTCCAGCCGTCCGAGTTCGGGAAGCTGCTGCTCGCGCTGGTGGTCGCCGCCGTCCTCGCCGATCAGGGAAGGCGGGTCACCGAGTCGCGGACGACGCTTCTCGTGATCGGGATCGCCGCGGTGCCGATGCTCTTCGTCTTCCTGCAGCCGGACATCGGGACGGCGCTCGTCTACGGCGCGATCCTGGTCGCCGCGCTCTTCTTCGCCGGGACGCGCTGGCGCGACCTCGCCGTGATCGCCGCCGTCGGCGCGATCGTCGCGACCTTCGTGCTCTGGGCAGGGCCGGCGATCGGCGTCGAGATCCTCGAGCCGTACCAGCGCGACCGGCTCACCGCCTTCACGAACCCGTCGAAGAACCCGCAGGGCTCCGCGTACAACATCAACCAGTCGATCACCGCCGTCGGCTCCGGCGGACTCGACGGCCGCGGCGTCACCGGCGCGACGCAGACCCGCCTGGACTACCTCCCCGAGCACGAGACCGACTTCGTCTTCGCGGCGCTCTCCGAGCAGCGCGGCTTCGTCGGCGCCTCGATCCTCCTGTGCCTCTACCTGCTCCTGATGTGGCGCGGGATCCGCGTGATCGCGACCGCCCGCGACCCCTTCACGGCAACCGTCGCAGGGGCGATCGTCTTCGGCCTGCTGTTCCAGACCTTCGTGAACATCGGGATGACGATCGGGATCGCGCCGATCACCGGGATTCCGCTCCCGTTCGTGAGCGTCGGCGGCTCCGCGATGGTCACGAATCTGCTCGCGATCGGCGTCCTGCAGGCGATCGCGGTCAGGCGCCGCTAGTCCGTCCGGTCCAGGACCTAGTCTCCTGCGCATGAACAAGCGGGATGCGCAGGAGCTGCTTCTGATCGAGGAAGCCGACGCGTGGTTCGAGTATCTCGCGGCGACGAGGGCGCAGACGGCGGCCCGATACGGCGAGGTGGAGCCGTGGGCCTGGGCCCGTCTCACGCAACGGCTACGTGCGATCAGGACGAAGCAGGCGAAGCTGCGGCCGGCAGCGGCGGCGTAGGGCGGCTTTCCGGGTTGGAAATCAGCTGCTGCTAGCCTTGCTTCCAGATATGCATCTGACGTCAATCTCGCAGCGCGTGAAGCGCCCGGCCTCCGGAGCAGGTCTTCGCGCGCGCGACAACACCGAAGGAGTTTTCACTTGTTGCGATGGTTTCGGCGTAAGCCGACTGAACGTTCCGCGCCTGCAGTCACGCAGGCTGAACCGACCCCTGCAGTAGCGACGCCGGCCGCCGACGCGGCCGCAGACACACCGACCTCGACAGCCGCACGCCGACGCCGGCGGGGTAGCCGCGGCGGCCGCAACCGGCGCAAGCCGGGCGAGACGGCGGCGAAGGCCGAGAAGGCCGAGAAGGCCGACACGAAGACGGAGAAGAAGCCCGAGCGGAAGCCCCGCGAGGCCCGGGCGCGCCAGCCGCGCCGCCGGACGGCGACGCCGCGCGCGCTCCCGCCGCCCGCGAAGCGCGAGCTCGTCGTCTCCGTCGACGTGACCGAGCAGCGCGTCTCGATCCTCGAGGACGGCCTCGTCTCGGAGGTCTACCTCGAGCGGCCCGAGAGCCGCTCGATCGCGGGGAACATCTACAAGGGCACGGTCGACAACGTCCTGCCCGGCATGGAGGCCGCGTTCGTCGAGATCGGCCTCGAGAAGAACGGCTTCCTCTACGTCGACGAGATCGTCACGCCCGAGCTCGAGGGCCGGAGGCACGGCCGGAAGATCCAGGACCTGCTGAGCCGGAACGAGGAGATCCTCGTCCAGGCGGTCAAGGACCCGATGAAGTCGAAGGGCGCCCGCCTCACGACGGAGATCTCGCTGCCCGGCCGCTTCGTCGTCTACGTCCCGAGCGGCGAGGGCTTCGGCGTCTCCCGGCGCCTGCCGGAGGAGGAGCGGACCCGGCTGCGCGACATCCTCAAGTCCGTCGCGCCCAAGACGGGGAGCATGATCGTCCGCACCGCCGCCGAGGGCGCGTCGGCCGAGGACATCGAGCGCGACATCGACTTCCTCCAGCGCCTCTGGAAGGAAGTGCAGCAGCGCGCCGAGAAGGCGAAGGCCCCGGCGCTCGTCTACCAGGAGGCCGAGCTGCCGCTGCGCGTCGTCCGCGACCTCTTCACGAACGACTTCGAGCAGGCGGTCGTCGACCACGACCGGACCTACAAGCGGATCGTGGGCTACCTGAAGAAGACCTCGCCGCACATGGCCGAGAAGGTGCACAAGCACAGCGGCAAGGCCTCGCTCTTCGAGGACTTCGGCGTCGAGGAGGCGATCCGGTCGACACTCTCGCGCCGGGTCGACCTGCCCTCCGGTGGCTACCTCATCTTCGACTACGCGGAGGCGTTCACGGTCATCGACGTGAACACGGGCCGCTTCGTCGGCTCGCGCTCGAAGTCCTCCGCCAGCCGGCTCGAGGACACGATCACGAAGAACAACCTCGAGGCCGTCAAGGAGGTCGTGCGCCAGCTGCGGCTGCGCGACATCGGCGGGATCATCGTCATCGACTTCATCGACATGGCCAACCCGAAGAACCGGCAGGCCGTCGAGGATGCGCTGAAGACGGAGCTCGAGCGCGACCGGACGAAGACGTACGTCGTCGAGATCTCGCCGCTCGGCCTCGTCGAGATGACGCGCCAGAACGTCTCGCACGGGCCGCGCGAGATCCTCACGAAGCGCTGCCCGACCTGCACCGGCGACGGTGTCGTGTTCTCGGAGATCTCGGCCGCGGTGGAGGCCGAGCGCAAGCTCCTTTCGCTGGCCGCGAGCTCGCGCACCGGTGCGTACCGCATCGAAGTGAATCCCCACGTCGCGGCGGTCCTGATCGGGCCGGGCGCGGAGCGGCTCCAGGCGATCGAGGAGCGGGCCCGCCGGCGGTTCTTCGTCGAGCCCAAGGAGGGCGTGCCGCCCGAGCACTTCGAGGTGGTCGCGAGGGGCCCGGTCACGAAGCTCAAGCCCGAGGCGCCGGTCGAGGAGGACCAGGAGCTCGAGGTCAAGCTCGTCGAGGTCGGGCTCCACGATCCGACCGTCGGAGTCGCCAAGCGCGACGGCGTCGAGATCGCGGTCGCGGACGGCGCGAAGAGCGTCGGCAAGCGCGTGAAGGTGCGGATCAATCGCGTGCTCGACGGGACGGCCTACGCAGTCGCCGTCGGCCGCGCGGAGGCGGACGAGCCGCCGATCACTGCGGAGGCGCTCGCCGAGAAGCCGACCAGGGCGCGCCGGAGCAGGATCGCCAAGCCGGAGGAGCCGAAGGCCAAGGCCAAGGCCGAGGCCGCCGATGCGGTCGCGGAGGAGCCCGAGGCGGAGGCCGAGGAGGCGCCCGCCGGAGAGGCAGAGGCCGCCGAGGAGGCGCCGAAGCCGAAGAAGCGAACGCGGCGCGGCTCGCGCGGCGGCCGAAGGCGCAAGAAGAAGCCCGCCGAGGCGACCGTCGAGGGCGCTGCGGCTGCGGACGAGAGCGAGAAGAACGGTCGTCCGGCCGACGCGCCGGTCCTGATCCACCTGCCCGACCGCGGGCTGGGCGAGCCGGAGGAGAAGGACGAGGCGCCGGTCGAGGCGAAGGCCGAGCAGGCCGAGGACGGCGAGGAGCCGAAGCCCAAGAAGAAGACTCGACGCGGCTCTCGTGGCGGCCGGAGGCGGCGCAAGCCGTCCGCCCAGTCCAACGGCGCGGGTGGGAGAGAAACGCCCGCAGCCGAGTCCGAAAAGGCCCAGAAACCGCTGGTAGACTGAGCCTCCGCCGGAATCCCCGGCGTTTTCTATGAGCTACGCGATCATCAAGCTGGGTGGGAAGCAGTACGTCGTCCGCGAGGGCGAGAAGCTCCTCGTGGACCGCCTCTCGGTGGACGAGAACAAGACGTTCCAGCCCGAGGTGATCTTCGAGGGCGGCGACGGCAAGGCCGAGCTCGCCCCGAAGGGGACGGTCACCGCGAAGGTGCTCCAGCACGTCAAGGGCGACAAGATCCGGATCGGCAAGTACCGCCGCCGCACCGGCTACCGGCGCCACACGGGCTTCCGGAGCAGCCTCACCCAGATCCAGATCGAGTCGATCGGGGCCAAGAAGACGACTCGCGCGTCGAGCTCGTCCAGATCACGCTCGACCACCGCGACGAAGAAGACGACCACGGCGACGAAGAAGGACGAGAGCTAGATGGCACACAAGAAGGGACTCGGCTCCTCACGCAACGGCCGCGACTCCGAGTCGAAGCGCCTCGGCGTGAAGATCTTCGACGGCCAGGACGTGAAGGCGGGGATGATCCTCGTCCGGCAGCGCGGCACGCGCTTCCGGCCCGGCCCCGGCGCGAGCCTCGGCCGCGACGACACGATCTTCGCGACCCGCGACGGCCGTGTGGAGTTCCGCCGCAGCGGCGAGCGGCGCACGGTCGCCGTCGGCGAGCAGCAGTAGCTACACGTACAGCGGCGTCTCGTACTGCATGTAGCGGCGGACCAGCTCCGCGCGCTCGCGCGAGTCGAGCCGTGCGATGAGGTGGAGCGCCATGTCGATCCCGGCCGAGACGCCGGCGGACGTGACGACCTCGCCGCTGTCGACGAACCGGTCGTCGCGGCGGAGCTCGATCGTCGGGTCGATCTCGACGAGCGAGTCGAGAGCGCCGTACCACGTCGTCGCGGGCCGATGCTCGAGGACGCCGGCGCTCGCGTAGACATGCGCTCCCGTGCAGACGCTCGTCATGAGCGCTCCGGTGTCGCGGATGCCGCGGATCCAGTCATGGATCTCCGCGTCCTCGAGGAACTGGTTGACGCGGCCGCCCGGGAACAGCAGCAGGTCGAGAGGCGGCGCGTCGCTCTTCGCGTAGTCCGGGATGACGCGGAGGCCGTGGGAGCAGCGAACGGGGTCCGAGGTGCGGCCGATGGTGAAGACGAAGATCTCGCGCTCGTCCTCCACGAGCCGCGCCCACTGGGTCAGGACCTCGTAGGGGCCCGTGAAGTCGAGCTCCTCGGCGCCGTCGTAGATGAAGATTCCGATATTCACTCCGCGACCACGCTAGCACCGCGGCGGTAGCGTGAGGCCGTGTTCAACGACCGAGCACGAATTCGAATCAGCGCGGGGCGGGGCGGGCACGGCGCGCTCAGCTTCCGGCGCGAGAAGTACGTCCCGAAGGGCGGGCCGGACGGCGGCGACGGCGGGCGCGGGGGAGACGTCGTGCTGGAGGTCGATCCCGACCTGCGCGACCTCTCGTTCTTCCAGGGCCGAAAGCGGTTCCGCGCAGGATCCGGCGGCCCCGGCCGTGGGACGAACAAGCACGGGGCCGACGGGGAGGACGTCGTGCTTCGCGTCCCGCTCGGGACGCAGGTCGTCTCGGACACCGGCGACCTGATCGCCGACCTGGCGGGCTCGCGCTCCCGCGTGGTGGCGGCGCGCGGCGGCTCCGGCGGCCGGGGCAACCGGAAGTTCGCCACGCCGACGCGCCGGGCTCCCCGGTTCGCGGAGGTCGGGATGCCCGGCGAGGAGCTGGAGCTCGAGCTGCACCTGAAGCTCATGGCTGACGCGGCGCTCGTCGGACTGCCGAACGCCGGGAAGTCGTCGCTGCTGCGGCGGATCTCCAACGCGAAGCCCAAGGTCGCCGACTACCCGTTCACGACGCTCGCTCCGGTCCTCGGCACCGTCGACTCGCCGAGCGGTCGCCAGCTGACGGTCGCCGACGTGCCGGGGCTGATCGAGGGCGCGAGCGAGGGCGTCGGCCTCGGCCACGAGTTCCTCGCCCACCTCGAGCGGGCCAGGCTGCTCGTGCACGTGATCGACGCGTCCGACGGCGATCCGGCGGAGCGGTTCGGGCTGATCGACGGCGAGCTCGCCGCGTACGGCGCGGAGCTCGACAGGCTCTCGCAGATCGTCGTGCTGAACAAGGTCGACGTCGCGGGCGAGGTCGGGTTCTCGCTGGAGGACGAGCGGATCCTGCGGGTCGTCCGAACGTCGGCGGTGACGGGCCAGGGGGTCGACGAGCTCGTGAACGCGCTCTTCGAGCTCTGCCCGCCCGCGCCGGAGCCCGAGGAGACCGGCGAGGACGGCATGGTCGAGTTCCTCGTCTACCGGCCTCGGCCCGAGGCGCGGATCGGGTTCCGGATCCTCCGGACCGACCGCGGCTACCGGATCACGGGGACCGCGCCGGACCAGCCGGAGCTCGAGGCCGCGCTTCGCGCGGCCGGCGCCAAGACGGGCGCCGAGGTCGAGGTCGACGGTGAGACGCTGATCCTCTCGTGACCGTCGCAATCCTCGGAGGCGTGTTCGACCCGCCGCACCTCGGCCACGTCGCGCTCGCGGAGGGTGCGAGGGAACAGCTCGGCGCGGACGAGCTGCTCGTGCTCGTCGCCGAGCGACCCGGGCACAAGGGCACGGTCGCGGACGCAGAGGCGCGCCTCAGGCTCGCGCAGCTCGCGCTCGGGCGGTTCGGCGAGGTCCGGCTCGACGACCATGCGTACACGGCCGACCTCCTTCGCGACGCCGATCTCGACCGTCCGTACTTCGTGCTCGGCGGCGACGAGTGGGAGAGCTTCGGCAGCTGGAAGGAGCCCGAGGAGGTGCGGAGGCTGGCGCGGATCGCGGTCGGCGGGAGGCCCGGCCATCCGGCGCCCGAGGGCGACGTGGAGGTGATCCGGATCGACCAGCACCCGATCTCCTCGAGCGAGATCCGGGACCGTGTCGCCGCCGGCGAGCCGATCGACGACCTCGTCCCTGCCGAGGTCGCGCGGGAGATCGAGCGGCTCGGCCTCTACCGGGACACGGTGCCGTCCTCGGGTCGAAGCTACACTTCGTGAGCACCCGAAGGGACGCTTTCCGACACTGACATCGCTCGAACAAGCCCGCCGCATCGCCGCTCTCGCGCAGGAGAAGCTGGCGGAGGACGTGATCATCCTCGACCTGCGGCCTGTCACTGCGTACACCGATTTCTTCGTGCTCGCCACCGGGCGGAACCCCCGGCAGACGAAGGCGATCTACGACGAGGTGCGCGAGCGGATGAAGGCCGACGAGCGGTCGCGGCCGCGCGCCGTCGAGGGGGAGCGCGACGGCAACTGGATCGTCGCGGACTACCTCGACGTCGTCCTGCACGTCTTCACGCCGGAGACGCGCGAGTACTACGGGCTCGAGGACCTCTGGGGCGACATGCCGTCCGTCGAGCTCGACGCGGCGAGCGCCTAGGCCCTCCTAGCTACAATCCCGCCCGCGGGGCCATAGCTCAGTTGGGAGAGCGTCGCGCTGGCAGCGCGAAGGTCGCCGGTTCGAGCCCGGCTGGCTCCACTCTC
>DATBMH010000082.1:0-11734 GCA_036554945.1 Gaiellaceae bacterium | reverse complement strand
GTGAAGCGCTTGCTCGGAAGTCTCACGCGCCAATCGCCGGCGATGGTGGTGGCGATGCTGGCGTTGTTCGTCGCGCTGTCGGGGACGGCTGTCGCCACGACGTCGGTCCTGATCACGGGGAGGCAAATCAAGAACAACTCGATCACCGGTCTCGACGTGAAGAACCGCTCGCTGCGACCGATCGACTTCCGTGGCTCAGTCCGTGGGCCGCAAGGGCTTCAGGGGCCGAAAGGTGAGAAAGGTGACAGCGGTGCCACGGGCTCGGCTCTGCTCACCGGGCAAGCCGCTTCGCTTCCGATCGCCAGCGGTCCCGGAAGCAGCCAGTTTCGCCGAGCCGGGGTCAACGGTGTCGGGCCCGCCGCCGTCTCGGTGCAGGAGGCCGCCTCGCTCGTGCCGGGACGGAATCTCGTCGCGCGCAACCTGACCGCACGCGTCTTCGCCGACGTGCCGTCGAACGGCAGCGTTCGGATCGAGCTCCTCCAGGCGCCGCCCGGAAGCTTCAGCGAGTCGACGCCTTCCCAGCTCGGCTGCACGATCGCCGGTACCGACGCGGCTACCGATCTGGCCTGCACTGCGCCTGGCCCGATGGCGCTGGCCGCGGGCTCGACGATCTTCATGCGGATCATCGTCGTCGGCGGGACGTCGGCGAACAATCCGCAGCGCGCGTACTGGGGCATCACCGTCGAGCCCGCCTGACGACGTAGCGCTCGTCCACGGCGTCTCCGTCCGCCCGCCGCCTCAGACTCGTGCGGCTACGCCAGACGAAGGTGGAGGAGGGATCGTGAAGAGATTGCCCCGGTTGTCGCCGGCGATGGTCGTCGCGTCGATCGCGCTCTTCGTGGCGCTGTCGGGCACGGCTGTCGCGACGACGTCCGCGTTGATCACCGGACGCCAGATCGCGAACAGCTCGATCACCGGCCTCGACGTCAGGAACAAATCGCTCACGCCCGCCGACTTCCGGGGGTCGGTGCGCGGGCCGACGGGGCCGCGTGGCCTGCCGGGCGCTCAGGGGATCCAGGGGATTCAAGGGATCCAGGGGCCGAAGGGCGACAAGGGCCTGACCAACCTGCTCATCCGGTACAGCGACAAGGCGAACTCGTCGACTCCGAGTGACAGCCACCATGCGCTCTGCGCCGCGAACGAGGTGGCGACGGGCGGCGGCTGGTGGGTGCAGGCCGGCGATCCGAAGGTGACGGAGACCGAGCCGAGCGGGAACCCCACCCCGGTCGGGTGGTACGTGCGCTGGGACAAGATCGGGGCGCCGAACGTGACGATCCGCGTCTGGGTCGTCTGCGCGCAGCCCTAGCTCACGAGCCGCGGCCGATCCACTCCTCGCCGCCCTCGTAGAGCTCCTTCTTCCAGAGCGGCACGCGCTCCTTCAGCTCGTCGATGAGGTCGCGGCAGGCCGAGAGCGCATCCTGCCGGTGCGGGGCGGAGACCGCGATCGCGACGGACACCTCGCCGATCTCGCAGCGCCCGGTGCGATGCGTGATCGCCACGGCGCAGAGGTCGTATCGCTCCTTGACGCCGTCAGCGATCTCGGCCATGACCTTCTCGGCCATGCCGGAGTAGGCCTCGTACTCCAACGCGATCACGTCCCGGCCGCGCGACCGGCGGCGGACGGCCCCCTGGAACGTCGCGATCGCGCCGGCGCGCTCGTCCTCGACCTCGGCGACGACCGCGGCGAGGTCGATCGGGCCGTCGACGAGCCGGAACGCGCCGCCGGAGACCGGCGGGATCACCGCGACCTCGTCGCCGTCCGCGAGCGGCGTCGAGCGCTCGGCGTACTCCTGGTTCACCGCGTAGAGCAGCCCCGCCGGCTCCTCGCCGAGCCCGAGCTCGCCCCACACGTCGGCGACGGTCGCCGCCTCGACCTCGCGCTCGCTCCACCCGGCCCGCTCGCGGAGCCCGGCGAACAGCCGGACGCGAACCCTCACCCGTAGACGCGCACGACGGAGCCGAAGCCCCAGCGCTGGCGAAGGCCGTTCGCGATCCAGAGCGGGATCCTCACGCAGCCGTGGCTCGCCGGGTACGCAGGCACGGACGGATAGCCGTGGATCGCGAAGCCGCGGAGGAAGTACATCGGGTGGTACAGCACCCAGTCCCAGCCGAAGACCTCCCGGTAGACGTGCCAGGTGCCGACCGGCGTGTTGCCCGTCGCGCCGGTGGAGACGTGGATGACGTTGACGACCTGTCCGTCGCGGACCTCGTACAGCGTCTGGCGGCTCTTGCTGACCTCGAGGTAGTCGCCGCGCGGCACCTGTGGCCTCGGGCGGGACGTGCTCTCGAGGACACGCCAGAAGCGGGCGTCGACGCGCCCGGTCCGCGCGAGCCCGTGGACCTTCTGGAAGGCGAGCACCGCCTCGAAGGTCCCGTAGCCGTAGCCGGAGTCGACGTGGGGCAGCGCGAAGCCCAGCTCCCGCAGCCTGCGCTTCAGGGCGAGGACGCCGGAGCCGCGCGAGCCGAGCCCGAGCGCCTGCCGGTGGATCCGGAACGAGAACCTTCGCGCGACGGCCAGGTAGCCGGCCACCGGCTGCAACGAGACGCGGACGACGTGCGGTCCCGCGCGGAACGCGCCGAGTCGAACCCGGAACCTGCCGGCGGAGCCGACCGGCACGCGGCGCGTTCGGCCGCGCACCCGGACCGCGACGGTCCCCGAGCGGGCAGGAAGCAGACGGCCGGTGAGGGTCGAGCCGCGGAGCTCGCTGCGGAGCCGGGGGCGGATGCGGACGGCGACCTCCGCCGACTGTCCGCCGAAGGTCCGCGCCTGGAACGTGCCCGGCCGGCGGGCGACCCGCTCGAAGACGAAGACCCCGTTTGGGCTGGATCGCGTCTGCGCGACGACGGTCGACTGCTGCACGAGGAAGACCTCGGCGAGGGGCACCGTCGTCCCCTCGAGACGGACAGTCGAGTCGTAGACGGCGACCGCCGGTCGCGCCGAGAGCGTGACGGCATCGGCCGCCCAGGCCGGACCAGGCGCAGCAACGGCCAGGAGAGCAGCGAGCAGGGCGACGCGCCGCATCAGGTGTCAATTGTGCAGTCGGACGTACGATTCCTGCCATGGCGACCGCCGAAGAGGGCCGCGAGACCGACTCGGGCATCGAGATCAAGCCGGTCTACACCGAGGACGACGTCGAGAGGCTCGAGCTCGAGCGCCCCGGCGAGTACCCGTTCACGCGCGGGCCGTACGCGGACATGTACCGCGGTCGCCCCTGGACGATGCGCCAGTACGCGGGGTTCGGGTCGGCCGAGGAGACGAACCAGCGGTTCCGGTACCTCCTCGACCGCGGACAGACCGGGCTGTCGACCGCCTTCGACCTGCCGACCCAGCTCGGCTACGACTCCGACGATCCGCGGTCGGCGGGCGAGGTCGGGCGCACGGGCGTCGCGATCGACTCGATCGCCGACATGGAGCTGCTCTTCGAGGGGATCCCGATGGGCGAGGTCTCCACCTCGATGACGATCAACGCTCCCGCCGCGCTGCTGCTCCTCCTCTACGAACTAGTCGCGGAGGGACAGGGCGTCTCGGGCGAGCGCCTGCGCGGCACCGTCCAGAACGACGTCCTCAAGGAGTACTGCGCGCGCGGCAACTACATCTACCCACCGCGGCCGACGATGCGGATCACGACCGACCTCTTTGCCTACTGCGCGGAGCGGCTGCCGAGCTTCAACACGATCTCGATCTCCGGGTACCACATCCGCGAAGCCGGCTCGACGGCCGTCCAGGAGCTCGCCTTCACGCTCGCCAACGGGATCGCGTACGCGGAGGCGGCCGTGGCCGCCGGCCTCTCACCCGACGACTTCGGCGAGCGGCTGTCGTTCTTCTTCAACGCCCACAACCACTTCTTCCAGGAGATCGCGAAGTTCCGCGCGGCGCGCCGGCTCTGGGCGCGGATCATGAAGGAGCGCTTCGGCGCGACAAACCCGCGCGCGATGGCGCTGCGATTCCACGCGCAGACCGGCGGGTCGACCCTGACGGCGCAGCAGCCGGAGAACAACATCGTCCGCGTTGCGGTGCAGGCGCTGTCGGCGGTGGCGGGCGGCGCGCAGTCGATCCACACGAACGGGTTCGACGAGGCGCTCGCGCTCCCGACCGAGCGGTCGGCGAAGCTCGCGCTCCGGACCCAGCAGGTCCTCGCGCATGAGGCCGGCGGGACCGACACGGCCGACCCCTTCGGCGGCTCGTACTTCATCGAGGCGCTGACGGCCGAGCTCGAGCAGGCGGCATGGGAGCTGATCGAGCGGGTGGACGAGCTCGGCGGCGCGGTCGCCGCGATCGAGCAGGGGTTCGTCCAGCGCGAGATCGAGGACGCCGCCTTCCAGTACCAGCGGCAGGTCGAGTCCGGCGAGCGCGTGATCGTCGGGGTCAACCGGTACCACGAGCACGAGCAGGAGCCGATCGAGCTCCACCGGCTCGACCCGGAGGCGGAGCGGCGCCAGCTCGAGCGCACCGCGAGGGTGCGCGCGGAGCGGGACGCCGAGGCGGCTGCCGGGGCACTCGAGGAGGTCCGGCGGGTCGCGGGGACCGACGAGAACCTGCTCGTGCCGATGCGGGAGGCGCTCCGCGCCCGGTGCACGATCGGCGAGATCTGCGAGGTCCTGCGCGAGGAGTACGGGACCTATGACGCACAGCGCGCGTAGCCGGGCCTCCCCGCGGTGAGGATCCTCCTCGTCTCGCAGATGTACCCCGGGCCGCAGGATCCGGATCTCGGGACCTTCGTCCGGGCCCTGGAGGGGCAGCTCGTCGAGCGGGGTCACGACGTCGAGCGCGCGGTGCTCGACCGGCGCGCGGGCGGGAAGGCGAGGTATCTGCGGCTCGGGCGCGACGCAGTGGCCGCGGCGCGGCGGTTCCGGCCGGACGTCGTCTACGCGCACTTCCTCGTGCCGACCGGGCTGCTCGCCGCGCTCGCCTCGCGGGCGCCGCTCGTCGTCACCGCGCACGGGCGCGACGTGCGGAACATCGGCGCCTTTCCGGGGATCCGCGCGGCGACCCGCTACGTGGTGCGCCGGGCGGCCGCGGTCGTCGCGGTCTCGGAGTACCTCCGCGACGAGCTCGAAGCGAAGGTCCCGGAGGCGCGCGGGAGGGTCGAGGTCGTCGACTGCGGGGTGGACCTCGAGCGCTTCGCCGTGACGCCGGCGCCCGACGGCGCGACCGCGTTCCTGTGCGTGGGCTCGCTTATCGAGCGCAAGAACGTCGTCCGCCTCGCGGACGCGTTCGCGGAGGTGGGGGACGGGACGCTGACGTTCGTGGGCGACGGTCCGCTTCGCGGCGGCCTCGAGGGCCGTCCCGGGGTGACGGTCGCGGGCCGCGTCGGCCACGACCAGATCCCGGGCTGGCTCGCGCGCTCGCACGTCCTCTGCCAGCCCAGCCTGATCGAGCCCTTCGGCCTCGCCCTGCTCGAGGCGATGGCGGCCGGACGCTCGGTGGTCGCCACGCGGGTCGGCGGCCCGCCGGAGTTCGTCCCCGCTGAGGCAGGCGCTTTGGTCGATCCAACCGACGTGGGAGACATCGCCCGCGGCCTCCGCGCCGCTGCCGCGCTCCCCCGCCCGAACCAGGCGGCCCGCGCGGCCGCGGAGGGGCACGACCTCAGGCGGCAGGCGGATCGGGTGGAGGAGATCCTCCGGAGAGCCGCTCGAGATCGGCCAGGCGGAGCTCGACGAGCGGCCTGACGGCGTCCTCCAGACCGGCCCCGCGGGCGAGCTCGAGCGCCTGTTCATAGCTGCCGCGAACCTTTTCGGGCGAGACGCCCTGCTTCAGGCGGTTGTCGCCTGTGACCAGAAGTTTCTGGATTCGCTCACGGATGTCCGTATCTGTCACAACCTGCCTCCTGAACCGTCACAATCATGGTGAAACTCGATGGAAGCTGCCAGCGCCCTCACCCGCGAGATCCGCGTCCTCGTCGTCGACGACGAGCCGCTGTTCGTGGACATGGTCCGTGCGATGCTGGCCGCCGAGAAGGGCATCGCCGTGATCGCCACCGCCCAGGACGGGAAGGCTGCGGTACGGCGCTCTCGCGAAGTGCACCCCGACGTGATCGTCATGGACGTGAGCATGCCGGTGATGGACGGGATCGAGGCGACCACCCGCATCCTGAGGCGCGATCCCGAGGCGTCCGTTCTCATCCTCACCGGCGGCACGGACCCGGGCGACGTCGACAGGGCGCGCAAGGCCGGCGCCTCCGCGTACATCACGAAGGACCGGATCGCGACGGATCTGATCGGCGAGATCCGCAATCTGGGCGCCGGATAGCCGCTGCTATCCTCGCCGCCGTGCTCGTCGGGTTCCAGCTCGGCCAGGCTGCACTGGTCTTCTTCCACTTCATCGTCTCGATCGCGCTGATCGTGCTCGTGCTGCTCCACTCCGGGCGCGAGGCGGGTCTGGGCGGGATGGGGTTCACGCCGGCCTCCCAGGGCGGAACGCACATCGTCGAGCGGAACCTGACGCGGGTCACGATCGTCGTGGCCCTCATCTTCGGGCTCAACACGATCCTGCTCTTCCGCGTCCTCGAGTAGCGGAGGGCTGCGGCTACACTGACCGGCGCGCGCTGGTGGCGGAATTGGTAGACGCGCAAGGTTGAGGGCCTTGTGGGCTTTGCGGCCCGTGGAGGTTCAAGTCCTCTCCAGCGCATGAGGTCCCCGAGAGGGGGCCTTTTTCATTCCTTGACGCCGTCCGGCCGCCCCGGTACCGTGATCGAACACATGTTCGCGGAAGGAGGCCAACCGGTGACCGAGCGGCAGCGCGCGATTCTCGAGTACCTGCACGAGTACGTCGACGAGCACGGCTACCCGCCCACGGTCCGGGAGATCGGCGAGGCCGTCGGCCTGCGGTCGCCCTCGACCGTCCACGCGCACCTCGCCCAGCTCGAGCGGGCCGGCGCGCTGAAGCGCGACCCGACCAAGCCGCGGGCCATCGAGCTGGCCGACCGGCGGCGCCCGGGGCAGCCGGCCGAGACGGAGATGCAGCGTCTGCCGCTCCTCGGGCAGATCGCCGCCGGCGGGCCCCTGCTCGCCGACCAGAACGTGGAGGAGGAGATCGGCGTCCCCGAGCCGCTGTCCAGCGGCGCGGACTTCCTTCTGCGCGTGAAGGGCGACTCGATGGTGAACGCCGGGATCCTCGACGGCGACATCGTGGTCGTGCAGCGCCGGGAGGATGCGCGGAACGGCGAGATCGTCGTCGCGCTCGCCGGTGACGACGAGACCGCCGACGAGGCGACCGTCAAGCGGTTCTTCCGGGAGGACGGCCGGATCAGGCTCCAGCCGGAGAACGACGCGCTCGAGCCGATCTACTCGCCGTACGTGCAGATCCTCGGCCGGGTCGTGGGGGTGTTCCGGAGGCTCTGATGGAGCGCATCGAGTCGTTCAACCGCACGCTCGACCAGGAGCTCGTCGCGCTCATGCGCGGCGCCAGCCTGGAGTGCCCGTCGTGCGGCGAGTTCGTGCTCCGCTCGAATGGGACCGTGTGCTGCCCCGAGTGCGGGCTCAGGCTCCGCGTCCGAAAACCCCAGGAAAACGGGCTACAATTGGGTCTGCAGGCCGGGTGACCGCGAGCCGGCGCAGGCCGGTTCGAGGAAAGTCCGGACACCGCAGGGCAGGACGCTGGGGAAAACCCAGGCGGCGAAAGCCGACGGAAAGTGGCACAGAAAGGAAACCGCCAGAGGCGAAGACAACTCTCCGGAGACGCCTAGGGTAAGGGTGAAAAGGTGGGGTAAGAGCCCACCAGCATCGCGGTGACGCGGTGGCTAGCCAAACCCCGTCCGGTGCAAGGCGAAGCAGGCTCCGCTGACGCTGCCCGCCGAGGAGCCGGGTGCGCCGCTCGAGCCGTCGGGAGACCGGCGGCCTAGAGAGATGGTCATCCACGACAGAATCCGGCTTACAGGCCTGCTACGGAAAACCCCCGCACACGCGGGGGTTTTCTATTGAGGTGACGTCGCGACACGTTGGATACATCAACTGAAGTTGATGTATCTTCAAGCATGACCGTGAGGTCGCGATGCCCCGCGCACGCGCGCTGACCGACAACACGCCGCCCGCGCTCTTCTCCCTGGCCGGGCACCCGCTGCGTTGGCGGCTGTTGCGCGCGCTCGCGTGCAGCGACCTACGCGTTCGCGAGCTGTGCGGGTGGCTCGGCCGGCCCCAGAGCCTGGTCTCGTATCACCTGCGTCTCCTGCGGAGGGCCGGGGTCGTCTCCTCGCGGCGAAGCTCGGCCGACGGCCGCGACGCGTACTACCGGCTCGAGCTCGATCGCCTCAGCCTGCTGCTGTCCGAAGCCGGGCCGGCTCTCCATCCCGGCCTGCGTCTCGCCGCCTCGGACGGCGGGACCCTTCGCCCGCGTCGGCGCGCGCGCCCGTTGCGGGTGCTGTTCCTCTGCACCGGCAATAGCGCACGCTCGCAGATCGCCGAGGCGCTGCTCCTGGAGCGATCCCGCGGGACCGTCGAGGTCGCGAGCGCAGGCAGCAGCCCCAAGCCGCTGCACCCCGACGCCGTGAGGGTCGCGCGCGAGCTCGGCATCGACATCTCCGACCGGACGCCCAAGCATCTGAGCACCTTCGGCCGGCGACGCTTCGAGTTCGTGATCAGCCTCTGCGATCGCGTGCGCGAGGTCTGCCCGGAGTACCCGGGCGCCCCGCAGACGATCCACTGGAGCATCCCCGATCCGGCAGCGGCGCCCGGCAACGGCGCCTTCGAGCGCTGCGCGGCGGAGCTCGATACCCGCATCGGCTTCTTCCTCGAGCTGGTCGGCGACACCGACCCGAGCCGCATCGAGCTCTTCGAGCCCACGACGCCCTGACTCGGCGGACGCCGGTGTCATCGGAGGCAGTTCGTCCCGCGCCCGTGCGACCCGGTCTCCTCGTCGTGGCCCGGGAGTGGGGTCGGATTGGCTGCATCGGCTTCGGCGGGCCGCCGACGCACATTGCGCTGCTGCGCGAGCTCTGCGTCGAACGGAAGCGGTGGCTGCGGACGCAGGAGTTCGAGGACGCCGTCGCGGCCTGCAACCTGCTGCCCGGGCCGGCCTCGACCCAGCTCGCGATCTTCTGCGCCTGGCGGGTCGGAGGACGGCCGGGCGCAGTCGTCGGCGGCGCGGCCTTCATCCTTCCGGGTCTCGTCGTGATCCTGGCGCTCGCGGCCCTGTTTCTCGCCGGCTCCGCGCCTGACTGGGTACGGGGCGCCGGCGCCGGGGCCGGCGCGGGGGTGGCCGCCGTGGCCGTGCGGGCCGGCACCAGCCTGGTGCCTTCGAGCTGGCAGCGGGCATCCGCGCGGGGGCGCTGGCTCGTCTACGCGCTGCTGGGGGGCGCCGCCGCGGCCACGCTCGGCCCATGGCTCGTTCTCGTCCTGCTCGGCTGTGGAGCGGTCGAGCTCGCCTGGCAGCGAGACGGCAGCGGCAGAGGACACGGGCTCGCGGTCCACGCCTGGCCGTTGGCCGTAGGCGGGGTCGCCGCCACCGGAAGCCTGTTCACCCTCGCCTGGGTCGCGTTCAAAGTCGGAGCGCTCTCCTACGGCGGCGGCTTCGTGATCATCCCGCTCATGCAGGCCGACGCCGTCGACCGCTACCACTGGATGACCGACGGCGAGTTCCTGAACGCGGTTGCGCTCGGTCAGATCACGCCCGGCCCGGTTGTGCACACGGTGGCCGTCGTCGGCTACGCGGCGGCGGGAGTCGGCGGAGCGCTCGTCGCCTCGCTCGTCGCCTTCGCCCCTTCCTTCGCGTTCGTCCTCTTCGGCGCGGGCCGCTTCGACCGTCTGCGTGCCGACCGCCGTGCACGCGCCTTCCTCGACGGCTCCGGTCCCGCCGCGATCGGCGCGATCATCGGCGTCGCGATCCCGCTGACGCTCGCCCTCGCTGAACCGTGGCAGTTCCTCGTCCTTGCGGGCGCCGCGCTCCTGCTGCTCGCGTTTCGCCGAGGCGTGGTTTTCACCCTGCTTCTCGCGGGAGCCGCCGGCCTGGTGATCGCCGTCGGGGGAGGGCCGCTGCCGACCTGACGCAGCAGTCTCAAACGAGCCCGGCCGCCGGTCGCAGACTGAGCTCCGCGGGCTAGGTTCGCCGGGTGCAGGCGCTTCCGGCTCCTCCGACGCTCGTCCGGCTCGGGCTCGTGGTCTTCGTGCTGGTCTGGATCTTCGGGCCGTACGAGCTGCAGGCTGCGGTGCCGATCTGGGTGCCGTTCCTGATCGCGCTCGGGCTCGAGCTGCACTTCTTCGTCGGGGCGTATCGGGCCGCGCCGGCCGCGTCGCGCGACCGAGGCCCGCAGGATGCCGACCGTGAGGAGCTCGGCTACGGCGGCGAGACCGACGAGCTCGTCCTCGTCCGTGACGGCGACGAGGAGCTCTGGGTCCCGTACGCGGGGGAAACGCCGGAGGAGCTGGCGGAGCGGATCGCCGAGGAGCGTGAGCTCGAGGAGGAAGAGACGGGTCCGGCGCCCGCCGCGCCCGAGTCGCGGCCGTGGCGAGGCCTCGTCCTCGGGGTCGGCCTGATCGCGGCGCTCGCCGCGCTCTTCTGGGTCGTCGAGGCCCGGACAGGCTGGAACGGGCTCTCCACGGAGACCCGCGCCGCAGCGACGGAGCGGTTCTCGGCCGAGGCCTCGCGGATCGCCGGCAAGCCGGTGACGATCAGATGCGACGAGTCGGGCGACTACGTCGGCGCCGTCCAGCACGCCGACGGCGTCGCCGTCGTCGGCGGCGACCTCGCCTACCTGACGCCCGAGCGGTGCCTCGACCTGTACCGCCTCGCGTTCAAGGGAGAGGTCAGATCGAGTCGCACGGGCCGGGCGATCGCGGTTCTCGCCCACGAGTCGTGGCACCTCCGCGGTCTCGCCGACGAGGGCGCCACCGAGTGCTACGCGTTTCAGTCCGGGGTCGAGCTCGGTCGCCGGCTCGGTCTCTCGGCCGACCACGCGCGGCAGCTCATGACGCAGCAGCTGGTCGAGAACACGGGTCGCACGGGCTCGAGCCTCGAGTACCGCGTCCCACCGGAATGCCGCGACGGCGGCCGACTCGATCTCAACCCGGGGGACGAGCGCTTTCCCAGCAGCCCGACTTGACATATTCCTATATCGGAATATAAGATCCCGGCATGGCACGAGCAGCGACGACGGCGGATGCGTTCAACGCGATCGCGGAGCCTCGCCGGCGGCAGATCCTCGATCTGCTCGCCGCGGGCGAGCGCCCGGTCAACGACCTGGTGCAGGAGCTCGCGCTCGCTCAGCCACAGGTGTCCAAGCACCTGCGGGTGCTCCGAGAGGTGGGGGCGGTCGACGTGCGCAACGAGGGACGGCAGCGGCTGTACCGGCTGAACGGGCACGCGCTCAAGCCCATTCACGACTGGGTCAAGGACTACGAGCGTTCGTGGTCGGACCGATTCGACCAGCTGGACGTCGTGCTGGAGGACCTCAAGCAGAAGGAGGAAGGAGATGAAGGTGGCAAGTAGCCGGACAGCGACGGTGACGCTCCCGACCGACGAGCAGATCCTGATCACGCGGGAGTTCGACGCGCCGAAGCACCTCCTGTGGGAGGCCTACACCAGGCCGGAGCTCGTCAGCCGCTGGTGGCACGCCAACCGCGGCGAGATGACGGTCGCCGAGATCGACCTGCGCGTCGGCGGGGCCTGGCGCTCCGTGATGGTGACCCCCGACGGCATGGAGGTTGCGTTCCACGGCGAGTACCGCGAGATCGTCCCGAACGAGCGGCTCGTCTCGACGGAGGTCTACGAGGGCGTCCCCGAGGATCAGCAGGGCGGCGGGAC
>DATBMH010000067.1:0-66407 GCA_036554945.1 Gaiellaceae bacterium | reverse complement strand
GGTGATGGAGAGGAGCAGCGCCGGGAAGTTGGCGCTGCACGCCACTGCGAACGCGAGCCCGACCATGAAGGCGACGTTCTGGCCGCGGAACAGGATGCCGAGCAGGATGGCGAGCAGCCCGAACCCCACCGTGGCGAGCCGGGCCACGCGCATCTGCTCGTGCTCGGTGGCGTGTCCGCCGCGCAGCACGTGCACGAAGATGTCGTGCGAGAGCGCGCTGGCGCCCGCCAGGGTCAGGCCGGCGACGACCGCGAGGATGGTCGCGAAGGCCACGGCCGAGATGAACCCGAGGAAGGCCGTCCCGCCGAGCAGCTCGGCCACGAGCGGCGCGGCCATGTTGCCGCCGGCGTCCACCCGGGCGATCAGCTCGCGGCCGACGAGCGCCGAGGCGCCGAAGCCGACGACCGGGATGATCAGGTAGAAGTAGCCGATGAACCCGGTCGCGTAGAGCACCGAGGCGCGCGCCGCCGTGGCGTCGGGCACGGTGTAGAAGCGCATCAGGATGTGCGGGAGGCCTGCAGTCCCGAACATGAGCGCGAGCCCGAGCGAGATCGCGTCCCAATGGCCGGAGACGAGCGACCCGGGCGCGAGCACCGCCGCCCCGTTCTCCCGCTCCGCGGTCTGGAAGAGGTCGAGCGGGTTGAAGCCGAACTCGCCCAGGACGAGGAACGCCATCGCCGTCGCGCCGCCGATCAGCAGGACGGCCTTGACGATCTGCACCCAGGTCGTCGCGATCATCCCCCCGAGCAGCAGCAGCGTCAGCATCACGACGCCGACGATCACCACGGACATCGCGTAGTCGATGCCGAAGATCAGGTTGATCAGCGTCCCGGCGCCGACCATCTGGGCGATGAGGTAGAAGGTCGCGACCGAGAGCGTCCCGACCGCCGCGGCGAGCCGCACCGGCGTCTGCTTGAGCCGGTAGGCGACGGCGTCGGCGAAGGTGTACTTGCCGAGGTTCCGCAGCGGCTCCGCGATCAGGAAGAGCACGATCGGCCAGCCGACGAGGAACCCGATCGAGTAGATCAGGCCGTCGAACCCCTTCAGCGCGACGAGCCCGGCGATGCCGAGGAAGCTCGCGGCGCTCATGTAGTCGCCGGCGAGGGCCAGCCCGTTCTGGAAGCCGGTGACGTTGCCGCCGGCCGCGTAGTAGTGGTCGGTCGTGCGGGTGCGCCGCGCCGCCCACCAGGAGATGCCGAGCGCCACCCCGACGAAGACGAGGAAGCACGCGATCGCGACGGAGTTGGCCTCGCCGGGGACGAACTTCGCGGCGATCACGCCGAGCTCCTGAGCCGCTCGAGCTCGGGCTCGTAGACGCGGTTCGCCCAACGGACGTACGTCCACGTGAGAGCCCAGGTCGTGAGGATCACGAGGATGCCGAGGGCCATCCCCACGGACAGCCCGTCGGTGATCTCCTCGCCCATGAAGCCCTTCGCGAACGCGATCAGCAGGATGAAGCCGAAGTAGACGACCAGCATGGCGCCGGTGAGCGCGAGAGCCACCCGCCATCGCTTGGCGGCGATGCGCTCGAGTGCGGCGTCGGCGGTCTCCTCACCCCGGCGGGAGGCAAGACCAGGACGCTCCGGCTCGTGGTCGAGCACGGGATGGTCGGTCTCGCGGGCACGAGTCGCCATGTGACACCTCCAGGAGAAGGAGCCACGGTCCTACCCGCCGTTTACGAACCAGAAACCCTACGGTTGCAAGTCGTACGGGTACTGCGTGAGGTTCTCGCCGCCGTCCTCCGTCACCAGCACGAGGTCCTCGAGGCGCACGCCGCCCCACCCTTCCCGGTACAGCCCGGGCTCGAGGGTGATCACGTCGCCGGCCACGAGGTGGCTCGGGTCGCGCGAGAGCGACGGCGGCTCGTGCACCTCCAGGCCGACTCCGTGGCCCAACCCGTGGAAGAAGCCGTTCGAGAGGACCTCCCCGGGCTGCTTCGAGAGCTGGGTCGGGTGGCCGGCCTCGTGGAACACGTCGCACACGACCTTGAAGATCTCCCGTCCGTCCGCACCCGCCTTCACCTCGGCGAGCGACTTCTGCAACGCGTCGTAGACGAGCCGGTGGTACTCGGCCAGCTCCTCCGGGACCTCGCCGACGACGAAGGTGCGGGTCATGTCCGCGTAGTAGCCGGTCTCCCGGTCGCGCGGGAAGAGGTCGATGACGACGGCCTGGCCGGGGGCGACCGGGCCGGAGCCCATGTCGTGGCCGGACGCGGCCTGCCCGCCGATGGCGACGATCATCTCGTCGGAGACGAGGTTGTGCTCGTTGAAGACCTCGGTGATGCGCGCCTTGATGCGCTCGGAGGTGAGGGGCTCGCCGTCGAGCATGAGCGTGCCGTTCGACGCCTCGGCGTTGCGCAGCATCTCGGCCGCGGCGCCCATCGCCGTCTCGGTCCCCTTCTGGGCCCTGCGGATGCCGGCGAGGCCGACGTCGCTCTTGACGCGGCGGCGCTCGGCGAAGAACTCGCGATCGGGCGTCAGCTCGACACCCTTGGCGCGCAGGCGGTCGGCGAGGCCGACGGGGAACGTCGTCGGCACCTTCGCCTCGGTGACCCCGAGCTTGACGACTGCGCGCTCGATGGTCTGCATGAGGACCTCGTAGCGCGGCAGTCCCTGCGCGAGCAGCTCGTCGTAGTCGAACTCCTCCATCGGGTGCGGCTTGATCCCGACCGGCTCGATGCGCGAGCTCTCGAACGAGGTCACGACGGCGTGTCGCTCGCCGTCCTTCTCGATGTAGAGGAACGGGTCGGGGACGGGGACCGGCACCTCGTGCCGCATCGCCGCGTCGAACATGGAATCGGCATAGATGAGTACGTCGGTCATGGTCGAGGATCCTATCTCGCGACCTCGGGAACCGGCTAGGACGGTCGCGCCCGAACGTAGACTGCGCGACGGTGGACGAAGCTCTATCGCGCGCCCAGGCGCTCATTGCCAGCTATGACGACGAGCTCCGTCGGCTGCTGCCCGACGACGCCGAGATCTTCGACGCGCACCTCCACCTCGGGCACGACATCGACGGGACGAGCGGCCAGTACGAGGAGCTGGAGCAGGTCATGGACCGGTACCGGATCTCCCGCGCGTTCATGTTCTGCATGGACGAGCCGGACCGCGAGCCGGCCTTCAGCGGGCCGAACGACCGCACGCTCGCGCACGCGGAGCGCTCCGGCGGCCGCCTGATCCCGTTCGTCCGGCTGGACATGAACGAGCGGCCGATCGAGGAAGCGATCAGGTGCCTCGACCTCGGCGCACGCGGGATCAAGCTCCACCCCAGGGCGCAGCGGTTCGCGCTCAACGACGAGCGGCTCGCGCCAGTCTTCGAGCTCGCCGCGGATCGGAAGGTGCCGATCCTGATCCACGGCGGCCGCGGCCTCCCGCCGATCGCCGACCACCTGCGCCGCCTCGTCGGGCGCTACCCGGGCGCGCAGCTGATCATCGCCCACGCGGGCATCGCCGACCTGGCCGCGCTGGCCGGGTGCTTCGCCGGCCGGCAGGGCGTGTTCTTCGACACCTCGGTCTGGAGCCCGGTCGACCTGCTGGACTTCTTCCACCAGGTCCCGCCCGAGCAGATCCTCTACGCCTCGGACTACCCGTACGGACGCCAGCCGCAGTCGCTGACGATCGCGCTGCGCACCGCGATCACCGCAGGGCTGAACGAGAGCCAGCTCCGCGACATGCTCTCCGGCAACTCGAACCGGATCGCGGACGGCGAGGAGCCGCTCGAGCCGTCGACGCCCAGCGGCCGGGACGAGTTCCGCCAGTCGATGGCGCTCGCCCGGGTCCACCAGTACCTCTCGATGGCGACGCCGCTCCTCTGGACCGGGCAGGCCGACACGATCGGGGTCATCGGGCTCGCGCTCAACGCGTGCTACGAGCGCAACGGCTACCCCACGGAGCTCGACCAGATCAAGGAGCTGCTCTCGACCGCGCAGGAGCTCTGGCGGAAGCTTCCCGACATCGAGGAGGAGGGCGAGCGCGTGCTGACCCGACGCTCGGTCTTCGCGCTCATCCACCTGGCGGACATCATCGCGGTGACGCCCGGTGCCTGAGGTGGTCGTCAACGGCGAGCGTCACGCGGTCGACGCCGAGGTCGGGACCTCGCTCGCCCACTACCTCCGCGAGCACATCGGCCTGACCGGGACGAAGATCGCCTGCAACGAGGGTCACTGCGGGGCGTGCACGGTCCAGGTCGACGGCGTGCCGGTCCTCTCGTGCATCACGCTCGTCCACTCTGTGGACGGAGAGGTGACGACGATCGAGGGCCTGCGGGACCATCCGATGGTCGACGCGTTCGTCCGGGCGGATGCGCTCCAGTGCGGCTTCTGCACGCCGGGGCAGATCGTCTCCGCCACCGCGCTCGTGGCGGCCAATCCGGCACCGAGCACCGAGGAGATCCGCCACGCGATGGCCGGGAACCTCTGCCGGTGCGGGACGTATCCGAAAATCGAGGAGGCGATCGCCACGTGGCGCGACTGATCCGGACCGAGAAGGAGGTCGAGGGCCGCTACACCGAGCAGTGGATCGTGGTCGACGAGGACGCCCTCGAGCAGTGGCCGGCCGGTGCGCGCGACACGGTCGGCCAGCCGGTGCCGCGGCAGGACGGCCACCTCCGGGCCCGTGGAGAGGCGCGCTACACGGCGGACATCCAGCTGCCCGGGATGCTGCACGCTGCGATCTTGCGCAGCCCGTTCGCCAGGGCCCGCGTCCGCGAGCTCGACACGCGCGCGGCCGAGCGCGCGCCGGGCGTCCGCGGCGTGATCGGACCGGGGGTCGAGCCGCTGACGGACGAGCCGTCCTACCAGGGCGCTCCCGTCGCGGCGGTCGCCGCCGACACCTACGACCAGGCGCGGGCGGCGCTCGCGCTCCTCGAGGTCGAGTGGGAGGAGCTCGAGCCGCTGCTCGACCCCGACGAGGCGGTGCGCCGGAACGAGCTGGTCGAGGAGCCGGGCCGGCACGAGCGCGGCGACGTCGAGCGCGGCTTCGCCGAGGCCGACGTCGTCCTCGAGGCCGAGTACAGGACGCAGACGGTGATCCACAACTCGATGGAGACCCACCAGACGGTCTGCGAGTGGGAGGCAGGCGACCGGCTGACCGTCTACATCTCGACGCAGTTCGTCTGGGGGGTCCGCGAGAACGTCGCCGACCACTTCGGCCTCCCCCACGACCACGTCCGCGTCGTCTGCGAGTTCATGGGCGGGGGCTTCGGCTCCAAGAACGGCCCCGACGCCTCCACCTACGTCGCGGCCGAGCTCGCCCGTCTGACGGGGCGGCCCGTGAAGGCGATGCTCACCCGGCGTGAGGAGAACCTCGACGCGGGCAACCGGAACGCGACGATCCAGCGGCTGCGCGTCGGCGCCCGCTCGGACGGGACGCTGACCGCGCTCGACGGGGAGTTCGTCAACTCGAACGGCTGGGGCGGCTGGCTCGCGTCCACCGGCGGCCCGATGCGGATGCTGTACGCCTGCGAGAACGTGCGGACCGTCGAGTATGCGGCGAAGCTGAACACGCCGCCGATGAAGGCCTTCCGCGCGCCGGGGTTCGTCGAGGGCACCTTCGGGCTCGAGTGCCTCATGGACGAGCTCGCGGCGAAGCTCGACCTCGACCCGCTGGAGCTGCGGCGGCGCAACCACGCCGACCGCGATGCCATGGACGAGCGGCCGTTCTCGTCGAAGAACCTGCTCGAGTGCTACTCGCGCGCCCAGCCGCACTGGGAGCGGCGGGCGGAGGTACGGGCGAGCTCGGACCGGACGTGGAAGCGCGGCGTCGGGCTCGCCAGCCAGGTCTGGTACGGCGGCGGCGGCCCGCCGTCGTACGCGTGGGTCCGCGTCGGCGCCGACGCGAGGGCGACGGTCGTGACGGCGATGCAGGACATCGGCACCGGCAGCGCGACCGCCATGGCGCAGATCGCGGCCGAGGAGCTCGGCCTGCCGGTCGACCGCGTCGAGGTCTCCCTCGGCGACACCTCGCGCGGCCCGTACGCGACGATCTCCGCGGGGTCGTCGACGATCCCGTCGATGGGCCCGGCGGTCCGGTCGGCCGCAGCCGACGCCGCGCAGCAGCTCCTCGAGATCGCCGCGCAGCGGTACGAACGCGAGGAGCGACTGCTCTCCCTCGAGGGCGGCCGGATCGTCTGCTCGGACGGCGGCTCGTGGCCGATCGAGGAGATCACCGGCCTGCTGGAGGACGCGCAGATCCTCGGGAAGGGCTCGCGCGGCCCGAACCCGACCGGCATGAGGGTGATGACCTTCGGCGTCCAGGTCGCGGAGGTCGCCGTCGACGTCGACACCGGCGAGGTCCGCGTCGAGCGGATCGCCGCCATCCACGACGTCGGCCGCGTGATCAACCCGCTGGGCGCGTCCAGCCAGGTCGAGGGCGGGATCATCCAGGGGATCGGGCACACCCTCTCGGAGCACCGGCTCGTCGATCCTGCGACCGGCCGGATCCTCACCCAGACGCTCGATGCCTACAAGCTTCCGACGATCGCCGACGTCCCGGTGATCGTGACCGATCTCGTGGACGCGCCGGACGCGCATCTCACCAACCTCGGCTCCAAGGGCCTGGGCGAGCCGCCGATCATCCCGACCGCGGCCGCGATCGCCAACGCGATCCGCGACGCGACGGGGGCGGACGTCCGCTCGTTGCCGATCAGCCGGGAGGAGATGCTGCGCGCCCTGCGGGAGGCCCGTGAGCGACGACCGGAGCAGGTTGGAGCTCCTGCGGCCTGACTCGCTGTCTGCGGCGCGGACCGCGCTCGAGGAGGACTCGGGCTCGGTGCCGCTCGCCGGGGGGACGGAGCTCGTCCCGCTGCTCCGCGATCGCATCGTCCAGGCGACGACGCTCGTGGACGTGCGCGCAGTGGTCCCTCGGGGCGTCGACGGGACGCGGATCGGCGCGGGGACGACGCTCGGCGAGCTCGAGGTCGACCGGCAGATCCCGGCGGCGCTGCGCGAGGCCTGCCGGCTCGCGTCCTCCCCGCAGCTCCGCGCCATGGGGTCGATCGGCGGGAACCTCCTCCAGGCGACGCGGTGCTGGTACTGGCGCCTGAAGTACCCGTGCTGGCTGCGGGGCGGCGAGCGCTGCTTCGCGCGTGAGGGCCTGCACCGCGAGCACGCAGTGATCGCGAACGAGCCGTGCGCCTCGGCCCATCCGTCGGACCCGGCCGCCGCGCTGCTCGCGCTCGACGCGACGCTGCACACCGACCGGCGGGAGCTCCCGCTCGCCGACCTCTACCGGCTTCCCACCGAGGACGACCGGGGGCTGACGACGCTCAAGCCCGGCGAGCTGATCCTCGAGATCGACGTCCCGGCCCCCGAGGCAAGCGCGTACCTCAAGGCCATGGACCGTCGGCTCTTCTCGTTCGCGCTGGTCGGCGTCGCGGCGGCGCGATTCGGCGACGGAACGCGGATCGCCGTCTCGGGACTGGCGCCGATCCCGTGGCTGCTGCCCGGCGAGGCGGCCCTCGACGACGCCACGCCGCTGCCGCAGAACGCCTACAAGCTGGAGATCGCCCGGGCACTGATCCGGCGCGCGCTCGACGAGGTGGCCGCATGAAGCGCGCCGTCCTCCTCCTCTTGGGCCTGCTCCTCGCAGCCGGCTGCGGCGGAGATGACGGCGGCCCCGGGCCACAGGTCGCCTCGTGCGAGGTCGAGATCCAGGACCCGACGCACCCGCCGGACATCCAGCCGCTCGACAGGGACGCCCGGCCGAGGATCGAGTTCGTCACCTCGCACGGGAGCTTCACCGTGGAGATCGACGCGAGCAAGTCGCCGTGCAACGGCGACTCGATGGTCGACCTGGCGAAGCGCGGGTTCTTCGACGGCACGCGCTTCCACCGGATCGTGCCGGAGTTCATCATCCAGGGCGGCGACCCGACCGGGACGGGCAACGGCGGCTCCGGCTACACGACGATCGACCCGCCACCGCCGAACACGCAGTACACGAAGGGCGTCGTCGCGATGGCGAAGTCGCGGTTCGAGCAGCCGGGCACCGGCGGCAGCCAGTTCTTCATCGTCACCCGCGACAGGGCGGAGCTCCAGCCGGACTACGCGGTGGTCGGGACGGTCGTCGAGGGGATGGACGTGGTCGACAAGATCGGCAAGCTCGGGAACCCGCAGACCGAGGCGCCGACCGAGCGGATCACGATCGAGAGCACGTCCGTCTCAGGCGGGTGACGGTAGTGTCCGCCGCCCAATGCGGCTTCGCCTCTTCGGACTTCTCCTCGTAGCTGCGGCCTGCACGTGGCTGGGCGCCGCCGTCTCGACGGCGAGCGCAGAGAAGACGCCGGCCGCTGCGGCCCGACCCGCACCGGCCAGCCCGGCGGTGCCGATCGCGGACCGCGCCTGCCCGCTGCCGCGGCACTTCCGTCCCGCGTTCGAGCGCGCGGCGCGCGACACCGGGCTGCCGCTCGCGCTGCTCGTCGCCGTCGCGAAGGTCGAGTCGAACCTCCGCGCGAAGGCGCGGTCGCACAAGGGGGCCCGCGGGCTGCTCCAGGTCATGCCCGCGACGGCGCGCGAGCTCGCGCTCGACCCCGACCACCCGCCGTCGAACGTCCTCGCCGGCGCTCGCTACCTCCGGCTGATGCTGCAGCGGTTCCACTCGACCGACCTGGCGCTCTCCGCCTACAACGCGGGGCCGACCGCGGTCGCGAAAGCGGGCGGCGCCCCGACCGCCGAGACGCTCACCTACGTCGCCAACGTGACGCGGCTCTGGCGGCGGCTCAACGGCTGCGCCTAGCCGTTTCGCTGAAAGTCTCGCGACTTTCAGCGACCCTATGAAGCCGGGCGCCGCTTCGCGGCGCGCGGCCCAGATGCGAACTGCCGCTCCCTCAACCCATGGCCGAGTCGGCGGAACGGGCACAGCCCGTTCCGCGGCGCGCTCGACGTGATTGCGGCCGTCGTGCTGGCCGCCGGCGCCGGAAGTCGGTTCGGCGGCCCGAAGCAGGCGCTGCTGCTGCCCGAGGTCCTGCGGCAGGTGCGCGCGAGCACCGTGGAGGAGGTCATCGTCGTCACCGGTGCGCACCCGCTCGACACGGACGCCCGCCTCGTCCACTGCCCCGAGTGGGAGCTCGGTCCGGGCGCGTCGCTGCGCTGCGGGCTCACCGCGCTCGGCGGCGAGGTCGAAGCCGCGGTCGTGCTGCTCGCCGACGGGCCCGACCTGGCGCCGGAGGCGATCGACCGAGTGGTCCGGGCCTGGCGCGAGGGCGTCGGAGAGGTCGTGGCCGCCTCGTACGGCGGCGATCGCGGGCACCCGGTGGTGCTCGGTCGCTCGGTCTGGAGCCGGGTTCCGGACGAGGGCGCGCGGGCATTCGAGCCCGTCCTGGTGCCCTGCGACGATCTCGGCGCTCCAGGCGACGTCGATTCTGCCGATGAGATTCCCGGCAGGTTGCGAGGAGAGCCCGCAGAATGAACGCGTTCATGGAAGCCGTCAGGTCGATCGCCCGCGAGGAGCCCTCCGCGCTGGCCCGCGCGCGGCTCCAGCGGCAGCTGACGCCCGAGGACGCCGCCCGCCGCGCAGGGCTCACGCCGGACGAGGTCGAGTGGCTCGAGGAGGGCCGCCTCTACCGCTTCCGCTCGAGCGAGCGCGCGACGCTGGCGCTGCTCCTCTATGCCACCTCGCTCGGGATCGACCGCCGCGAGGCGCGCCGTCTGGCCGGACTCCCGGTCAGCCCGGTGACCGCCGACCCGCGCGGCCGGCTCGCGGTCGCGATCGGCCTCGGGGTCACGGCGCTCGCGCTCTTCCTCGCCGTCTTCGTCCCGCCCAGGATCGGCGGCCACGACACCCGCGCCGAGACCGCCTCGGCCACGCTGCCGCCGCCCTGGCGGATCTCCGTCGACGTGCTCAACGGCAGCGGCGACATCAGCTACACGCGCCGCGTGGCCGACCGCATCGGGTCGTTCGCGTACCAGATCAAGCGCGTGAGCCGCGCCGGCCGGTTCGACTACCCCGAGACGTCCGTCTACTTCCCGCCGGGCGGCGAGAAGATCGGCCGCCGGCTCGCCGACCAGCTCGGCGTCAGCGCCCGGCCGCTACCCGCCGGCAAGAACCCGCGCCGGCTCGTCGTGATCGTCGGGCCGCGGCGGGCCCTCGGCTAGAGCGGCGTCCGCAGGGACCGGAGCTTCTCCTTCAGCTCCTGCGACATCGGCTCCGCGACCGCCTGGCGGACGAACGTCCTGAACTCGACCTCGAACCGGTAGCGCTTCCGGCAGTACTCGCACCCGTCGAGGTGCTCCTCCGCCTCCTTGATCTCCACGTCCGACAGCACCCGGTCGAGGTAGGGCTGCATCATCTGCTCGCACTTGTCGCAGGGATCGAACGCGAAGCCGGACATCAGGACTCGTCCGTGGCCGCGGTCGCCAGCGTGCCCTTGAGCATGCGCCGGCCGCGGTGGAGGCGGGACATGACCGTCCCGATCGGGATGTCGAGGATCTGCGCCGCGTCGCTGTAGGTGAAGTCGGCCAGGTCGACCAGCAGCACGACGTCTCGAAAGTCGTGGGGCAGGTCCGCCAGCGCGGTCACCGCGTCATTCTGCGACAAGCGCTCGACGACGCGCCGCTCGTCGGGCGCGCCGTCGCCTGCGTTCTCCTCGAGCTTGTTGTAGAGGAAGTAGTCGCTCTCCTCGAGCGGCTGCAGGTCCGGCGTCCGCTGCACCTTCCGGCCGCGGTCGATGTTGAGGTTCGTGAGGATCCGGAAGAGCCACGCACGGAGGTTCGTGCCAGGCTGGAACGACCGCCAGCTGCGAAACGCGCGCGCGTAGGTCTCCTGCACGAGATCCTCGGCCTCCTCGCGGGAGCCCACGAGTCTGCGCGCCACGCCGTACACCTGGTCGGACAGGTCCAGAGCCTCCTCTTCGAAGCGCACGCGGTCTCGTGCGTCCGTTGCCAACTGCCTGGCCGAGCTCTCCGAGGCCTCACTCATCGACCCGACCGTAGCAGCCTGTTTCCGCATAGGAGAACGGAGATTCGGCGACGCGTATTCCGGGTACACCGGGTCACGATGAACGACTACGACCTGATCACGGTGGTTGACGACAAGCAGTGGGGCACCGTCGTCGGCGAGACGAGCCACTACGTCATCGTCGAGCACGGGACGCTCCGCAAGCACCGGTACGCGGTCCCGAAGGCCTCGATCGAGGTCGACCGGGGCGCCGAGCAGGTCCGCACGACGCTCTCCGGCGAGCTGATCGGCGAGTCGCCGACCGTCGACGACGGCATCGACGAGGACGCGCTGGCCCGGCACTACGGGCTCGACACCTCGGAGGTCGCAGGCGGCGAGACGGCGACGGAGGAGCGGGCGCGGATCCGCGAGGGCGCGGCCGAAGCGACCGACGGACTGCCGGACGAGTCGCCGGCGCTGCTCGGCGACCGGCTGTCGGACGTGCCGGAAGAGCGTCGCTAGAGCGTCTGCTGCTTGAACCCGGCGCCGGCCATGGCCTCGACGAGGGCCTGGCGGCTCGTGCGTTCGTCGTCCCACTCGAGCATGACCTGGCCCATCAGGTTCGCGGTCGCGAACTCGAGCCCGTCGTGGCCGCGGAGCGCCGCCGCGAGGCGGTTGACACAGCGCTCGCAGCGGATGCCGCTCACCTCGATCGTCTCCTTGACTACGGCCATGTGCGCCGCACGATATCGGCGCAGGCCTCGGCGGCACCACCGCAGCGGAGCTGCAGCGCTCCTTCCGATTCCGCCGGGTCCAGCGAGAGCTCGACCGGCAGCTCCGCCGCGAGATCCCGCGCCGTGACGACCCGGCCGTCGTGAATCAGCTGCGCGTCCGGGCCGAGGCGGGCGGCCGCCCAGCGGTTCTGCTGGTAGATCCCGCGATCGGCCGCGCTCTTCGCCGGGTGCTCGAGCGCCCAGGCGCAGAGGTCGCGGAGGAGCGCGATGAACGCGGCGGTCCGGTCGACGTCGGTCGGCTGGTCGGGCATGCGGATCTCGAGCGTCCCGAACCGCGGGTGCGGGCGGACGTCCCACCACACCTGCGTGTAGTCGTTCATCAGGCCGGTCGCGACGAAGCGGTCGATCCAGGCCTCCCACGCGCCGTAGCTCTCGAAGACCGGCGGCGCCCCGCTGCGCGGCAGCTGCGCCAGGATCTCCGCGCGGTTCGACGCGAGGCCGGTGGCGCGGCCGGCGACGTACGGCGAGTTCACCGACAGCGCCAGCACGAGCGGCATCCACGGCAGGATCGTCTCGAGCGCGGCCATGCACTCGTCCGGTCCCGGCATGCCCACGTGGACGTGCAGGCCGTTCACGCCCTGGCGCCGCGCCGTGACCCCGGCGTAGCCGACCATCTCCTTGTACCGAGCCTCGTCCGTGATGGGGAGCGCCTCCGGCTCCGCGAAGGGGTGCGACCCCGAGGCGGCCATGGCGAGCCCGAGCCCGGGGACCGCATCGGCGACCCGGCCCCGCAGGGCGCGGATCGCCGCGACCGCCTCGTCCACCGACGCGCAGACGTTCGTGTTCAGCTCGACGACGGAGGCGTGGAGCTCCGTCTTCAGCCGACCGGGCAGCTCCTCCCCCTCCGTTGCCGCCAGAAGGTCGCGCACCGCGGCCACCGGCGCGAGGGTCCCGGCGTCGAGGAGCATCACCTCCTCCTCCACGCCGATCGAGAGCGGCGGGCTCTCGCCGAAGCGCTGCTCGATCGGCACTACCTGCGTTCGGTCGCGAGCCGGAGCCCGAGCGCGACGAGCACGGTGCCGAGGACCGCGTCGAACACGCGACGCACTGCCGGACGGCGGAGGACGTCGCCGATCCGCGCCACCACGAAGGCGTACGCGCTCAGCCACACGAGCGTCATCGTGCAGAAGACGAGCCCCAGCGACAGGAGCCCGGCGAACGACGTGGCGCCGAACTGCGGCAGCAGGCTCGTGAAGAAGACCGCCATCTTCGGGTTCCCGAGGTTGCTGACCACGCCCTGTCGGAACGCGACTCCCTGGCTCAGCGTTCCTCCTGCGGCCCGCCGCTCGACGTGCGAGCCCCGGATCGCCGAGAGCAGCGCGTGGACGCCGAGGTACACGAGGAACGCAGCGCCGGCGAGCTTCAGCGCGACGAACGCCGGCTCGAAGGCGACGATCAGCGCCGCAAGGCCGATGCTCGTGGCGAGCGCCCACACCGCCTGTCCAGTCGAGACGCCCACGGCCGTGGAGACGCCGCCGCGGCGCCCGCCCAGCAGCGAGTTGCGGATCGCAAGGGCCGTGTCCTGGCCGGGCGTGACGATGACGAGCACCGAGATCCCCAGGAACGCGAGGATGTCCACGCCCCCGAACCTACCGCGGAGGAATCCCATGAGCGAGCACTTCGACCTGATCGTCCTCGGCGCCGGATCGGGTGCACGGGACGGCGCGAACAGGGCCACGGCCGAGCACGGCGCCCGTGTCGCCCTGATCGAGAGCACGCGCTGGGGCGGGAGCTGCCCCAACGTCGCCTGCAAGCCGACCAAGGCGTACCTCGTCGCCGCGGAGCTCGCATACGACATCGAGCGGCTGGCGAACTCCCTCGGGATCGAGGTCGGCCCGTCCTACCCCAACCTCGCGAAGATCAAGGCGCGGAAGGACTCGCTGATCGTCGACCAGGAGACGTGGCTCGAGCGCCTGCGCGACAAGGGCCAGGCGGCCTACGAGGGCACGGGCTCGTTCCTCGATGCGCGCACGGTGCAGGTGAACGGCTCGCGGCTCACTGCGGACCGGATCCTCGTGGCCACCGGGTCGCGGACGGCGGTGCCGCCGATCGACGGGATCGACGAGGTCGGCTGGATCGACCACGTGAGCGCGCTCGAGCTGACCGAGCTGCCGCCGTCGCTGCTCGTGCTCGGCGGCGGGCCGGTCGGGCTCGAGCTGGCGCAGATCTTCTCGCGCTTCGGCTCGAAGGTGACGCTCGTCCAGACCGCGGACCGGATCTCGCCCCGCTCGGACGCGGACGCGACCGAGCAGCTCACCGCGGCGCTCGCGGACGAGGGCGTCGACATCCGGACCGGCGTCAGCGTCTCCCGGGTGCGGCGAGCGGACGGCTCGATCGTGGCCTCGATCGGCGACGAGGAGGTCCGCGTCGACCGGATCCTGCTGGCGTCGGGCCGGGTCCCGAACATCGAGCAGCTCGAGCTCGGCCGCGTCGGGATCGAGCACACGAGCCACGGGATCGTCGTTGACGACCGCCTCCGCACGTCGGTCGAGGGCGTCTGGGCAGCCGGAGACGTCACGAACGCCCACCAGTTCACGCCGGTCGCGCAGTACGAGGCGCGGGTCGCGGTGGACGACATGTGGGGCGACGGCGCCCGGGCCGACTACGACTGGCTGCCGACGGCGATCTTCACCGACCCGGAGCTGGCCGCCGTGGGCCTCACGGAACAGGAGGCACGGGACAAGGGGCACGACGTCGAGACCGCGGTCCACCCGATCAAGCACGTGCAGCGCTCCTCGTACACCAACACCAAGCACGGGCTCTACAAGCTGGTCTGGGAGCGCGAGTCGAGACGGATGCTCGGTCTGCACGTCGTCTGCCGGAACGCGAGCGACGTGGTGCAGGGTCTCGCGCTCGCGCTGAAGCTCGGCGCGACCGTCGACGACCTCGCGCACATGCACCACGCCTTCCCCACCTGGGGCGAGGGCGTGAAGGCCGCCGCCGAGCAGGCTTAGTCTTGTGGAGAGGCCGGCTGCCGGCCGAGGCGCACCTTGAAGGTGCGCCGGTCGTCGCCTCGGTAGGCCTCGATCTCGATCTCGTCGCCGACCTTCTTGCCCACGATCGCCTTCCGGAGGTCCTGCGCCTCCGAGACGGGCTTGCCGTCGATGGCGACGATGAAGTCGCCGCCGAGCAGGTAGCTCTGACCGTCGATCACGACCTCGCGGGTGCCGGCCTGCATCTCCGCGGCCTCCGCGCCGCTGCCCGAGTAGACGCGGACGACGAGCAGGCCGCGCTCGGCCGGGAGGTTGAAGAGCTGGGCGATCTCCTTGTCCACCGCCTGCGCGCCGACACCGATGAACGGATGCTCGACCCGGCCCTCGGCGATCAGCTGGGAGACGACGTTGCGGACCGTGTTCATCGGCACCGCGAACCCGATGCCGATGTTGCCGGTCGCGCCGGTGCCACCGGTTGCAATCGCGGTGTTGACGCCGATCACCGAGCCGTTCGCCGCGATCAGCGGCCCGCCGGAGTTGCCGCTGTTGATCGACGCGTCCGTCTGGATCACGTCGTCGATCGTGAAGTCGTTCGGCGCCTGGAGCGGCCGGTGGAGCGCGGAGACGATCCCGGCGGTGACGCTCCGCTCGAGCCCGAGCGGGTTCCCGATCGCGACGACCGAGTCACCGACCCGGACGCGGTCGGAGCTTCCGAGCTCGAGCGGCCGAAGCGCCCGGGAGTCCACATTCACCTTCAGCAGCGCGATGTCCGTGGACGGGTCGGTGCCGATCAGCCGCGCCCGCACGCTGTCGCGGTTCGAGAAGCTCACCTCGATCTGCTCCGCACCTTCGACCACGTGGTAGTTGGTGACGATGCGGCCGGCGGTGTCGATCACGAACCCCGAGCCGAGCGCCTGCTGGCGCTGCTGCTCGGGGAAGCCGAACGGGTTCAGGAAGGGGTCGGGCTCGACCTCCTGCACGCTCGTCGTCGTGATCTGGACGACGCCCGGCGCGCTCCGGCGGTAGATCTCGTTGACCGACAGGCGCCGGCCCTGGGCGAAGTTCGCCGGCGCGCTCGCCTCGAGGGGCGCGGCCGCCACGGGCACGGTCTCGTCGTCGTCGAAGATCCCGAGGAGCGCGGCACCCGCGAGCGCAACCCCGCCCCCCATCACCGCTGCGATGAGAAGCGGGGCCGCGCTGGAGAGAACGCGGGGAGGTCTCAGCACGTCGTAGTAGTACCCGGCCCTTCGTTGACCATGGTTGCGCCCGGTTAACGGGTCCTTGTGCGTCTGTTAAGGGTCTTTAGGTGGTTCGTGCGAGAGTCCTCGTGTTCGACCGAAGGACGTTCCCACCGTCGATCTCGACGAAGAACCTCCTGCCCGACGGCGACCTGAGGGAAGCAGTGAAGCGATTGCCGCCCGACGTCACGCGGATGTCCGGCCGCGCTGGATCGAGAAGACGCGCAGCCGGCGGAGCCGGCGAGCCCTGGCGCATCGCCGCCCGGGCACGCCGCCGGGCGCCGTTGCGGACGAAGTGCGCGAGCTCTCGCGCCGCCGCGCGGTCGTCGAACCAGCGGCGGCCTCGTGTCGTCAGACCGATCTCCAGAGGCCAGTGCCACTCGTAGCGGGGCAGCCAGTTCCGCCCGAACCCGCCGCCCAGCTCGCACGCGTCGAAGGGAGGCCTGGCGACCGGAATCCGGCCGCCCTGCGGCTGCGCCAGCAGCGCAGCTTGCTGGACGCCGCTCTTCGGCACGTTCCCGTAGGCGCCGCTCGTCACGGCGTCGCCGGCAACCCTGAAGCACCGCGTCTGGAGCCGCTCGGGTAGAAGGCGCTGCAGGCCCGGCTCCATCGCTCGTGTGTCGAAGCGAGCGCCGCCGCCCTGGTAGAGGACGACGGTCACGCCGCGAACCGCGCCGCGCTGGACCGCCTTCGCGCCAGGTTGGACGAGCGGCCGCGGTTCGACCGGCGCGAACCCCTCGGTCCGGGTCTGCTGGCGCCGTCGCACGAGGGAGGCGATGCGCTCGAAGTCGAGGCCACGGCTCGTGGGAAGGTCGCCGACCGGGCGAAGTGCTGCCGCCGCAGACAGGACGTCGACCAGCTTCGGCGAGCTGACCGAGACCAGCACGCCCTCATGGCGCAGGAAGCCCGTCCGGCCGGCGTCCATGAGCAGCGAGCCCTCGGGCACGTCGCTTGCGGCCTCCGACCCTCGCCACATGGTCGCTGCATGCGTCCCTTCCATCACCTGGACGAACGGCTTCGTGGTGTCCCGGAACTGGACGCCGGCCCGCCGCTTCGTAAGCGACCCGTAGAAGAGGGACAGGGCCTCGACGACCTCCCACTCGTCGTCGGGGTCCGTCTTCGAGCGGAACTCCTGGATTCGGGACTCGACGAGCGGGAGGCCGTCGTGGACGGGGCCGAGCCACAGTGCTCGTCCGTCGAGGGCTCGCGCCAGGTCGGCGCGGCTCAGCCTACGGCCGAGGGCGGCGCCGCCGATGGCCACCGGGCCGCGGGGCGCGCGAGGGCCCGAGAAGTCGGCCTCGTCGGCCTGCAGGTTCTCCAGCCTCAGGATCAGCTGGCCTGTGCCCCGCACGGGGCGGCCGTCATCCGTCCACCGCGTGTAGACCGGCTCGAAGGTCTTTGCGTCGACGGCGACCTCCTCGGCGCGTAGGTGCGATTTGCCGTCCTCGGCGCGCGGGTTCCACTCGCCCCCGAGGCGGATCCACCGCACCGGACGGCCCTCCACGGTGCCTTCCGCGACCTGCCTGGCACGTCCAGTCCGTAGTGCATCGCGATACCGGTCGGCGAGCTCGAGGAGCCCTGCCGACGCCTGTTTGGAGACGGCTTCCGACGGGATCACGTAGTCGGACTGCACCTTCTCGCCGAACCGGCTCACGTACCGCGCCCCGCGGCCCGGGTCGAACCAGATCTCCATCTCCGCGTGCACGGGCTCGACCTCACCCGTGGTGAGATCCACGCGCGCGCCGCCCCAGTCACCGCGGGTCACGACGTGAACGACCGGGCCGTCTCCGATCGCGGCCAAAGCCAACTCGACCACGCTCGGCTGCCGCTCCTCGAACGGTGCGGCGAGCACGGCGACGGCAACGGCGACCGCTGCAAGAGCAACACTCGCAAGGCGGGCGAACCGGAACCGGCGTCCGGTCCGCTCGGCGTCGGCGAGCACGCGCTCCCAGTCACCGCGTTCGTCCAGCGAGCCCACAACCCCGTCGAGCGCGTGCCGGATCTTGTCGTGGAGCTCGGTCAATGGTCCGTCTCCTCGAGGCGTCGTCGAAGGGTCTGGTGGGCGCCGTGCAGGCTGGCAGCGACGGTTCCGGGCTTGACGCCGAGCGCCTCGGCGATCGACCGGTAGTCGAGATCGGCGTAGTAGCGGAGGAAGAGCGCCTGGCGCTGGCGCTCCGGCAGCGAAGCGACAAGCGCCCGAAGATCGCCATTCAGCGGCGTGGCCGGAGCCGCGATCTCCACACTTGCAGCGGAGATCTCCGTCCCGCCACGGCGGCGCTTCCGCGCGGCGTTCACGACGATCCGCCAGAGCCACGGCTCGATGTCGTCCCCGCCGCGGTACCGCCGCCGGTGGCGGACGGCCTGGACGAACGCATCGTGCACGGCGTCCCGCGCGAGCTCGACGTCGCCGACGATCGCGATCGCGACGCGCAGGAACACGGGGTACCGCTCGCGATAGGCGTGCTCGATTTGCGCGAGGACGGTGTCGGCCCGCGTGCGGGTGTCCACGCCTACATGATCCCGCCGGGTCGACGGTTTCTTTAGCCCTCAGCGGTGCGAACGCCGAGGCGGCGGCTCTCGATGCTCCGGCCGAGGAACGCCGCCGCGGCGATCACCACCGTCAGGAGGCCGACCAGCAGGGCGCCGCCGGGGATCCGCGTCAGCATCTCCATGCCGGCGCCGACGAGCCCGGCGCACGGGATCGTCAGCACCCAGGCGACGAGGATGTTGCCGGCCACGCCCCACCGCACGGCCGACAGCCGCGCCGAGGCCCCGGCGCCGAGCACCGAGCCGCTGATCACGTGCGTCGTGGAGACCGGGAAGCCGTAGTGCGCCGTCGTCCAGAGGATGCTCGCACACGCGGTCTGCGCCGCGAATCCCTGCGGGGGCTCCAGCTTGGCGACGCGCGTGCCGAGCGTCTTGATGATCCGCCAGCCGCCGGCGTAGGTGCCCAGGCCCATCGCAGTCGCAGCGCTGACGATCACCCAGAGCGGCGGCCGCTCGAAGTCGGGCGCCAGATGCCCGGACGCGACGAGCGCGAGCGCCATGATTCCCATCGTCTTCTGCGCATCGTTCGTTCCGTGCGTGAAGGCGACGAACCCGCCCGAGACGAGCTGCAAGCGGCGGAACGTGCGGTTCACGACGCCCGGGGCGCGCCTCCGGATCACCCAGAGGACGCCGATCATCAGGGCCGCCGCCACGAGCGCTCCCATCGCGGGCGCGAGCAGCGAGGGAACGAGCACCTTCTCGCGCAGCCCGCTCCACTGGACGACGTCGAAGCCCTCGGCTGCGACGGCGGAGCCGACCATCCCGCCGATCAGTGCATGGCTCGAGCTCGACGGAAGCCCCAGGTACCAGGTGATGAGGTTCCAGGTGATCGCCCCGACCAGCCCGGCGAGGACGATGTCCAGCGTGATGATTCCCTGGTCGACGATCCCCTTCGCGATCGTCGCGGCCACCTCGAAGGAGACGAAGGCGCCGAGGAAGTTCAGGACTGCTGCGCTGATGACCGCGGCACGCGGTGAGAGCGCTCGCGTCGAGACGGAGGTCGCGATCGAGTTCGCGGTGTCGTGGAAGCCGTTCGTGAAGTCGAAGAAGAGCGCGACGACGATGACGGCTAAGAGCGTGAGCTCCACAGGCCGGAGCTCAGAGGTTCTTCACGACGATGTTGCCCACCACGTCGCTGGCCGTCTCGCACGCGTCGATCGCATCCTCGAGCGCGTCGAAGATGTCCTTCCAGCGGATCACCTCGACCGGGTCGACATGGTTCTCGAAGAGGCCGGCGATCGCGCCGCGCAGGAGCTGGTCGGCCTCGTCCTCGAGGCGCTTGACCTCGATCAGGTACCGCTCCGTGTTCCGCAGCCCACGAAGCTCCGCCAGCGCCTTCGCGAGGTTCTCCGCGGCCTCGACCAGCAGGCGGCACTGCTCGAGCGCCTCGGCGGCCACGCGGTCGACCTTGTAGAGCGTCAGCAGGTCGGAGGCGTTCTCGATGAAGTCAACGACGTCGTCGATCGCCTTCGCAAGCTCGTAGATGTCCTCACGGTCGAATGGGGTGATGTACTGCGTGTTCAGCAGCTCGATCGTCTGCCGGGTGAGGTCGTCGCCCTTGTTCTCGAGCTCCTTGACCTCGGCCTGCCGCACCTCTCGCTCGGGGAAGCTCTTGAACCGTGCCTCGACGAGCCGCGCCGTGTCGAGCGCGTTCTGGCCGGCGGCGGCGAACAGGTCGTAGAACTCGGTGGTCCGCGGGACCAGGGAGAGCTTCATCGCGGGCGGGAGGGTAGCGCCCCGATGGGCGCTCCGTGCGACTAGGAGGACTGCTCGGGGTGCGAGGCGTCCGTGAACTCGCGGAACTCGCCGGTGACCAGGTATGCGGTCTGCTCGCCGATGTCGACGGCGTGGTCGCCGACTCGTTCGAGGCAGCGGGAGACGACGATCATCCGCACGCCCCTCTCCCGCAGCTCCAGGTCGTTTCCGAGGTCCAGCACATGCTCGACGACGCGCCTGTTCGCACGGTCGATCATCTCGTCCAGGTCGGGCAGGCTCTCGGCGCCGGCCAGGTCGCGCTCGGCGAAGGCACGCATCGCGACACGGGTCATCTCCTCGGCGCGGGAGCCCATCTCCTCGAACGCCTCGACCAGCGTGTCGTCGGGGCGCAGATCAGCGGTCAGCTTCGTGAGCTTGGCGATCGTGACGCAGAGATCCGCCATCCGCTCGAGCGCGAGGTTGATGTGCAGGACCGCAAGGACGAGCCGAAGGTCGACCGCGACCGGCGTCTGCCGCGCCAGCAGCTGCTCGATGCCCTCGCTGATCTCGAGGTACCGCGTGTCGACCTCGTCGTCGAACGCGATCACCTCCTCGGCGAGCTCGGCGTCCTGTTGCTCCAGCGCATTGAGGGCGCCGCGGAGCGACCTGAGAACGAGCTCACTCTCCTCCTGGAGATTGGCCTCCAATCCGTCGAGCTCTTCCTGGAAGGACAACCTCATCCCGCCAGGATAGTCCTCGTGTACAGGCTCACCCATGTGGATCTCCTAGCCGAATCGACCGGTCACGTAGTCCTCCGTCCGCTTGTCGGAGGGCTGCGTGAAGATCTTGGAAGTGGCGTCGTACTCGACGAGGATGCCGGTTCGCTTGCCCTCATCGCCGCGTGTGACGCTGAAGAACGCCGTCATGTCCGCCACGCGCGCGGCCTGCTGCATGTTGTGCGTGACGACGACGATCGTGTAGTCCTTCTTCAGCTCGTGCATCAGATCCTCGATGCGCGTCGTCGCGATGGGATCGAGCGCCGAGGCCGGCTCGTCCATCAGGATCACCTCCGGCTCGACCGCGAGGCAGCGGGCGATGCACAGCCGCTGCTGCTGGCCGCCCGACAGGCTCAGCGCGCCTGACTTGAGACGGTCCTTGACCTCGTCCCAGAGCGCCGCCTGCCGGAGAGCCTTCTCGACCCGCTCGTCGAGGGCCTTCGTCATGCCCAGCACTCGCGGGCCGAAGGCGACGTTGTCGTAGATCGACTTCGGAAACGGGTTCGGCTTCTGGAAGACCATCCCGATCCGCGTCCGAACCTCGACGGAATCCACCTGCGACGCGTAGAGATCCTCGCCGTGGTAGAGGATCGTCCCGTCGACCGTGGCGGTCGGAATCAGATCGTTCATCCGGTTGAAGCAGCGGATGAAGGTGCTCTTCCCGCATCCCGACGGGCCGATGAACGCGGTGACGAAGTTGCGGTAGATCTCGAGGGAGACGCCGGCGAGTGCTTCCTGGCCGCCGTAGGAGACGCCCAGATCGCGAACGTCGAACACGACGTCCCGGAACTCCTTGGCCGGCAGCTCCCGTCGCTGCTCTGCGATGTCGACGTTCATGTCCGGGATTGTGACGGACACCTCAGCCTCCCTTCTCACCATCGGCGTTCGTAGTGGTTGCGGATCCAGATCGCGGTGGCGTTCAGCGCCAGCAGGATCACCAGGAGCACGAGGATTCCCGCTGCGGCGAGCGTGCGGAACTCCTCCTGCGGCCGGGCGACCCACTGGTAGATCTGCACCGGCAGCGCCGTGAAGTCGCCGAGCAGCGTGGGGTTGAACGACACGTAGGTCAGTGCGCCGACGAGCAGCAGCGGCGCGGTCTCGCCCAGGCCTCTCGAGAGCCCGAGGATCGAGCCGGTCGCGATGCCGGGCGCCGCACCCGGCAGCACCTGCCGCCAGACGACCTGCCACTTCGTCGCTCCGAGCGCGTACGCCCCTTGACGGATCGAGTCGGGCACGGCCCGGATCGCCTCGCGCGCGGCGATGATCACGGTCGGGAGCACGAGGAGCGTGAGGATCATCGCGCCGGCGAGAAGCACCCGGCCCAGGCCGAGCCCGCGAACCAGGAACGCGAGCCCGAGGATCCCGTACACGATCGACGGCACGGCCGCGAGGTTCTGGATGTTGACCTCGAGCAGGCGGTTGTACCAGCGGTCGCGGTTTGCGTACTCCTCGAGGTAGATCGCGGTGCCGACCCCGAGCGGAACCGTGAACGCGATCAGCAGGATGCCGAGGTAGATGGTCGCGAGGATCGCGGGCTCGGCGCCCGCGATCAGCGGATCGGCCGACGGCGGCTCGAAGAACAGGACGGGATCAACCCACCGGTAGCCGTCGAAGAAGACCTGGACGACGAGCGCTCCGAGGGTCAGGAACCCGACGAGCAGCGAGACGATCAGGAACGCCTGGAAGAGGCGACCCGCCCAGTACCCACGCGGCCGCTCGGGCCGTAGCGCAGAAGCCTGGGCGCTCACTCGTAGACCTCCCGGAAGCGGCGGACGAGCCGGATCGAGATGAGGTTCATCACGAAGGTCATGACGAACAGGGTTGCGCCCACCGCGAAGATCGTCTTGTACTCGATCGATCCTGTCGGCACGTCACCCTGGCCCGTCGCGGCGATGAACGCAGTCATCGTCTGCACGGCCTCCAGGGGATTCCAGGTCCAGTTCGGCTGGCCGCCGGCGGCGATGAGCACGATCATCGTCTCGCCCACCGCGCGCGAGATCGCAAGCACGAACGAGGCGATGATCCCCGAGATCGCGGCCGGCACCACGATCTTCGTGGCGACCTGGACGCGTGTCGAGCCCAGCGCGTAGGCGCCGTCCCGGAGGTCGCGCGGCACGGCCGCCATCGAGTCCTCCGAGATCGAGGCCACGGTCGGGAGCAGCATCACTCCCATCACGAGCCCTGCGGCGAGCGCGCTGAAGACGCTGACCGGGAGACCGATGTCCTGGAGCAGCGGCGCGACGAACGTGAGCGCGAAGTAGCCGTAGACCACGGTCGGGATCCCCGCGAGCACCTCGAGCGCCGGCTTCAGGAACTTCCTCGTCCGGGGCCTTGCGTACTCGCTCAGGTAGATCGCGGATCCGAGACCGAACGGGATGCACACGAGACAGGCGCATGCGGTCACCAGCAGGGTTCCGGCGATGAGCGGGAGCACGCCGAATGCCGGAGGCTCGAAGAGGGGCGCCCAGCTGCGACCGGTGAGGAAGTCGGTGATCGAGATCTCTCCGAAGAACTCGAACGCCGGCGCGAAGAGCGCGACGACGATGCCGACGGTCGTCGCCACCGAGACGAACGCGCAGAGGGCGAGGACGACCTTGACGACGTCCTCGCCCCAGCGCCGACGAGTGGCGCGGAGCCGGAGTGGCTGAGGTGCTGCTGCCTCGCGTGTCGCCACTCCGGCTCGCGTCCCTCCTAGTAGTTCTTGCGGTTCTTGATCGCGGTGTTGTACTGCCGCTGCGCCTTGCGCAGCTGCGGCTTCGTGAGCGGCACGATCTTGGCGGTGCGGGAGATCGCCCGCTCGTTGACGATCATGTGGCGGATGAACCCCGCCACGACGTCGCGCTTGAACGCCTTCTTCTTCGCGTAGACGAAGAGCCCACGCGAGAGCGGCCTGTAGGCCCGGCTCTGCACGCTGGCGACGCTTGGCGTCACGCACCCGCTCCCGCCGTTGACCGGCACGACCTTGAGGCGGTTGCGATTCTCGAGGTAGTACGAGAGGCCGAAGTAGCCCATCGCGCCGCGGTCACCTGCGACACCGGTGACGAGCACGTTGTCGTCCTCCGAGGCCGAGTAGTCAGAGCGGCTCCGGCGCGCGGTGCCGTTGACCTTCTCGGTGAAGAACTCGAACGTCCCCGAGTCGGTGCCAGGGCCGTAGAGCTTGAGCGGGACGTTCGGGAAGCCCGCCCGGACGTCGTTCCAGTTGTCGACCGTCGAGCCGCGGTCCCAGACCTTCTTGAGCTCGGCGACCGTGAGGCAGTTCACCCAGGTGTTCTGCCGGTTGACGACGACCGAGATGCCGTCGTTCGCGACCAGGAACTGGATGTACCCGATGCCTGCGGTATGGCACCTGGCTGCCTCGGACAGCCTGATCGGGCGTGACGCGTTCGACAGGTCGGTCTCGTTCTTGCAGAAGCGCTCGAAGCCACCGCCGGTACCGGAGACGCCCACGACGACTCGGGCGCCCGAGTACTTGCGCTCGAACGACTCCGCAGCGGCCTGCGCGAACGGCGCGACCGTGCTGGACCCGTCCGACTGGACGGTCCCGCGGATCGCCTGCGCGCCGGCAACGGCTGCTGCGACGGACGCCAACGCGACGGCCGCAGCACCCCCTCCGACGAGCAAGAGCTTGCGAATTCTCATGCTGAAGTCCCCTTTCGAAGTCTTGCCTGGTCGCCAGCGATTCTTCTGACGCCGCGCCGACCGGTGGGTTCCCGGGAAGTGAAGGTGTGGTCGCGATCTGGTGTACGGATCACTCCTCGCCCTCGCCTTCCTCGACGCCGACCCCGCCGCTCTCGAGCGCCGTTCTCGCGTGGTCGACCTGCGTCGCGGTCATGGGGACGAACTTGGCGTCGCGCGTGAGTCGCGCCTGCCGGTCGAGCACGAAGGTGAGAAACGGCTCGAGGGCCGGTTTCTCCGCGATCGAGTCCTCGTTGATGTAGACGAACAGCGGCCGGGAGAGCGGCGCGTACGAGCCGTTTTGCACGCTCTCGACGCTCGGCTCCACGCATCCCTCGCCGCCGTCGACGGCCACGGCCTTCAGCCGGTCGGCGTTCTCGAGCAGGTACGAGAGCCCGAAGTAGCCGAGCCCGCCCTTCGAGCCGGTGACGCCGCGGACCGTGATGTTGTCGTCCTCGCTCGGGGTGTAGTCGCTCCGGCTGGCGCCCTCCTCGCCGACGATCGCGTCGGTGAAGTAGTCGAACGTGCCCGAATCCGTGCCGGCGCCGAAGAGCTCGAGCTTCTGGTCCGGGAACTTGGGATCGACGTCTTTCCAGGTCTGCAGCTTGGATCCGGGCTCCCAGATCGCCCTGAGCTGGTCGACGGTCAGGCAGCTCGCCCAGGTGTTCTCCTTGTTGACGACAACCGAGATGCCGTCGTTTGCGACCTGCATCGGGAACTGGCCCACGGCGTTCTGCTCGCAGAGCGCCTTCTCTTCGTCCTTGATCGGCCGCGAGGCGTTGGAGATGTCCGTCTCGCCGCGGCAGAAGCGCTCGAAGCCGCCACCGGTCCCCGAGGTGCCCACCGTGACGCGCACCTTCGGCTCCTGCTTCCGGAAGCGCTCGGCCGCAAGGCTCATCAACGGCGCGACGGTGCTCGAGCCGTCGGCGCTCAGCCGGCCGCTGAGCGCCTCTTCCTCGAAGGCGCCGAGCGGATCGTCTCCCTCGGCGGTCGTGTCGGCCGCCAGCGGCTCGTCGGACGGGCGCTCGCGCCCGCATCCGAGCACGACCAGGAGCAGCAGACAGGCCAACAGGAGTGCGCGCACGCCTCGCGATTGTCGAACCCCGCGCGGTCGGCATGCGGTGAACGTCTGGTATCGGAGTGGTGAACCGCCCTAGCCGGGTGGGAAGCGGCACGTAATGGTCAGCCCGTGGCCCGGCGCGCCCTCCGCGTCCACGGTCCCGCCTGCGGCGGCGACGATGTGCTTCACGACGGCGAGGCCGAGCCCGGTTCCTCGCGACCCGCGCACGCGGTCGGCCCGGAAGAAGCGCTCGAAGAGCCGAGGCAGGTCCTCCTCGGACACGCCGGCACCGTCGTCCGAGACCTTGAGCTCGCCCGGCGCCACCGTGATCGTCAGCGTGCTGCCGGGGCCCGCATAGCGAATCGAGTTCTGCGCGAGGTTCTCGACGACGACGCGGAGCATCCTCGGCCTGAGCGGCACCTCCGCGGCGGCGTCACCCTCGGCGCGCAACGCCACCCCTGCTCGGTCGGCCGGCTCGCGCACGCGCACCAGGACCTGCTCGACGATCGGAAGCATTCGGGTCGAGCCGAGGGCGACCACGGCGCGCCCGGTCTCGAGCTCGCTCAGGAAGAGGATGTCGTCGATCAGCTCGCGGATGTGCTCGACCTCCACCCTCGCCTGCTCGACCAGGCCGACAGCGTCCTCCCCCGGAAGCGACGCCGTCTCCAGCAGCGCCAGCAGCCGGGCAAGCGGCGTGCGGAGCTCGTGCGACACGGCCGCAGTGAAGCCCGAGCGGAGCTCCTCGTAGGCGGCGGTCTCGCCCGGCGGGCTGAGGTAGATGATCGACTCGCTCGATCCGTCGACCTCGTAGGCGACGCGGACCGGATCGCGGCGCCCCTCGCCCCCGAGGAGCTCGCCGGGGACGACGCGCCCCTCCGCGATCCCGTCGAGGCCCTCGCGCGCCGCACGGCTCGCTGCGATGACGCGGTCGTCCGCGTCCAGCACGAGGAGCATCTCGCGGCTCTCCTCCACCAGCGCGCTTGCTCGCTCAGCCTGAAGCCGGAGCTCGGCGGTATTCTCGCCCCGGTCCTCGCGTTCTCTCGCGAACGGCCACCTCACTCCTCACGAGTATGGCGAAGGTCCTGATCGTCGAAGACGACGCCGTGATCGCAGACGGCATGGCCCGGCATCTGACAGCGGCGGGCTTCGACGCCATTCGCGTGGAGAACGGGACCGCCGGGCTCACGCGGTTGCGGTTCGACCGGCCGGACGTCTGCGTCGTCGATCTGATGCTCCCGGGAACGGACGGCTGGAAGCTCATCGAGGACGCACGCCACGAGGGAATCGGCACGCCGATCGTGGTCGTCTCCGCCCGGGGGACGGAGCACGACCGCGTGCACGCGCTCGAGATCGGCGCGGACGACTACCTCGTGAAGCCGTTCTCGATGAAGGAGCTGGTCGCCCGGGTCCGGGCCAACGCGAGGCGCGGGACGCGGCCCGAGCAGGAACAGCGCGGGCAGCCGATCGAGATCGAGGAGCTGCGAATCGATCCCGCCGAGGTGCAGGCGTACGTCCACGGCGAGAGCGCCGAGCTCACCCCGACCGAGTTCCGGCTGCTCTACGCGCTCGCACTCGAGACCGGCCGAGTCGTGACGAGAGACGAGCTCCTCCAGCGCATCTGGGGCCGGCGCGAGACCCACCGCGACCGGACCGTCGACGTCTTCGTCCGGAAGCTGCGCGAGAAGATCGACAAGCGCTCCCGCGACCACACGTTCATCCAGACGCGGTACGGCGTCGGCTACAAGCTCGAGGCCCAGCCGAAGTGATGATTCGTCACACCTTGTGTTCCATGCCACGCGTCTCCCGTTCGTGGTTTCCCGCCACGCTCGATTGGTGCGCGGCCGCCCTCCCCATCCCGAGTTCGAGCGGGCGCTCTGGATCCTCTCCGGCACGGACGTCTCGGCCGCCGAGGCGCTCCGGAAGCTCACTCCGGTCGCCAACCGGATCGGAATGCCGCGGCCCAGCTACTCGACCGTCCGCCGGCTGCTCATCGCGCAGCGCGCGCGGCGGAGGCGGCGACGCGAGGTCCTGGAGCCGATCCTGGTCGACCTCATCGTCGGGCGCTTCCCCAACCCCTACTACCACTTCAAGTGACATGGAACACAAGCCCTGATGGCGCGCGTCCTCTTCGTGTGTGTGGAGAACGCGGGGCGCTCGCAGATGGCCGAGGCGCTGTTCCAGCGCGCAGCCGGTGGACGGCACCGGTCGCTCTCTGCCGGCAGCCGGCCGGCGGAGCGGGTCCATCCCGAGGTGATCGACGCGATGCTCGAGCTCGGCATCGACGTCACGCGAGAGACCCCGCGCAAGCTCGAGCGGGAGGACCTGGAATGGGCTGACCTCGTCGTGACGATGGGCTGCGGCGACGAGTGCCCCGTCGTGCCGGGCAAGCGCTACGAGGACTGGCAGCTCGACGATCCCGCGGGGAAGCCACTCGAGGAGGTACGGCGGACTCGCGACGAGATCTCCGAACGGGTCGCACGCCTGGTTGCGAAGCTCGATCCGCCAAGTGAAAAGGTGGAGAACAGCCCGAAGGAAGGCTGAGCGCAACAGCACACTTCAGGGCGATGTCTGTCGCCCTCATCGCCCATCGACGCACCCCGACGAACGCCGCCCTCGCCCGGGCCTGGCCCGGGGCGGACGTGCTCACGCCCGCCCTGGCGGTCGAGCGCCTCGCGGAGGGTGACGTCGCCGTCGCGCGACTCGACGTCGCGGAGTGCCTGGACGGCATCGAGTCCGGCCTCTGGGAGCTCGCCCGGCTCGAGGGTGCCGGCGTCCGCGTCCTGAACCCACCACGGGCGCTGATCGCCGCGCACGACAAGCTGGCGACGGCTCGCGCCCTGCTCGACGCGGGCGTCCCGCACCCTCGCACCGTCCACGTCGACGCGCCCTCGGCCGCGGTCCCGCTCGTCCCTCCCTACGTGGTCAAGCCACGGTTCGGGAGCTGGGGGCGCGACGTGGAGCTCTGCCCCGACGCAGCGAGCCTGCGCCGGCACCTGGCGAAGGTGGCCGAGCGGCCTTGGTTCGTAGCGCACGGAGCCCTGGTCCAGGAGCTCGTTCCGCCGATCGGCCACGACGCCCGCGTCGTCGTCGCCGGAGACATGGTCGTCGGCGCCGTGCGGCGGATCGCGGCCCCCGGCGAGTGGCGCACGAACGTCGCCCTCGGCGCCTGCCGGAGCCCGCTCACGCCGTCCGCGGAGGTCTGCAGGCTCGCGCTCTCCGCGGCTCGTGCGATCGACGCCGATCTCGTCGGCGTCGACCTCCTGCCCACGCCGGAAGGCCACGTCGTGCTGGAGCTGAACGGCGCGGTCGAGTTCAACGAGCAGTACGCGCTCGACACGAGCGACGTCTTCGCGACGACGCTCGAGGCGCTGCTCGCCGATCACGTCGCCGCAGTGGCCTAGCACGTTCTCCGCTTCTTCCCTGCACGTTCACCGCTTTTCTTCCCCACGGGCCGGCACCTGCCGCCACGCTGAGGGCATGGAGACGACGCCGCTTCTCTGCGAGCTCCACGCCCACTCGACGTGGAGCGACGGAGCGTTGACGATCACGGAGCTGGTCGACCTCTACGGCCGCAACGGGTTCGACGTGCTGTGTGTGACGGACCACGTCCTGCCGACGAGTCCTCTCGAGCTCACCGAGGGGACCTACTCCCGGTACGTCACCGCCATCGAGCGCGAGGCGCGCCGAGCAGGGGAGCAGTACGACCTCCTGCTCGTCCCCGGTGTCGAGCTCACCTTCCACGACGGCGACGCCGAGAGCGCCGGCCACGCCCTCGCCCTCGGCGTCCGGTCGTGGATCGAGCTCGAGCGGGGTCTCGAGCACAGCCTGCAGCGGGCGCGGGAGCAGGGCGCCGCGGTCGTCGCCGCCCACCCCCACGGCCGGGACCCCGACCCCGACGCGACCCGCACGACCCGCTGGTTCTGGCACAACCGCGACCGGATCGCAGGCCTCGTCGACCGCTGGGAGCTGATCAACCGCCGGCAGACCTTCGGCTGGATCGCGGAGTTCGGCCTGCCGACGGTCGCGAGCGGCGACTTCCACCGCCTCGACCACCTCGAGACCTGGAAGACGCTCGTGCCCTGCGCGAAGTCCGAGCACGCGCTGGTCTCCCACCTCCGGTCCGACCGGACGACCTACGTCGTCCCGTGGCACCTGCGGCTCGAGTCGGAACGCCGGCTCGCCGCATAGCTCCTGCGACTTCACCAGTCCGTTACCGCCGCTTCACCATGCTTGCACCCCGGTGTCCCGGTGGCCGCTGCAAGATCGAAACGTGGCGAAGATCTTGATCGTCGAGGACGACGAGGTGATCGCCAAGGGCATGGCGAGCCACCTGAGCGCGGCCGGGTTCGAGCCGAGCTGGGTCTCGAACGGCGTCGCCGGCCTCGCCAGGCTCCGCTACGAGCGGCCGGACGTCTGCATCGTCGACCTGATGCTCCCTGCGCTCGACGGCTGGAAGCTCATCGAATCTGCCCGCGCGGCGGGCATCGGCACGCCGATCGTGGTCGTGAGCGCCCGGGGCAGCGAGGATGACCGCGTGCACACGCTCGAGCTCGGCGCCGACGACTACCTGGTCAAGCCGTTCTCGATGCGGGAGCTGGTCGCCCGCATCTCGGCAGCCGCACGCCGAGGCGTCCGGAACCAGCCGACCGCGCGGGACGAGGCGATCGAGCTCGAGGAGCTCAGGATCGACCCCGAGAGCGTCCAGGCGTACCTGGACGGCGAGAGCGCCGGGCTGACGCCGACGGAGTTCCGGCTCCTCTACGCGCTCGCGCAGGAGAGCCCGCGCGTCGTGACGCGCGACGAGCTCCTGCAGCTGATCTGGGGTCGCAGGCTCACCCGGCGGGACCGGACCGTCGACGTCTTCGTCCGCAAGCTCCGCGAGAAGATCGACGCGCGGGCGCCACGCCACGCGTTCGTGCACACACGCTACGGCGTCGGCTACAAGCTCGAGCCGCAGCCGAAGTAGTGGCGAGCCAGGCCACGGAGAGAGCCGGCGAGCGGCTCCTCAACAGGGAGCTTTCCTGGCTCGAGTTCAACGCGCGGGTACTGGAGCTCGTGGAGGATCCCGAGCTCCCGCTGCTCGAGCGCGTGAAGTTCTGCTCGATCTTCGCCTCGAACCTCGACGAGTTCTTCATGATCCGCGTCGGCGGTCTCATGGGGCAGCTCGCGTCGGGCCTCGGGGTCCGGTCGGCGGACGGGCGGACCGCCGCCGAGGTCCTCGCGCAGATCCGCACCGTCGTCCTCGAGCATTCGACCCGCCTCTCCAAGGTCTGGAAGCGGGAGCTCCGGCCCGCGCTCGCGGACGCAGGGATCCTCGTGGGGAGGGTCGACGACCTCAGCCCCAAGGAGCTCGACGAGCTCCGGAATGCGTTCGAGCAGCAGGTGTTCCCGGTGCTGACCCCGCTCGCCGTCGGCCCCGGCCAGCCCTTCCCGTACATCTCGGGGCTCTCCCTCAGTCTCGGCGTGTTCGTCCGCGACCTGGACACGGGCGAGGAGCGGTTCGCCCGGGTGAAGGTGCCCGAGCTGCTCCAGCGGTTCCTCCCCGCCGGCGACGGCCACGTCTTCCTCCCGCTCGAGCACGTGACGTCGCATTTCCTCGACCTGCTCTTCCCGAAGATGAGGATCGTCGAGTGCGCGGCGTTCCGGGTCACCCGCGACGCCGACTTCGCGGTGTCGGACGAGGCGGACGACCTGCTCGAGGCGGTCGAGCTGCAGCTCCGGAGGCGGCGGTTCGGCGACGCCGTCCGCGTCGAGGTGGCGGACTCGATGTCGGAGGAGATGCGCGACCGCCTGCTCGCGGGGCTCGGCGCTGAGCCGGAGCAGCTGTTCCCGGTCTCGGGACTGCTCGACCTGGCCGACCTCATCGAGCTGGCGCGGCTGGACCGGCCCGACCTGAAGGACGACCCGTGGGTGCCCGTGACCCAGCCGCGGGTCGCAGAGCTCGATTCCGGCGCCGACTTCTTCGACGAGATCCGCCGCGGGGACATCCTCGTGCACCACCCCTATGAGTCCTTCACGACGAGCTTCGAGGCGTTCGTGCGCGGCTCGGCGGTCGATTCGCACGTGGTCGCCTTGAAGACGACCGTCTACAGGACGAGCGACGAGACCCCGCTCGTGCCCGCCCTCATCGAGGCCTCGGAGGACGGCAAGCAGAGCGTCTGCCTGGTCGAGCTGAAGGCGCGGTTCGACGAGCACCGCAACATCGAGTGGTCCCGCGCCCTCGAGCGCGCGGGAGTGCACGTCGTCTATGGCTTCCCGCACCTGAAGATCCACGCGAAGGCGACGCTCGTCGTCCGCCGGGAAGGTTCGGTGCTACGACGGTACGCCCACGTGGGCACGGGCAACTACCACACGATCAACGCTCGGACCTACGAGGACTTCGGGCTCTTCACCGCGGATCCGGACATCACCGCCGACGTCGCGGACCTCTTCAACTACCTCACGGGGTTCGGCCGCCCGCAGCGGTTCCGGAAGCTGCTCGTCGCGCCGTGGACGCTGCGCTCCCGGCTCATCGACGAGATCCGCGCCGTGGCCGAGGCCGCCGCCTCCGGCAAGCGGGCGCGGATCCGAATCAAGGTCAACGCCCTGAACGACCAGGCGATCATCGAGGAGCTGTACGACGCGTCGCAGGCCGGCGCGGAGATCGACCTCGTCGTGCGGAACATCTGCTCGCTCCGGCCCGGTGTGGCGGGCCTCAGCGAGAACATCCGGGTGCGCTCGATCCTGGGCCGCTTCCTGGAGCACAGCCGCCTGTTCATCTTCGAGGCGGGGAAGTCGACGACGTACCTCATGGGCAGCGCGGATCTGATGCCGCGCAACCTCGACCACCGGGTCGAGGTCGTGACGCCGGTCGAGGACACGCGCGCCCAGCAGCGGATCGTCGGATGCTTCGACGCCCTGCTCGCGGACAACGCGCAGGCCTGGACGCTCGGCCCGGACGGCGAGTGGACGCGGACCGAGCCGGACAAGAACGACCGGCCGAAGGCGGCGCAGGACGCGTTGATGCGGAGCGCTCGCGCACGCGGGCGCCGGCCGGCGGCGAGGCGGCGGCGATGACGACCGAGCCTCCTTTCAAGATGGGGCCCGATGCGCGCGGCCGTTCTTGACGTCGGCTCCAACACGGTGCGGCTGCTGGTCGCCCAGGAGTCGAACCCGGGGTTGAAGACGATCGCCGCCGAGGGCGTTCACCTCGGGCTGGCCTCGGACATCGAGCAGGGCGGCTGGATCTCGGAGGCGAAGCTTGCGCGCGCGCACGAGCTCGCGGCCGGGTTTGCCGGGATCGCGCGCAGCCGCGGCGCCGTGACGATCGAGGTCGTCGTCACCGCTCCGGGCCGGCAGAGCTCCAACGCCGCGGCGCTGGTCGCCGCGCTGGAGGCCGGGGCGGATGCGCCGGTCCGCGTGCTCTCCGCCGAGGAGGAGGGAAGCCTCGCCTTCGCGGGTGCAGTCGGGTCCTTGCGGTCGCAGCCGAAGAGCGTGGCGGTCTGCGACGTCGGCGGCGGCTCGACCCAGCTGCTCGCGGGCACGACGGACGGGCCGGCCTGGATGCGTCCGCTCGACGTCGGCTCGCTGCGCCTCACGACCCGCTGCCTGGGGTCCGACCCACCGACCCTGGCCGAGCTCAACCAGGCCCGGGAGGAGGTCGAGGCGGCGTTCGAGTCGATCACGCCCCCGCTCGTGCACACGGTCCTCGCAACCGGCGGCAGCGCACGAGCGCTCCGGCGGCTGTTCGGCCGCAAGCTCAACGCGAAGGAGCTCGAGCGCGCTCTGGGCATCGCGATCTCCATGCCGTCCGCCAAGCTCGCCGAGACGCACGGGCTTCAGCCGCAGCGGGCGAGGACGCTGGCGGGCGGCACGCTGATCCTCGCCGAGGCGCAGCGGCGGTTCGGCGTCCCGCTCAAGATCTCTCGCGAAGGTCTCCGCGAGGGAGCGATCCTCTCGCTCCTCTCGCGCGCCCAGGTCGCCGCCTAGGCCGGCAGCAGGTCGACGGGCCGCAGCTCTTCGTCGAGCACCCTCGTTGCGCCCTTCTTCGTCCTGCCGAAGAGCAACTCGATCTCTCCGCCATGGCCGCAGAGGACGGTTCCGGCTCCGCGCAGGTCCTCGAGGAGCGCGCGGAAGCCGTCGACGCCGGCGCCGTCCGCGAGCGTGTCGCTCTCCTCGACCTTCAGCGCCCGCGCGGCAGCGAGCGGCTCCACGGTCTGCAGACAGCGGACGTGGGGGCTCGAGAGGATCCGCGTGATCTCGTAGGGCTCGAGGCGTTCGACCAGCTCACGCGCCTGGTGGCGCCCCTTCTCGTCCAGCGGCCTGGCCGCGTCGTCGCCCTCCCACGCCTCGCGGTCCCCGGCGGACGCGTGACGCACGACGAGGAGCGGCGGCGGCCCCAGCGACTCGAGGATGTCGACGTCGCGCCGGTAGCTGAGCAGCGAGGACGCTCGTTCTCTCGGCAGCCAGCGGATCTCGTCGACCTCGGCCGTCGGCGTGAACTCGCCGCCCAGCGGCGTCATCTCCCAGTACCGGACGACCTTCGGCCCGGCGAGGGCCCGGTACCGCGCGGAGTCGAGCTCGCGCCCGAGGCGGCAGCGGAGGCCCGTCTCCTCCTCGACCTCCCGCAGCGCGCACTCGTCGTCGGGCTCGCCGTCCTTCGCCTTGCCCTTCGGGAAGGTCCAGTCTCCGTACTTGGGACGGTGGACGAGCAGGACCTCGCCGCGGCGGCGGACGATCCCGCCCGCGGCCCGGATCGGCTCGCTCACGCGAAGGCGCTGTCGCCGGCCTTCTTCAAGCGCTTCCACGCGGCGGGCCAGGCGTCCCTCGCCGCCTCCCGGCGCGCGCGCTGCCGCTCGACAAGCCGCCCCGCGGCGAACGCCGTGCGGCCGGTGCCGCGCACCTGCTCGAGCAGCTCGCGGATGTGCGCCTCGGCGACGACCGCGTCCTGGTGCTCTCCGAAGACGTCTTGCATCGCCTTCGCGCGGTCGGCGAAGCGGTCGGCCCCGGCGGCCTCGGCCGCGTACCGCGCGCGCTTGACGCGGATCCGCGCCTGGTGGAGCTGCTCGTCGGTCGCCCCTTCGCCGAGTCCCTTCATCGTCTTGCGCAGCCTGCGGAACTCCGCCTTCGCGGCCGCGTGCAGCGTCTCGCCCTCGCGCAGCGCGGGCGGGCGGTCGAGCGAGGCGACGAGCGCCTTGTAGCGCGCCGAGTCGAGCGCGACGCCGAGCTCTCGGCGGGCGTGCTCGCGCTCGCCGTCCAGCTGCTCCAGGATCGCCCCGAACGGCGCGCCCTCGAGCGACTCGAGCTCGCCGACCAGGTACTCGATGAAGACGTCCCGGTCCCGGACCTGGCCGAGCAGCGTCGCGAGCCACTTGAGCTCCAGCCGAAGCCGTTCGCCCTCGTCCGGATCCCGAAGCTGGGAGCGCGTCGACCGGAGCAGCGACCGGATCCGGCGCGTCGCGACGCGGAACTTGTGGAGATCCTCCGGATCGGCGCCGCTGCGCGTGCCCGCCTCGCGCTCGGCGAGCTCGCCGGCGTTCGCCCGGATCACCGCCTGGAGCTCGTCGTCCTCGCCCGCGTCGGGCTCGAGACCGGCGAGCGGGTGGAGGGTGTCTATCCGGTCGGTGTCCACGATCTCATGGTAGAGGTCCCTTCCGTGCGGGCCCGTGGCGCCATCTACGTGCTGGCCGGCGTGGCGTTCGGGCTCGCCGTTCTCCTGGCTGCGTTGCGGGTGGGCGAGGTGCCCGGAGCGCTGTCCGGCTGGCAGGCGCTCGTGCTCGGCCTCGTCCAGGGCGCGACCGAGCTGCTGCCCATTTCCTCCTCAGGGCACTTGATCCTCGTCCCGTGGGCGGCCGACTGGACCTACCTCCAGAGCGACGACGAGTTCAACCAGACCTTCGACGTCGCCCTGCACCTGGGGACGCTCGTCGCCGTCGTCGGCTACTTCTGGCGTGACGTGCTCCGCCTGATCGCCTCGTGGGCCCGCTCGGTGGCCAGGCGGTCGATCACCGGGTCGGACGAGCGGCTCGCGTGGGCGGTCTTCGTCGCGACGATCCCGGCGGCGATCGCAGGCGCGCTCGGCGAGGAGTTCATCACCACCAACCTCGGCGAGCCGTGGCAGATCGCGATCCTGCTCGCCGTCTTCGCCCTCGTCCTCCTCTGGGCCGACCGGCGGCCGGCCACCCGTGCGATCGACACGGTCGGCGTGAAGGAAGGCCTCGCGATCGGGCTCGCCCAGTGCCTGTCGCTCGCGCCGGGCGTGTCCCGGTCGGGGATCACGATCTCGGCGGCCCGCTTCCTCGGCATCGACCGCGACGGCGCGGCCCGGCTCTCGTTCCTGCTGCTGATCCCGACGACGTTCGGAGCCATCCTCTGGAAGGGCGTGAACGACGTCCTGCTCGGAGACCTCCCGCCCGGTTGGGAAGGGCCGTTCGTGGTCGGCATGCTCGCGGCGTTCGCGAGTGGGCTGCTGGCGATCGTCTTCCTGCTCGGGTTCGTGCGCCGGCACACGTACGCGCCTTTCGTGGTCTACCGGCTGATCGTCGCCGCCCTCGTCCTAGGTTTGATCGCGACCGGTGTGCGGGAGGCAGGGTTCTAATGACCGACTTCGGCCTCGCACTCTCGTCGGAGGAGCACGGACCGAACGAGCTCGTGGGCTTCGCCCGGCAAGCGGAGGACGCGGGCCTCGAGTTCGCGATGGTCTCCGACCACTTCCATCCCTGGACCGACGCGCAGGGTCAGAGCCCGTTCGTCTGGGCCGTGATCGGCGGGATCGCCCAGGCGACGGAGCGCATCCGGCTCGGGACGGGCGTCACCTGCCCGACGGTCCGGACGCACCCGGCGATCATCGCGCAGGCCGCCGCGACGGCGGCGGTGATGACGGACGGCCGGTTCTTCCTCGGCGTCGGCGCGGGCGAGAACCTGAACGAGCACGTGGTCGGCGAGGGCTGGCCGGCGCCCGACGAGCGGCTGGCGATGCTGGAGGAGGCGATCGAGGCGATCCGGCTCCTCTGGCAGGGCGGCTACCAGACGCATCGCGGCGAGTTCTACGACGTGGAGCAGGCGCGGATCTACACGCTGCCGGACGAGCTTCCGGCAATCGCCGTCGCCGCCGGGAAGCCGCTCGCGGCCGAGCTCGCGGGCCGGCTCGGCGACGCCTTCGTCAACACGGCGCCGGACGCGGAGGTGATCGAGGCGTTCGAGTCCGCCGGTGGGAAGGGCAAGGCGAAGTACGGGCAGATCACGGGGTGCTGGGCCGTGTCCGAGGACGAGGGCGCGAAGCTCGCGTGCGAGGTCTGGCCGAACGCAGCGCTCTCCGGCGACCTCACCTACGAGCTGCCGCTGCCCCTCCACTTCGAGCAGGCCACGGAGGACGTCACGCCGGACGACCTGGCCGAGGCGATCCCGTGCGGGCCCGACCCCGACCGGTGGGTCGAGGACATCCGGACGTACGTCGACGCCGGCTATACGCACATCTACTTCCACCAGATCGGCGCGGACCAGGAGGGCTTCCTGCGCTTCTGGCGCGAGGAGCTCGAGCCGAAGCTCTAACCCCGGGGTCTGACCCCATACGGAGCACGACCAGCTCTGCGCCAAGGCGCTCACAGGCTCGTTCGGGAGAGAAATGAGCGCCTACGTTGGCCAGATGCCGCGCCCGTTGAGACTTCAGGCTGCTGGAGCTCGCTATCACATCACGGCTCACTCGAACACAGGCCGGACAGCGTTTCAGGATGACAGTGAACGTTCGCTATTCCTCGAGCTCTTGGCCGCGACCGTCGAACGCTATGCCTGGTCCTGCCACTCGTACTGCATCCTCTCGACGCACTACCACCTCATCGTCATCACACCACGACCGGACATCGCGGCCGGCATGCAGTACCTCAACGGAAGGTACGCCCAGTGGGTGAATTGGGCCCGCGCGGAGCGCGGCCATCTCTTCGAGGGGCGCTACTACTCCGGACACGTCGAGACGAATGCGCACGCAGCCGAGCTCCACCGGTACGTCGCCATGAACCCGGTACGAGCAGGCCTCGTTCGCGATCCCGAGGACTGGAGGTGGGGCAGCTTGCGAGCGCTTCTCGGCCGCGAGCGACCACAACCGTTCCTCGACGTCTCGGCCGTCCTTCAGGAATTCGGCTCGAGTGTCCCAACGGCGCGGCGGCGCCTTCGGACGTTCATTCGAGAGGGCATCGCCGGGGACAAGGCGTAAAGGGCGGTTGAGCCAGGTCGACGCAAGGGGTCTGACCCCAAGCGGCTCGGCACGCGCTAGCGGGCGAGCGGGACGAGGCGTGCGGCGGTGGCCTTGAAGGAGGCGACGACCGTCACGCCCGGTTCGAGGCCCAGGTCACGAGCGGCGGCTGCGGTGATCTCGGCCGTCAGCGCGCCCACGCGGACACGAACGCGGTCTCCGTCCGGGACCAGCGCGGAGATCGGCGCGCGGATGTGGTTGCGCGCCGAGTCGGCCGAGTCGGACCGCGCGAGCGTGATCTCCCATGGGTGGAGGACGACGCCGACCCGGCCGGATCCACGTTCCGCGGCGTAGACGAGCGTTCCGTCGTCGAGCGCGACCTCGGTGAGCCCCTCCGGGCCCGGCCGCGCCACACCCGGCAGCAGCACGCTCCCGGTCAGGCTGGCGACGAACGGGTCGGCTGGCTCGAGGACGAGCTCGGCCGGAGCCCCGGTCTGGAGCACGCGACCGTCCAGGACGACGCTGACGCGGTCGGCGAGCGCTGCGGCGTCCTCGAAGTCGTGCGTCACGAGCAGCGTGGGCAACCGAAGCTCCGCCAGAAGCTCCCGAAGCTCCGCACGAACGCCGTTGCGCGTGTGTGCATCGAGCGCCGAGAGCGGCTCGTCGAGCAGGAGCACCGAGGGATCACGAGCCAGCGCTCTCGCCAGAGCGACGCGCTGACGCTCGCCGCCCGAGATGTCCGCCGGCCGCGCTCGTGCAAGCCCGGCGATCTCGAAGCGCTCCAACAACTCGTCCACCTGCCGGAGGCCGCCGAAGGACACGTTCTTCCGGACGGAGAGGTGCGGGAAGAGTGCATAGTCCTGGAAGACGTACCCCACCGACCGGGCCTCTGGCGGCCGGTCCACCCGGCGCTCGGTGTCGAGCCAGACGTGATTCCCGAACGCGATCCGGCCGCGCTCGGGCGAGACGAGCCCGGCGACGGCCCGGAGCACCGTCGTCTTCCCGGCGCCCGAAGGCCCGACGAGCGCGACGGTCTCGCGCCCGACCTCGAGCCCTACGTCGACGCGGAGCGCGCGAAGAGGGACGGAGATGTCGAGCGCGAGGCTGTCCACCACGGGATTGCCTTGACGGCGAAGAGGAGCGCGCCGCTCGCCACGACGAGCACCGCGCTGATCGCGAGCGCGGTGTCGAAGTTCACGTCGAACTCCTGGTAGATGGCGAGCGACACGGTCTGCGTGACGCCTTGGAGGCTGCCGGCGAACATGATTGTCGCGCCGAACTCGCCGAGGCCGCGAGCGAACGCCAGCGCCGCGCCCGCGCCAAGCCCGCCGCCGGCAAGCGGGAGCGCGACCCGCCAGAACGTCTTCGCCGGCCCGGCGCCGAGCGTGCGCGACGCGTCGAGCATCGTCCGGTCCACGGCCTCGAACGCCGAGATCGCCTGGCGGACGTAGAACGGGCTCGCAACGAACACGATCGCCAGCACGACGGCGGCCTGTGTGAAGCCGACCGTGATCCCGAGTCCCTCGAGCTGCTCGCCCAGGAGCCCGAGCCGTCCGAACGCCGCGAGCAGGCCGATGCCGGCCACGGCCGGCGGCAGCACGAGCGGCAGTTCGAGAATCGTCACGACGAGCGCCCGCCCGCGGAAGCGGCGCGTGGCGAGGAAGTAGGCAGCAGGCGTCCCGACACCGAGGATGAGCGCCATCGCGATCGCGTTGGTCTTCAGCGTCACCCGGAACGCGTCGCGCGCGACCTCGCTCCGAAGGCCGTCCGCGAGCCCGCCGAGGCCGATCTGCCAGAAGATCGCAACGAGCGGCAGCGTCAGGAAGACGACGGCCACGGCGACCGCGAGCCCGAGCACGGCGGTGAACGCTCGATTCACGGGAGCCCGAAGCCGGCCTGCCGAAGCAGCCGCCGCGCGCGGGCGTCCGTGCGGATCATCCGGACCCATTCTCGCGCGGCCCCCTTGTTCCGGCTCGAGGCGACCACCGCGATCTCGTACCGCACCTTCGGCTGTCCTCGCGCAGGGATCGCGATCGCGCGAACCCGGCTGCGGGCCGGCTGGACGTCGGTTCGGTAGACGAAGCCCGCGTCGGCCTCCCCGAGCGCGACCTTTCCGAGGATGCTCTTGACGTCCGGCTCCTGACTGACGACCTTCGCGAGCACCGAGGTCAGACCGAGCTTCCGAAGCACCTGCCGCGTGTAGGCGCCGATCGGGACCCGCGCGGTTCCGATCACGAGCTTCACGCGCTTTCTGCGGAGATCGAAGACCGTCCGGAGGCCGGCCGGGTTCGACCGAGGCACTGCGAGTACGAGCTCGTTCGAGGCAAAGGCCCGCGGCCGCTCGACGAGCCGCTGCCGGAAGAGGTCCCGGGAGTAGCTCGGAGCTGCCGACGCGAAGATGTCCGCGGGCGCGCCCTGCCGGATCTGGAGCGCGAGCTGGTTCGACCCCGCGAAGCTGAAGGCCGGCCGCCGGTCGATCCGCGGGAACACCTCCGTCAGCGACGCGGCGGCGAAGATCGTCAGTCGAGGTGACGCGCTCGAACCTGCCTGTGCGAGCTGCGGCACCATGGCCACGAGGACCGCTCCGAGCAGAACGGCGACCCCGCGCACCTCAGTCGCCCCTCACCATCACGGACGTCGCCTTGACGAGCGCCGTCGCCGCCATCCCTTTCCGCAGCCCGAGCTCCTCGACTGCCTCGCGCGTGACGATCGCGAGGATCCGCGTCGGCTCGGTGACGTCCAGCTCCACCTGGGCGAGGAGGCCCTCCTTCTTCACTTGGCGCACCACGCCGTGGAACCGATTGCGTGCGCTCACGTCTGTCGCGTCGGCGCCCTTGAGCCGGGCAACCTCGCGCGCGGGCACTAGGCGCCGGTTCGCGGCGTCGCGCCTCGTCTTGATCCGCCCCGCGCGGTCCCATCGACGCAGCGTGTCGAGGCTGATGCCGAGGGCGCGGGCAGCCTCGGTAGCGGTGTAGGTGTCCTTGTCTTGCATAGGCGTTGCCTAAGCGAGCCTACAACGTGGGACGCGATAGTGTCGAACCGATGGACGACCGGACCCCGGCCTGGGGCATCGATCCGGTGCCCGAGCGGCTCCGGGTGCTCGGGCTCTTCGACCAGCTGACGCTCTGGGGCAACCTCGGCGTCTCGCTCCTCGTCCTCGTCATCGGCGCGCTCCTCGTCCCCGCGCTGACGCTCCGCGACGCGCTGCTCGCGATCCTCGTCGGCGGCCTGATCGGCAACGCGATGGTCGGGACCGCCGGGCTGATCGGCGCCGACGCCCGGGTTCCCTCGATGGTGCTCCTGCGCGCGCCGCTCGGACGGCGCGGCTCCTACGTCCCGACCGGGCTGAACGCGCTCCAGTGCCTCGGCTGGGCCACTTTCGAGCTGATCATCATCGCCGCCGCCGCGGCCGCGCTCTCGGACGAGCTCCTCGGCGTCGAGGCCGAGGCCGCCTGGACGATCCTCTTCGGGATCCTCGCGGCCGGCTTCGCCCTGCTCGGCCCGGTCGGCTTCGTGCGCCGGATCCTCCGCAAGTTCGGTGTCTGGATCGTGCTCGCCTCGCTCGTCTACCTGAGCTGGTGGGCGCTGTCGGAAGCAGACTTGTCCGCACTCTGGAATGCTCCTGCGGAAGGGGGTTCGTCATTCTGGCTCGGTGTCGATCTCGTGATCGCGATCACCGTCTCGTGGGTTCCGCTGGTCTCGGACTACACGCGGTTCTCACGCGATCGGCGATCCGCGTTCTGGGGCGCCGGATTCGGGTACTTCCTGGGTGGGACATGGATGCTCGCCCTCGGAGTCTTCGTCGTGCTCAGTCGCGGGATCAGCGATCCGGTGGAGATCCCTCCGGCCGTCGCGGCCGCGGGGCTGGCAGCCGCGCTGGCGCTCCTGGCGGTCACGCTGGACGAGACGGACGAGGCGTTCGCGAACATCTACTCGACGGCGGTCTCGCTCCAGAACGTCGCCCCCGACACCCCTCAGCGGGTGCTGATCGCGGCGATCGCCGCCGTCGCCACGCTGGGCGCCCTCGTCGTCGAGCTCCGCAACTACGAGTCGTTCCTCCTCCTTCTCGGGTCGTGCTTCGTGCCGCTCTTCGGCGTCCTGCTCGCCGACTGGCTCCGGTCCGGCGCCCGCTACACGAGGGCGCAGATCTTCCAGGCGCCCGCCTGGCGGCCGGAGCTCCTGCTCGCCTGGCTCCTCGGCTTCGCCCTCTACCACTGGCTGCACGAGCCGCCGCTCGGGCCGTCCTGGTGGGTCGACATCGTCGAGAGGACCGGGCAGCCGGAGCTCGGGATCGGGGCGTCGCTTCCCAGTTTCGCAGCGTCCTTCGCCCTGTCGATCGCCCTGGGCTCGATCGGCACGAGGTTGCCGCAACCGGTTTCGAAGTGGTAATCATCCGCCCCACGCCGCCGTGGCCGAAGTCACTTTCGAAGACGTAGCGAAGGTTTTCCCGGACGGAACTCGAGCAGTCTCCGATCTGACGCTCGGGGCCCAGGACGGGGAGTTCATGGTGCTCGTCGGCCCGTCCGGCTGCGGCAAGACCACAGCGCTTCGAATGGTCGCCGGCCTCGAGGAGATCAGCGAGGGAGAGATCCGGATCGGCGACCGCGTCGTCAACGAGATCCCGTCGCGCGACCGGGACATCGCGATGGTCTTCCAGAGCTACGCGCTCTACCCGCACCTGACGGTCTACGACAACATCGCGTTCAGCCTCCGGCTCCGCAAGGAGAGCAAGGCGGAGGTGGACCGCCGCGTCCGCGATGCGGCCCGGATCCTCGACCTCGAGGCACTCCTCGACCGCAAGCCGCGCGCCCTCTCCGGCGGGCAGCGCCAGCGGGTCGCCATGGGCCGAGCGATCGTCCGCCAGCCGGCGGCGTTCCTCATGGACGAGCCGCTCTCGAACCTCGACGCGAAGCTCCGGGTCCAGATGCGCGCGGAGATCTCGAAGCTCCAGCGCGAGATCGGGGTGACCACGATCTACGTCACGCACGACCAGGTCGAGGCGATGACGATGGGCGACCGGGTAGCGGTGATGCGCAAGGGCCAGCTGCAGCAGGTCGCGCCGCCGCAGGAGCTGTACGACCGGCCTCTCAACCTCTTCGTCGGCGGCTTCATCGGCTCGCCGGCGATGAACCTCGTCGAGGCGCGGCTCGAGGAGCACGACGGCGGCATCGCCGCGATCCTCGGCGATACGCGCCTGAAGCTGGACGAGGAGAACGTCGCCGCCAGGCCCGGGCTCCGCCGGTACGCCGGCCGGTCGATCGTCGTCGGCATCCGGCCCGAGCACCTCGAGGACGCCGAGCTCGTCACCGACGCGCCGGCGGACCGCCGCCTGAAGGGCGACGTCGAGCTCCGCGAGGCGCTCGGCGCGGAGCTGATGGTGCACTTCTCGATCGACGCGCCGCCGGCCCTGACCGAGGAGGTGCAGGAGCTGGCCGAGGACGCGGGCACGACGGCCGAGGACCTCCAGGGCGGGGACAGGCACCGCGCCGTCCTCGTCGGCCGTTTCGGCGCCGATTCGCAGGTCCGCGAGTCCCAGCCGGCCGAGGTCGCCGTCGACACGCGCGCACTCCACTTCTTCGACCCTGAGACAGGACTGGCCATCTACGACGACACCAACGGCAGGAAAGGAGCATCGGCATGAAGAGACGGTGGTTGATTCCTGCCGCCGTCCTTGCCGCGATGGCGCTCGCCCTGGGCGCCTGCGGGGGGGACGACGGCGGAGGGACCGAGGAGGGGGACGGCGAGATCACCGTCTTCTCGCTGTGGGGCGGCTCCGAGCAGGAGGCGTTCCAGAAGGTCCTCGACAAGTTCACGGCCGACACGGGGATCCGGACGAAGTACGAGTCGGCGCGCGACTTCCTGCCCGTGATCCGGACCCGGCTCGCGGCGGACAACCCGCCGGACGTGGCGATCATCCCGCGGCCGGGCGTGGTCGCCGAGCTCGCCCGCGACGAGTCCCTGATCCCCCTCGAGGACATGGGCATCGACGCGGACGCGATCAACGAGAACTACAGCGACACGTGGACGAGCCTCGCGACGGTCGACGACAAGGTCTACGGCGTCGTCGCGAAGGCGAACTCCAAGAGCACCATCTGGTACAAGCCGAACAACTTCGAGGAGAACGGCTTCCAGATCCCGACGACCTGGGACCAGCTGCTCGACCTCACCGAGCAGTACGAGCAGAAGGACCCGGACCCGTGGGCGGTCGGGGCGCAGGGCCGCGACAACTCGTGGACCCTGACGGACTGGTTCGAGAACATCTACGCCCGCCAGGCGGGCACCGACAACTACACGAAGCTCTTCAACGGTGAGCTGCCGTTCAACGACCAGACGGTCAAGGACTCGCTCACCGAGATGACGAAGATCATCAACGACAAGTACGTCGCCGGCGGGATCGACACCGCCCTCGGCATCGGCTTCGTCGACGGCATCGGGCGGGTCTTCAGCAAGAACCCGGTCGCCAACATGTACATGGAGGGCGGCTTCGTCGGCGGCATCGCGCTCGGCGACGTCAACCCGGACCTGAAGGTCGGGGAGGACATCGACTTCTTCCCGTGGCCGACGATCGACGAGGCGAACGGCAACCCGCTCGTCGGCGGCGGCGACGTGGCCTCCGCGTTCGTCAACAACGAGGACAACAAGAAGCTGATCGAGTTCCTCGCCACTCCCGAGGCCGGGAAGATCTGGGTCTCGACCGGGGCGATCGCCTCGCCCAACGAGGGCGTCACGGACGCCGACTACCCGAACGAGCTCGTCGCCAAGGAGGCCGAGCAGCTGAAGAACGCCGAGTCGTTCCTGTTCGACGGCTCCGACCTCCTGCCGGGCACGCTCGGTCAGGACTTCGGGACGCTCCTCCAGAACATCATCAAGAACCCCGACAACATGGACTCGCTGCTCGACGACTACCAGGCGCAGGCCGAGTCCGAGTTCGCGAAGTAAGTGAGCAGCACCGCCGTCCCCGGATCAGTCGGTCGACCCCGGGGACGGCGGCTGCCCTTCTACAAGCGGCCGAGCTGGCAGGGCCTGTTCTTCATCCTGCCGGCGATCTTCCTGCTCGGCCTGCTCGTCGTCTGGCCGCTGATCCGGACGATCTACTTCAGCTTCGGGGACACGAACTCGCGCCTGCAGTTCACGCGCTGGGTCGGGCTCGACAACTACGAGCGGCTCTTCACGAGGGACAAGGAGTTCCTCAACACCGAGGTCTTCCCGCCGGAGGGCGCGCTCATCAACAACCTCAAGTGGGTCGTGGTCTACACGAGCCTGTGCCTCGCGCTGGGGCTGCTGATCGCGATCCTCGCCGCGCGCGCCCGCTACGAGTCGATGGTCAAGGCGATCGTCTTCGTGCCGATGGCGATCTCCGCCACGGCGGTCGCGATCATCTGGAAGTTCGTCTACGACCCGGACCCGAACATCGGGTCGCTGAACGCCTTCCTCGGCATCTTCAGCATCGACCCGGTCGCCTGGTACGGCCGGGCCGACGTCGTCAACTACGCGCTGATCTTCGCGTACGTCTGGGCGTCGACCGGGTTCGCGACGGTCGTCATCTCCGCGGCGCTGAAGGGGATCTCCGAGGAGGTGATCGAGGCCGCCCGCACCGACGGCGCGAGCGAGTGGGACATCTTCCGGCGGATCCAGCTGCCGCTGCTCTCGCTCCCGATCGCCGTCGTCACCGTCTGGCTCCTGATCAACGTGATCAAGGTGTTCGACATCATCTACGTGATGACCGGAGGCGGCCCCGGCGGGGCCAGCGAGGTCATCGCCTTCTCGATGGTCGACGAGACCTTCACGAACGCCGAGGGCGGGTACGGGGCCGCGATCGCCGTCGTGATGCTGCTCCTGATCATCCCGATCATGGCGTTCAACATCAGGCGGTTCCGGAGCGAGCGGGTGGTGAACTAGTGGCCACGGCCGTCGCCGTCGAGCGCCAGCCGCGCACGGTCAGCGCGCGGCTCCTCCGCTTCATCCAGCGCTCGCCCGTCCACATCGCCCTGCTCGCGATCTCGGTCGTCTGGCTCGTCCCGACCGTCGGCCTCGCCGTCACCTCGTTCCGGCCTCGGGGCGACATCCAGTCGTCGAGCTGGTGGAGCTCGCTCACCGACTTCTCGTTCACGCTCCACAACTACGAGCTCGTCCTCGACAACGCGAAGATGGGCTCGAGCTTCGTCAACAGCCTGATCATCACGATCCCGTCGACGCTGCTCCCGCTCGCGATCGGGGCGCTCGCCGCCTACGCCTTCTCGTGGATCTCGTTCCCGTTCCGCGACACGATCTTCCTCCTGATCGTGGCGCTGATGGTCGTGCCGATCCAGATGGCGCTCGTCCCGCTGCTGATCCTCTTCCGTGACTTCGGCGTCGCCGACTGGTACGTGGGCATCTGGCTCGCGCACACGGCGTTCGGTCTCCCGCTCTGCATCTTCCTGCTGCGGAACTTCTTCATCACCCTGCCGCGGGACCTGATCGAGGCGGCCCGCGTCGACGGCGCGTCGAACGTGCGGATCTTCCTCAAGGTGGTCGTTCCGCTCTCGGTGCCGGCGCTCGCCTCGTTCGGGATCTTCCAGTTCCTGTGGGTCTGGAACGACCTGCTGATGGCGCTGATCTTCGTCCAGGACTCCGACCTCTGGCCGATGACGATCCGCATCAACCAGATGCAGTCGACCTACGGCATCGAGTGGCACCTGCTCAGCGCGGGCGCGTTCCTGCTGATGATCGTCCCGCTGATCGTCTTCTTCGCGCTGCAGCGCTACTTCGTGCAGGGCCTGCTGGCCGGCTCGGTCAAGTAGCGAGCCCGCGGACCGCGTCGGCGTAGCGCCCGGCCTCCCGGATCCCGAGAGCGCCCGGCCTGAGCTCCACGACGAAGGCGCGCGAGCGTGGGAAAGCGCCGTGCTGCCAGGCCGTTGCCGAGCCTGGCGGCCACGGCAGCCTGCGGAAGCGCATGCCCGCGAGCCCCGCGAACCGGCGGGCGACGGAGACGCTTGGGCCGGAGGCGCGCACGAGCGTCTGCGGCTGGTGGAACCAGATCGTGACGTCCGGCCGGAGGCGGCGGATCAGCCGCATCGCCAGCCGGGTCTCGACCTCGGACGCGGGTGCTCGCCCCGAGGTCGGAAGGCGCCGCCAGGTGCCCGGGAAGTTCCGGTTCAGGTCGACGCCCCGCGCGTTCGTCCGCCGCTTCGCCGCGTGGGCGTCGGGGTTCAGGTCCTGCACGACCGCGATCGAGCCGGACGCCGGTGGGCGCGCGTGCAGCAGCCGGTTCGCGACGACGCTGCCGGCGCACTCGTCGCCGTGGATACAGCCGACGACGAGGATCCGGGGCCGGCCGGAGCCGAGCGTGAACATCCGGATCGGACGGCCGCGCGTGCTCCGGCCGATCTCCTCGGACCGGACGCCGTCCCCCGGCAGCCGGACGTGCATGTGGTTGTCGTGGTAGGCCGGCAGCGGCTCGACGACGGCAGGCGGCCCGGTGAGCCCGAAGCCTGGGCCGACGAAGATCTTCGCGGCGCCCGCTGCGACGAACCGGTCGAGCAGGTCCTGCGCCAGCCGCCGGTCGACCTGCCGCCTCGCCGTCGGCGGGCGCTCACGGCCGTCGCGCCTCGGGTAGTAGACGTCGGCGTCGAGCCCGTTCTGGTGGGACGCGTGGCCGGGCGCGCCGAAGCGACGGCCGAAGTCGCCGCCACGGCGGCGGGAGAGGTCCCCGACGCCGATCCGCGCCGTCCCCGGATGGGCCGCGGCGTAGGCGCTGAAGACTCGCGAGAGGGTGCGGATCAGCCGCGCGTTCCCGTAGCGCCTGCCGCTCGCGTTGGGCGAGCGCCGGCGGACGTGGTCCCAGGTGAAGAAGTCGTCCCCCTCCGCCTCGAGCTGGACGCCGCCGACGAGCCCTCCGGCCCACGGAAGCCCGAGCGAGCGCGACGGCGGCGCCGCTCCGGCCGAGCCGCCTGCGATCGCCGCGGCGAGAGCGCCGCACGCCGTCCAGCGCCAGGGGTTCACATCGGCAAGGTACGCACTAGAGTCACGCGCTTGCCGCCCGTCCACCTCGTCCCGCACACGCACTGGGACCGGGAGTGGTATCTCCCGTTCCAGCGCTTCCGGCTGAAGCTCGTCCGCCTGGTCGACCTGCTGCTGGACGCGATGGAGGCGGACGAGCGCTACCGCTTCACGCTCGACGGGCAGCTCGCGACGCTGGACGACTATCTCGAGGTCCGGCCCGAGTCGGCCGAGCGCGTGCGGCGCCTCGTCGACGAGGGCCGGCTCGCGATCGGGCCGTGGCAGGTGCTGATGGACGAGTTCCTCGTCTCCGGCGAGACGATCGTCCGCAACCTCGAGCAGGGCCGGCGGCGGGCGGACGAGTTCGGCGGAGCCATGGCCGTGGGCTACCTGCCCGACATGTTCGGCCACGTCGCGCAGATGCCGCAGATCCTCCGGCAGGCGGGGATCGAGACGGCTGTTCTCTGGCGCGGCGTCCCGGGCGAGATCGACTCGCACTCCTTCGTGTGGGAGGCGCCGGACGGCTCGTCCGTGCGGGCCGAGTACCTGCCGTACGGCTACGGCAACGGCGCCTATCTCCTGGACGTCCCGGGACAGCTCGGCCGCGGCCTCGAGGCGGTCCGCGAGTCCCACCGGGAGTTCTTCGGGGACGAGCCGATCCTGGCCATGGTGGGCACCGACCACATGGAGCCACTGCCTCAGCTGACCGCGCTCGTGCAGGAGAGCGGCGCCGACGCCGAGATCTCGACGCTTCCCGACTACCTCGCGACCGTCGAAGGCCGCAGCGGCAATCGGCGCTGGCGGGGCGAGCTTCGCTCGAGCGCGCGCGCGAACATCCTCATGGGGACGCTCTCCGCCCGCCTGGACCTCAAGGCCGCGATGGCCCGGGCCGAGCGCGCGCTCGCGCGCTACGCCGAGCCGTTTCAGGCGCTGTACGGGACGGCCTGGCCCGACCGCCTCCTCGACCTCGGGTGGCGGCGGGTGATCGAGAACTCCGCACACGACTCGATCTGCGGCTGCTCCGTGGACGAGGTCTCGTCCCAGGTGCTCGTCCGCTGCTACGAGGCCGAGCAGATCGCGATGGGCCTCGCCGAGGACGCCGCCCGAGAGGCGGCCACGGAGGCGCCGCTGGGGTCGGTTGTGGCCTTCAACCCCAGCCCGACGCCGCGCTGGGACAGCGTCGAGCTGACCCTCGCCGTCCCGGCCCGGTGGCAGGAGATCGCGCTCGAGCTGCCGGACGGCACGCGCGTCGCCGCCCAGCGGGTCAGCCGCAACGAGCCGCTGCTCTACGAGGAGCGGGTGCCGGGCTCCGGCGTCCCCGAGTGGCTCCGCCGGCGGCTGCACGGGCGGGAGCTCTTCGGCCGCCGGCTGAACGGGATGACGATCGAGGAGCGGACGATCACGTTCGAGGTCGACGAGGAGGACGATCCGATCTGGCTCGACCTCGATGAGCTCCGGCACGAGCTCGAGGTCGCGACGAGCGGTGGCGGCGGCGAGTGGGACGTCCGGATCGTCGCGCGTCGCCGATCCACGGTCGTCGCGAGCGTTCCGGCGCCGGCCCTCGGGTGGACGGCGCTCCAGCCGGTCGAGGGCACCGGCACCGTCGAGCATCCGGTGCGCGCGGCCGGCGACGGCCTCGACAACGGGCTGCTCTCGATCGGGATCGCGCGCGACGGGACGCTCTCGCTGCGCGGAGCCGAAGGTGTCGGCCGGCTCGTCGACGGGGGCGACGAGGGTGACAGCTACAACTACGCGCCGCCCGCCGACGACCGTCTCGTCGACGAGCCGACCGCCGTTCGCGTGGAGGTGCTCGCGAAAGGACCGGTGCGGGGCGCGGTGAGCATCGTCCGGTCGTACCGCTGGTCATCCGCTGAGGCCCCCGTCGACGTCGCGACCGTCGTCGAGCTCCGCGCCGGCGAGCCGTTCTGCCGCCTGCGCATCTCGTTCGACAACCCGTGCGAAGACCACCGGCTCCGCGTCCACGTCCCGCTGCCGGAGCGCGCGGACCGCTCAGCCGCGCAGGGCCAGTTCGCCGTCGTCGAGCGCGGGCTCGAGGCCGAGGCCGGCTTCGGCGAGGTCGCCCTGCCGACCTTCCCGGCCTACGGCTTCGTCGACGCCGGCGGCATGGCCGCGCTGTTCGAGCATCCGATGGAGTACGAGCTCGTGGACGGCGGCCGCGAGCTGGCGCTGACGATCCTGCGCTCGACCGGCCTGATCAGCCGCAGCGCGCACGCCTACAGGGAGAGCCCGGCCGGCCCGGAGATCGCGATCCCGGCGGCGCAGTGCCGCGGCCCCTGGAGCATCGCCTTCGCCCTGTACCCGCATCCCGGCGCCTGGCACGAGGCGCGCGTGCACGACCAGCTCGAGCGCTACCTGCACCCGTTCCTGGTCGCGCCCGGCGCCGCGCTGGACGGCCCGCGGAGCAGGACCGGCCCGGAGCTCCACGGCGACGGCGTCGTCCTGTCCGCGCTGCGGCTGCGCGACGGCGCCCGCGAGGCGCGCGTCGCGTGCGAGCACCCGGAGCCGGTCCGGGCCCGGTTCGGCGAGATCGAGCTGGACCTTCGGCCCTGGGAGATCCGGACCGTGGAGGTCTAGGAGAGCCGGAACTCGCCGCGCGCGACCGTCACGGCCGAGCCGCCGACTTCCACGCGCTCGATGGCGTCCATCGAACCGTCGACCCGCGCGAACAGCGTCGACGGCCGCCCGATCTCGACGCCCTGGGAGATCTCGATCTCGTCGCCGAAGCCGATCCGGCCGTGGCGCGCGAGGTGGACTGCGAGCGGCCCGGCGGCCGAGCCCGTCGCCGGGTCCTCCGCAACGCCGCTGCCGGGCGCGAACATCCTCAGCTTCCACCGCCGGCCATCCCCGGCGGCGCAGACCATGCCCATCGTGGCCGTCAGGTCGGCAAGCGCGCCGAAGTCGGGCCGTACGCTCGCCACCTCCTCCTCGGAGTCGAGAGTGACGTAGGCGAAGATCATGCCGTTGTCGTAGACCTCGACGGGAAGCACGGACCGCTCGACACCGAGCGCCTCGAGGAGCGCAGCTTCCCCGCCGTACGGCTCGATCGTCGGCACGAGCTGCTCCATGCGCCCGAACGCGATGCGGCCGTCCTCACGCTCGAGGCGGACCGGGATGACCCCGGCCTTCGTCTCGAGCCGGATCTCGTCGAGCTGCAGCGGAACGGCGAGGACGAACGCCGAACCGAGCGTCGGGTGGCCGGCGAACCGCATCTCGAGCGTCGGCGTGAAGATCCGGATCTTCGCGTCCCCGCCCTGCTCGGCCGGGTACACGAACACGGTCTCCGAGAAGTTCATCTCCTTGGCGAGCGGCTGGAGGAGGTCCTCGGGAATCTCGCGGGCGTCGGTGAAGACCGCGAGCTGGTTGCCGGTGAGCGGCGCGTCGGTGAAGACGTCCGTCACGACGTAGCGAAAGCCGCGCACCGGCTCATTGAATCAGCGGAACCCCGGGCCGCGTCTCGGTGTAGGAATCTCTATGAGGCTCCTGACGAGCACGGCCGCGCTGCTCGCGTTCGGCGCGGCCGTGCTCTCCGCGCCCCTCGCGGGCGCTCCGCCCGCTTCGCCGAGGCTGGTCTCGAACCCCACCGCGCAGGCCGGCGCCCGCTGGATCGGCGTGGTCGCCTCGCCACGCGCGCCGGTGGTCCGGGCACGCCTCGGCCCGACCTTGCAGCCGGTGACGGTGCGCAGGCTTCGCGCTGGGCGCTACCAGCTCCGCGCCGTCTTCCGCACGCCCGGCCGGTGGGCCCTCTGGGCGGGGAACCGGCGGATCGGGACGGTCGTTGTCCGCGCGGCCCCGCGCCGGCTGACGAACGCGCTCGACGTCGTGGTCGAGGCGTCCGGCTCGCTGCTCGTCGCCGACTTCTCGAACCGCGTCTTCCGCCTGAACGGCAGCCGCGTGTCCCTCGTAGCCGGCAACGGACGCCCCGGCCGCTCCGGCGACGGCGGCCCCGCCGGCAGGGCTGCGATCGGGTTCCCCGTCGAGGTCGCCGTCGACCCGCGCGGCGGCTTCGGGATCGTCCACGACGAGCGCTGGATCCGTCACGTCGACGCCTCCGGCACGATCCGGACGGTCGCCGAGTTCCAGCAGCCGACCGCGCTGGCGTACGACGCCGCGGGAAACCTCTGGGTCTCCGAGCTCCTCGGCGGGGTCAAGCGCCGCGATGCGGCGACCGGGGCGATCACGACCTACTCGGGCTTCAACCGGCCGCACGGGCTGGCGGTCGCCGCCGACGGAACGGTGTTCGTCGCCGACACGTTCAACAACCGCGTGCAGCGCATCTCCCCCGGCGGCGCCGTGACCACGCTCGCCGACGGGCTCAACCAGCCCAACGACGTCGCGCTCGGGCCCGACGGGAACGTCTACTCCACCGACTACGGCAACAACAGGATCCTGCGCATCACGCCGACAGGCTCGGTGACGAGCCTCGCGACGGCGGCGGGGCCCAACGCGGTGGCGGTGGGGCCCGACGGCGCCGTCTACTACACCGAGCAGCGCCGGCCGGCCATTCGACGGGTCACGCCGGTGAGCCTCGCCGCCTTCAAGCCGGCGCGAGCCGCCGCCGCCTGGACGGGGACGATCACCTCCGGGCGCCGTCCCGGCACGGTGGTTGCCCGGAACGGCGTCACGACCCAGCCGGTCTCGGTGAGACGAGCAGGCCGCGGGCGCTACCGGCTCCGAGTGGTCTTCCCCTTCTCCGGCCGCTGGCAGCTGCTGGCCGGCCGGCGGCGGCTCGGAGCCGTGACGGTCCTCGCAGCCCTGCCGCTGAGGTCGACCCTCCCCGGTGCCCAGGCGTTCAGGCTGTGCGGCGGCACCGGCGCGCCGTACCCGCAGTACGCGCTCTCGTGGGACCGGAGCACCGGGATGTGGGCCTCGTGCCGGGGACAGGGACGGCTCCAGCGCATCGACGTGGCCACCGGCGAGCTCCGCGCCATCCTGCGCCTGACGAGCACGCCGTACTCGATCGCCGCGGGGCTCGGAGCGGTGTGGAGCGCCGAGCGCAGCCCGATCGTCAACCGGCTCGACCTCCGAACGGGACGGGCCGCCACGGCGGTCACCGGCGGCGGCTTCTCGTACATCTGGACGGGCGCGGGCTCGGTGTGGGCGGCCGACGACGAGCGGAGCACGCTGCTCCGCTACGACCCGGCCGGCCGGCGAGTCGCCGCGACGATCCCGACCGGGAACGGCACGTCGGCGTTCGTCGAGGAGGCCGGCCGCGCGTGGATCCTGAACCACCGCGAGGGCACGCTCCAGCGCATCGACCTGGCCTCGAACACGATCACCTCGCTCGGCCGGCTTCCGGGCGACGCGCCGGAGCGGATGGTCTACGCGGACGGCTCGCTCTGGGTGACCGGCCGCGGGACCGACCTGCTTCGCGTGAGCCCGGAGACGGGCGCCGTGCAGGCGACGTGGGAGATCGGCGCCGGCGGGATCGACGTCCGCGCCGCGGTCGGCGCGATCTGGGTCGCCGCCGCCACCGACGAGGCCGACCGCCAGGGCAATCCGTTCCTGGGCAGCCTGATCCGGATCGACCCGCTGACGAACACAGTCAGCTCGACCGTCCGGCCGACCGGCCGGATCGTCGTCAACGGCATGGCCTCGACGGGCTCGGCCGTGTGGATCGCCGACACCGCGGGCGGCAGGCTCTACCGCATCAGTCGCTGAACATCCAGCGGTGCCCCTCCGGATCCTCGGCCCGGTAGTGGCGGCCGACAGGCGTGTCCTCGACCTCCGACAGGATGATCGCGCCGGCCGACCTCGCCCGGTCGAGGTGCGCAACCACGTCCTCGACTCCGACCCAGACGCCGTCGATCACGTACGGAACGGCGGACCAGCGAGCAGCCACGCCGCACTCCTCCCGGTGGCGCCGGGGGCTCCGGTAGTCGGGGCCGGGATCGCCGAGCAAGACCACGCCCTCGCCGAGCCGCAGCTCCACGTGCGTCACGCGCCCGTCGGGCTCCGTGTACCGCTCGCGCTCCTCGAAGCCGAAGGCGCGGCACAGCCAGTCGGCGGCCGAGCCGCAGTCCTCGTACGACAGCATCGGCACGACCCGCGGGAAGCTCACGCGGCAATCATGCTCCGACGGGGCGAGACGCGCTAGCGCTCGTTCCGCTTCGCGGAGCTCTCGTCGTCCTCGTCTCGAGTGCCTTCGTTCGGAGCGATCAGTGCCATCGCGTCGCGTGCGGACAGCGTCGCTGCCTCGGGCTCCTCGGGCTCCTCCTCGGCCTGGTCCTCGGAATCCTCTCTCATACCCTGACGATTCCCATTACGGCTCGTCCTCACACGCGTTTCAACTCGGGATCTCCGGCGGCGGGAGCTCGCCGGACTCGATCCTGTCCGCCGTCCGCCGGCACCAGTCGCCCATCCACTCCATCAGCTCGATGCCGTAGAGCAGGCTGACGTACGGGTGGAGCTGGTCGTCCTCGAAGAAGCCGGTCCTCGCGTTCGGCTCGAACTCGCGGAACATCTCCACGGACCGTTCGCACCAGGCCTGCTTCCAGCGGAGATTCGCAACGACCTCCTCGCGCGCGACGAGGTCGCCGAAGAAGAGCTTGAGCGTCCCCTCGTCGCGGATCTCGAAGAGCAGCGGGTCGTCCGCGAGCAGCCACTCGCGCAGGGCAGCCTCGCCGGCCTCGGTCAGGGTGTAGGACGTGCGCCGTCGTCCTCCCTTCGGATCCGGCTCGGCCACGACGAGCCCGCGCTCCTCGAGCCGGTGGAGCTCGGGGTAGATCTGGCCGTAGCTGGCGCCCCAGAAGAAGCGCGTGGACAGGTCGATCGCGCGCTTGATGTCGTAACCGGTGCGGGCGCCGAGGGCCAGCATCCCGAGGATCACCCGCGCGGTGGGCGTGAGGCTTGACATATCTACCCGATAGATATTAACATCTCTGCCAGATAGATGAACGCGGTCGAGGTTCATGAGCTCCGGAAGTCGTACGACGGCGTCGAGGCGGTGCGCGGGATCAGCTTCGAGCTCCGGGCCGGCGAGGTCTTCGGGCTCCTGGGGCCGAACGGCGCCGGCAAGACGACGACCGTCGAGATCCTCGAGGGCTACCGGCGCCACGACGGCGGCGAGGTCACGGTGCTCGGCGCCGACCCGCGGAAGGCGGACGCCTCGTGGCGGGAGCGGATCGGCGTCGTCCCCCAGTTCGCCGAGCTCTACCCGAACCTGACCGTCGCCGAGCACCTCGAGCTCTTCGCCGGCTACTACCGGCGGCCGCGCCCGACCTCCGAGGTCCTCGGGCTGATCGGCCTCGAGCACAAGGTGGGCGCGAAGGCGCGGACGCTCTCCGGCGGCCAGAAGCGCCGCCTCGACCTCGGAATCGCCCTCATCGGTGACCCGGAGCTGCTCTTCCTCGACGAGCCGACGACCGGCTTCGACCCGGGCGCGAGGCGCGCCGCCTGGGAGACGATCCGGTCGCTGCGGTCGCTGGGCAAGACGATCCTGCTCACGACGCACTACATCGAGGAGGCGCAGCGACTCGCGGACCGCGTCGCCGTCCTGCGTCGCGGCGAGATCGTCGCCTCCGGCACCCCGGCGGAGCTGACCGCGGCGGCGCCGGCCTCGCGGATCAGCTTCCGGCGGGACGGCGAAACCGTGGTCGTCGAGACCGAGGAGCCGACGCGCGCCCTCCACGAGCTGACCGAGGAGGCGCTCCGAGAGGGCCGCGAGCTCGAGGCGCTCGAGGTCCACCGCCCGACGCTCGAGGACGTCTACCTCTCGCTGACCGAGGAGGAGCCGGGCGAGTGAGCATGCTCGTGCACCAGCTCCGTGCCGAGCAGAAGCTCTTCTGGCGCAGCCGCGAGCTCGCGTTCTTCACGTTCCTGCTGCCCATCATCTTCTTCCTGATCCTCGGCTCGGCGTACGGCGACGAGGAGCTCGACGGCGCCAGCGGCTACCTCTATCTGCTGGCCGGGATGATCGGGTACGGCGCGGCGGCGACGACGTTCGCAGGCCTCGCGCTCCTGCTCGTCCTCCGGCGCGAGGCGGGTCTGCTGAAGCGCCTGCGGGCGACGCCGCTGCCGGGCTGGGTGTACATCGCGGCCGTGGTCGGCTCGATCGTCTTCATCTTCTTCCTCGAGTCGGTGTCCCTCGTGACGCTCGGACGGCTTGCATTCGACGTCGCGGTGCCGGAGAACGTCGTCTCGCTCGTCGTAGCGCTTGCCCTCGGTGCCGCTGCGTTCGCCGCCATGGGCATCGCGCTCACGACGGTGATCCGGAGCGCCGAGGGGTCCTCCGCCGTCGTGAACGCGATCTACCTGCCGATCTCGTTCATCTCCGGCGCGTTCTTCTCGGCGGACTCCTTCCCGAGGTTCCTGCAGGTCGTCGCCGAGGTGCTCCCGCTCGTCCACTTCATCCGCCTCGTCCGCGACGTGATGATCCACGGCGACCACGTCTGGGAGCATCCCGGGGCCGTCGCGATGGTCGTGCTCTGGGGCGCCGCGGGTACGGTCGTCGCGCTCCGCGGGTTCCGCTGGGAGCCGCGCGAGCGTTAGCGGCGTATCACTTTCGGGTACTACGAACCACGATGGCAACCGATCCTGCACTCGCCTTCGCCGTCCAGTCGCACGAGCCGCCCGCCCTCGAGGTCCGGGTGAACTTCGGCGTCTACGCCGGCCGCGACGCGACACCCGCCGAGATCGACAATCTCGCGGCCGCGCTGCTCGAGCAGGTCGGCGCCGTCTCGATCGTGTCCGAGGACCGTCACGAGATCGACGACCAGTCGGAGGCGTCGATCCACCAGGTGCGGATCGAGATCGGGCAGGACTCGCTGCCCCAGGGCACCGACGCGCAGAAGGAGCTCGGCGTCCGGGTCGTCGTCGCAGCGGAGCAGTGGGCGAAGGCCTGCATCGCCGAGCGCCCGAGCGGGATCAGCGAGCTGTAGCGGGCAGGCTCTTCGCGAGCCGGTCGAGCGCCCGCTCCGCCTGGCCGGTCGCGACCGGCCCGAGCGCCTGGCTGCTCAGCCCCGAGAAGATCCCCGCCGCGTCGATCTCCGCGGCCCAGCGCATGTGCGTCCCGGCGCCGTCCTCCTCGAGGTCGAACGTGCTGTCGACCGAGATGCGGCCGCCCAGGCTCTTGCCCCAGGCGAGCAGCCGGCCGTGCTCGGGATCGCGCAGATCCTCGAGCCGGACGGAGAAGCGCAGCCGGAAGGCGCCGGGCACCGGCGCGCGGGCGACGACCGTCCACTCGTCGGACGCGGCCTCGATGCGCTCGATGGCGGAGAACGCCCTTGACAGCTCGTCGGGATCGGTGAGCGCCCGGTAGACGGCCTCCGGCGCCGCCTCGAAGGTCCGTTCGCCCTGGATCCGCACGGCGGAAACCTAGTGCGTGGGCGGCGCTAGCGGACGCGGAACCGGCTGCAGTCCTGGCGGTGGTTGCCTGCGCGGTCCCAGGCGGTGACGCAGAGCCTGTACAGACCCCGCGCCAGCGAGCGCGGCAGCGGCCTGCTGCTCCGGACCCGCTGCTTCGCGCCCCAGACGACGGCCGTGAACGCGGTCTGGCCCTCGACGACCTGCAGGCCGGCTCGCCTGAGCTCCGCCTGGAGCCGCACCTCGCCCGAGTCGTCCCGCACCCGCGCGAGGAACACCGCAGCCCTGCCACGCCGGCCGGATCCGTCCAGGGCCCGGACGAACGGCCGCGAGCGGTCGAGGCCCGGTCGGGAGCCGCCGACGCTGAGGAGGTACGTCGGGCTCGTCGCCTGCACCGCGCCGGTGACGCTCACCTGCCAGTAGTACCGGCCGTAGAACGTCGACTTCGGACGGAAGCCGGCCCAGCAGTTCAGGTTCGAGGCTGGACAGGTCCGCGTGGTCGTGGTCACCTGCTGGGTCAGGCCTCGGTCCGATCCGTACCGGTGGACGACCTGCACGGAGCCAGCAGGGACCGGCAGCGACCGCGGCCACTCGACTCGCCACGCGAAGGTCACGTGGCTCGAGCGGACGAGTGCGCCGTTGATCGGCGCCGTCAGGACGACCCTCGGCGCCTGCGCCTGGTCCGGGCCCGCCACTGCGCCGGCAGGCAGGAGCACGGCCGCGGCGACAGCGAGGGCGGCGAGCAGCAGGACGGCGCGGGCGGCGCGTCGCATGGCCCTCTCGTCGGACGACCGGCGGCCGTCCGCCATCCCTGAGAGTGATTACCGGGTCGAGAGCCGCGTCGCTTCGCGGCTGCGGTTCCCGGCCCGGTCGATCGCGACGACGCGAACGCGATGCTTCCCGGGCCGTGCGCGGACCGCGAAGCTGTCCTCGGTTGCGATTGGCAGGTTGGCCACCATGCGCGAGCTCGGAACGCGCCCTGCTCGACGCCCGTCGACGAAGATCTCGTGGGCGGCGATGCCGCTGCCGCGCTCGATCCCCCGCCGCCAGCGGACGAACAGCCGCCGGCCCCGCATCCGGGCGGCGACGATCCGTGGCTTCGCCGGCCGGGCGCGGTCCGTCCAGCGGAACGAGAGCGCTGCGGAATCCGGTCCGGCCGAGTCCACGCGGACCGCGAAGACGTTCCGCACGGAGAACGTCTCGCCGGCCTGGACGGACGGACGCCCGCGGCGGACCGGGTCGTAGAGCAGGAGGTTGCGGCCGGAGTACCTGCTCGGCTCGCCGAGCCCGTTGGTACCGACGTGGATCGCGATCCCGGGCGCTGCGTCCGTCGCGTACCCCCAGGCCGGCGCCGGCGGCCGGTACTCGAACCAGTACTCGTCGCCCGAGACGACGACACGCAGCGCCTGTGAGTTCGGCCCGGGCCGGTCGATGGCGTCGAGCGTGATGCGAGGCGCCGGGTCGACGATCCGTTCGAGCCAGCCGAACTGGTGCTTCTCCCAGGCCCCGAAGTCGCCGAAGCCGTGGCCCATCACGCTGAACGGGTTGAGGTAGGGCTCGGGGTGGCAGCCCGGGTCGCACACCCACGCGGAGCCCTCCTCGGTGACTCCGTAGGTGTGGCCGAGCTCGTGGACGATCACCTGCCGGTCCCAGCGCCCGTTGAGCCAGATCCCGGGCGGGAAGTACGCGCCGCCCCAGGGGCAGTCCGCGACCCACGGCATGGCGATCCCGATCGTCGTGTAGCGCGAGAGGTCGTAGCCGGCGGCCTGGGCCGCCGACTGGGCCGCCGCTGCGATCGACGGCGGGTTGCACGCGGGCTGCGCGGGAAGCGCCCGGAGCCAGGGTGTCACCTCGCCGACGAGCCAGGTCTTGCCGTACGAGACGCTGCGCATGTACGCCGAGGCCTCGTCGAGCTGGCTGCGGATCTGCGCCGGCGTGTACGGCTCAGGCCCCCACGTCGTGAGCATCAGGAGGACGCGCTGCTCGCCGAGCGTCGCAGGCGACACCGTGCCGGCCGATGCCAGGACGGCGGCGGCTACGAGGATGAGGAACCTCGGCACCGCCCCGAATACACCGGAGCGGCGCGCGAGGTTCCAGGCTCAGTAGGTCGGTACCGGGGCCGGTACCTGCAGCTCGAAGCCGGCTCCGGGCCGCCCGCGGAAGCGGAAGTGCGGACCTTCGGGCCGCCTGCCGTTCACCATGTCGGTGATCCTGGTGCGGAGGCCCTGGATGAACCGATCCGCCTGGGCCCTCGTCAGGTGGCCGTCCTCGACCGCTTGGTCGATCGCCTGCTTCTTGTCGGCGACGAGCGCGTTCACGAGCCCGTCGACCGACTTGTTGCGGTCCTTCGCGATCTGGGCGAGCGTCTTACCGTCCTGGAGCGCCGACCGGAGCGCGGCATTGGTCATCCCGAGGTACTTGGCGGCTGCGTCGAGCTTGCCCGCCCGCTCGTGGCGGAACCCGAAGCCGCCGTGGTGGTGGCGGGGGCCGAGGCCCGGCCCGAGCATCGGCACGGACTCGCGGTCGATCGCCGCCTTCAGCCGGTCGCCCTGGGCCTTGGTCAGCCGTCCGTCCTTCACGGCCTGGTCGACGCGGTTCTTCAGAGCCGTCTTGAAGGCGTTCGTCAGGCGCTCCGGCGTCACTCCGAGCTGGCCGGCCACGTCGTTCAGCACGGCCTCGCTCTCGGCCTTCGGCGTCCGGAGCTTCGTCGCCGCGACGGCGGCCCCCGCTCCGGAAACGGCGAGCACGAGAGCGCCGCCGAACGCGATTTTCTGGATGCGTGTCATGGCCTCATCGAACCAGCCGTCCCTAAGAGCGGGATGAAGGTCGTCTAAGAATTCGTCCGGCCGTTGAGCCGGAGGCGCATCAGCGTTCCGTCCCCGTCGGGCGGGCGCTCCGCCGTCACGGTCCCGCCGTGCGACTCGGCCACCTGCCGGACGATCGCGAGGCCGAGCCCGGACCCCGGCATGCCGCGAGCCGACGCCGAGCGGTAGAAGCGGTCGAAGACGTACGGCCGGTCGGTGTCGTCGATCCCGGGGCCGTGATCCCTCACCGTCACCTCGCCGTCGTGCACGGCGACCTCGACCTCGCCGCCCGGCGGGCTCCACTTGGCCGCGTTGTCGAGGAGGTTGCCGATCGCGCGCTCGAGGTTGGCAGGGACGCCGTGGACGAGCGACTCGTGGAGCTCGGTCGTGAACTCGACCCCGGGGCGGTTCCGGCGTGTGCGCTCGACGGCGCTCGCCGTCAGCAGGTCGAGGCGGACGTCCTCGGGCTCGTTCGGCTGCGCGTCGCCGTGCGCCAGCTGGACGAGCTCGGCGACGAGCGTCGTCATCTCGTCGAGCTGCTCGACGACGTCGTTCAGCAGCGGCTCGCGCTCCGCGTCCGGCAGGCGGCGGCCTGCGAGCACCTCGATGTTCGTCCGGAGGCTGGTGAGCGGCGTCCGCAGCTCGTGCGACGCGTCGGAGACGAGCTGCCGCTGCGCGCGGGCCGAGGCCTCGAGCGCGCCGAGCATCGTGTTGAAGCGCGACGCCAGCCGGCTCAGCTCGTCCTGGCCGGTGACCTCGATCCGCTCCGAGAGGTTGCCCGTGGCCGTGACGTTCTCCGCCGCCTCGGTCAGGCGGCGCACCGGCGCGAGCGCCGCGCGGGAGACGATCAGGCCGAAGAACGCGGCCGAGCCGATCCCCACGAGCGCGATCGCGACGAGGAAGCTCGTGACGCGGTCGAGCGTGTCGTCGACCTCCGTGAGCGGCCGCGCGACCTGGACCGCGATCCCGGGTGCGTACGGGAAGGTGATCAGCCGGACGTGCGTCCCCTCGACCCTCACGTCCGAGAAGAACGCGTCCTCCTCGTCGTTCGCGACCGCACGGTCCCGGTCGCTGACGGGGAGCGCGAGGTCGGCTCCCCGCGGCCGGAGGATCCGGTTGCCGATGATCACCTGCGGATAGCCGCCGGCGCCGCCCAGCTCGGGGTCCGGCCTGAGCAGGGCGCGCGCGACCATGTCCGGAGGAAGCTGCGCGATCTCGTCGGCGCGCTGGTGCAGCGCCTCGTCGACCTCGGCGCGGAGCTGGCTCCGCACGACCACGAACACCGTGAACGACGCCAGGACCACGGCAAGCGCGACCGCCGCGGCGGCCGCGAGGGCGAGCCGGGTGCGGAAGCTCATGCCTCGCGCAGCGCGTAGCCGACGCCGCGAACGGTCTGGATCAGGCGGGGCCGCCCGCCGTCCTCGGTCTTGCGCCGCAGGTAGCCGATGTAGACGTCCAGCGAGTTCGACGCGAAGCCGAAGTCGTAGCCCCAGACCCGTTCGAAGATCACCGAGCGGGTGAGCACCTGTCGCGGGTTCCGGAGGAAGAGCTCGAGGAGGTTGAACTCGGTGCGCGTGAGCTCGATCGGCTCGCCGTTCCGGCGGACCTCCCGCGTCGCCGGGTTCAGCTCGAGGTCCGCGAACCGCAGGACGTCCTCCGTCCCCGGCGAGACCCGGCGCAGCAGCGCGCGCAGCCGCGCGAGCAGCTCCTCGAGCGCGAACGGCTTGGGCAGGTAGTCGTCGGCGCCCGCGTCGAGACCGGCCACGCGGTCTTCCACCTCGGTTCTGGCTGTGAGCATGAGCACCGGGACTGCGTTGCCCTTTCTGCGCAGCTGCCTGCAGACCTCCAGCCCGTCCACGCCGGGCATCAGGACGTCGAGGATCAAGGCGTCGGGCTGTCCGTTCGCCTCGAGGCGGTGCAGCGCATCGGCGCCGTCCACGGCCAGCTCGACCTCGTAGCCCTCGACCTCGAGGGCCCGGCGGAGCGAGTCGCGCACCGCGCGTTCGTCGTCGACGACGAGCACTTTCATGCCGTCAGTGTGCCGCCGGAAGGTAAGCCGCAGCTAAGAGACCGCGGCCGGTGCGGTCTCTGGCGCACGCTCGCCTCGACGGCGCAGCATCGAGACGCCCAGGCTCGCCAGGAAGAGGAAGAAGGCGAGGAACCCGATCGTGGTCAGCCCCTCGATCACGCCCGACAGCGGCGCGAAGAGCCCGAGCCAGCCCGCGAACAGCGCAGAGACGAGCCCCACGTAGCCGATCCAGCGCGCGACCGCGCCCGTCTTCAGGATCGCGATCGCGTACAGCGGCGTCGCGACGGCCCAGTTGAAGACGTTGCCGAAGTAGTTGAGCAGCAGGCACGCAGACGCGAAGGTGTCGAAGGTGGCGGCATTCTGCTCGCCGTAGGTCGGCGCGAGCTCCTGCGCGATCGCGATCGGCAGCGCGTGGGAGATGGTCACGAGCGTGAGCCCGACGGCGCCCGCGACCGGCGCGATCACGAGGGTCGGGCCGGCGCTCTTCAGGTGGTCGTAGAAGCCGAGCAGCGCCACGATCCCGGCCAGCCCGGCGAGGCTGACGATCCAGGCGCCGATCACGAACGCGTTGCCCGCCTCGTTGACGTCGGCGACCCACTCTGCGCCCTCGGATCCGGTCTCCGGGATCAGGACCTGCACGCCGCTGGTCGCCATGATCGCGATGCCGGCGACGAAGCCCGCGACGGCCAGGAGGGCGCACACGGCGCCGACCGTGGAGAGGCGCAGATCACGCACGAGACGATGATCCGCCTCCACCGAGCGTGAGTCAACCGGTCAGATGATCGTGATCGTGAACGTCTGATCCGGGCTGCCGTCCACGCCGCCGTCGGCCGTTCCACCGTCGTCGTGGATGTGGACCGTGACCGTCGCGACGCCGATCGCCAGGAGCGTGGTCGTGAACGTCAGCGTCCCGTCGGGCGCCACTGCAGGCTGGGCGGCGAACAGCCCGGGGTTGTCGTTCACGACCTCGAACCAGACGCTCTGCGACGACTCGTTCACGGGCCCGGTCGAGATGCCGGTCGCCCAGCCCGAGATCGACGCCGCTCCGAGGACCGAGACGACGGTCTGGTTTGCGCCGGCCGTGAAGCTCGGCGCGTCGTTGACGGCCTGCACGGTGATCGTGAAGGTCTGCGTGGGGCTCGTGTCGACGCCGCCGTTCGCGGTCCCCCCGTTGTCCTTCGCCTTCACGGTCACCGTGGCCGTCCCGTTGACGTTCGCCGCCGGCGTGAAGGTCAGCTTGCCGTCCGGCGCCACTGCGGGCTGGACGGCGAAGAGCCCGGTGGGGCTCGCGGACACCTGGAAGGACACGCTCTGCGACGACTCGTTCGCCGGCCCGGGCGAGATGCCGGTCGCCCAGCCGCTGACGGACTTGGCGCCGGCGTCCTCGAGCACGGTCTGGCCCGTACCGCCCGAGAAGCTCGGCGCGTCGTCCACGGGCTCGATCGTGACGGTGAAGGTCTGCGCCGGGCTCGTGTCCACGCCGCCGTTCGCCGTGCCGCCGTCGTCGCGCGCGCGGATCGTGACCGTGGCGACGCCGTAGGCGTTCGCGGCCGGCGTGTAGGTCAGCGTGCCGTCCGCCGCGACCGCCGGCTGGACGGCGAACAGGCTCGCGTCGTCGACCGACGTCTCGAAGCTGACGGTCTGGGACGACTCGGAGGCAGGGCCCGGCGAGATGGCGGTGGCCCAGCCGGCGACGGAGCTTGCGCCATCGTCTTCGAGCACTGCGTGACCGCCGCCGACAGTGAAGCTCGGCGCCTCGTTGACGACCGGTGCAGGCGGCGGCGGTGCCGGCGGCGACGGCGGCGGTGGTGGTGGCGGGGTCGCCGGAGGCGGCGGCGGCGCCGGCGCCGGCGGAGGTGGTGGTGGCTGTAGAGGCTCGGCAGGCTCCTCCGGCTCCGAGGGGCTCGCAGGCTGCTCGGGCGCCGGAGCGACGGGCAGCTCCGGGTCCCCCGGGCGCTCGACCGGCGGAAGCGGGTCGAGCGGCAGCGGATGCTCCACGCCGGCCTCGACCGGGCTCGTCGCGGCCTGCCGGGGCGGCTCGACCGCCGCACGCGGCTGGGAGGCGGCGTGCGGCGCCGGCTGGAAGATTGCGGGCGCCGGCGCAGCGACCCGCTGGTGCGCGGCACGGGCCGGGTCGGCGGCAGGGAGCATCCCGCTCGCAGTCGCGGTCGCCAGCGTCGCGACTGCGCCGAACGCGGCTCCCACGGACGGCGTCAGCGGGATGCGGGCGAGAAGCGGGGCGTGCGAGAGCCAGGAGAGCGGGCCCATGACCAGTCGCATCCGGCCGAGTGAGATGTTCACGAACGCGCGGACCATCCGAGGGTCGAACTGGGTGCCTGCGCAGCGCGTGAGCTCCTCGCGGGCCTCAACAGCGCTCCCCGCCTCCTTGTACGAGCGCTTCGACGTGATCACGTCGAAGACGTCGGCGATCGCGACGATCCGACCGGCGAGCGGGATGTCGTCGCCCTCGAGCCCGCGCGGGTAGCCCTTGCCGTCCCAGCGCTCGTGGTGGTAGCCGACCGCCTCCGTCCACTCGCCGAGCCAGTCGTCGAGCGGTTCGACGAGGGTCTCCCCGTAGATCGGGTGAAGCCGGAGCTGTTCCCACTCCTCCTCGCTCGGCTTGCCGTCCTTGTTCAGGATCTCCGGGCTGACGTCGAGCTTCCCGATGTCGTGGAGGAGCGCCGCCCAGTTGAGCCGGTCGAGGTCGTCCTCTGACAGCCCGAGCTGGCGGCCGAGGCTGTACGAGTAGGCGCGGACGCGCTCGGCGTGCCCGGCGGTGACCTTGTCGTGGTGGTCGAGCTCGGCCACGAGGCGGATGAGGATCTCGGCGGCCTCCTGCGCGCTGAGCTGCTCGCCGGCCTCGCGCATGTGCTCGAGCCGATCTTCCAGGCTCTCGACGGTCTTCGAGCGGAGCGCGAGCTGGAACCTCGACGGCGCCTCGTCCGGGAAGACCAGCGAGAGCTCGAGCAGCGCGCCGAGGGGCAGGAGCCGGCGGGTGGCCGCATAGACGGCCGAGACCGCGCCGGTGGCGAGGATGCTGATCCCGAACCACCAGGCGAGGAAGATCCCCAGCGAGCTCGTGGGGACGCCGGTGACCGAGGTGACCAGGTGTACGAACCCGAGCGAGCCGGCGATCGGCAGCACGTATACGAGCAGCCGCAGGCCCCGCGCACGCCAAGGGTGCGCCTGCCAGCGCCGCGGCCGGCCCCCCGCTGGGCCGCTCATGGTGCGGCTATCGGCGCGGAATCGCCCGCCCTAAAGCCCGCGAACAGTAGTAATCGGCAAGCCGATCCGCGCCACCCCCGATGTGGCGGCAGCGCCGCCGGACGAGGCTCCGGGCAGACCAAAGGAGGAACCAATGACTGTCCGTGTTGCCATCAACGGCTTCGGGCGGACGGGACGCGCGGCGTTCCGTGCAGCCTACGAGTCCGGCGCCGACATCGACTGGGTCGCGATCAACGACGTCGCCGATCCGGAGACACTGGCGCGGCTCCTGAAGTACGACACCGTGTACGGGCGGTTCGGCGGGACCGTCGAGCCGGCGGATGGAGCGATCGTCGTCGACGGGACGAGGATCGCGACTCCGACCGAGTCGGACCCTGCGCGTCTGCCGTGGGCCGAGCTCGGGGTCGACGTCGTGATCGAGTCGACCGGCCTGTTTCGCAAGCGTGACGACGCCGCCAAGCACCTCGAGGCCGGCGCCCGGAAGGTGATCGTCTCGGCTCCGGCCAAGGAGCCCGACGCGACCGTCGCGCTGGGCGTCAACTTCGAGACCTACGACCCCGACGCGCACGACGTGATCTCCAACGCGTCGTGCACGACGAACTGCCTTGCGCCCGTCGCGAAGGTGCTGCACGAGGCGCTGGGGATCCGGCACGGCGTCATGACGACCGTGCACGCCTACACCGGCGACCAGCAGCTGCTGGACGGGCCGCACAAGGATCCGCGCCGGGCCCGCTCGGCCGCCGCGAACCTCGTGCCGACGTCGACCGGCGCCGCGAAGGCGATCGGGCTCGTCGTGCCCGAGCTGGCCGGCAAGCTGCAGGGCTTCGCCGTGCGGGTCCCCGTGCCGACGGGATCGCTCGTCGATCTCACCGTCGAGGTCGAGCGGCCGACCAGCGTCGAGGAGGTCAACGCGGCCGTCGCGGCCCGGAGCGACCGCGGCGAGCTCAGCGGGATCCTGGCGTACAGCGAGGAGCCGCTGGTCTCGTCCGACATCGTCAAGTCGCCGTACTCGGCGATCTTCGACGCGCCGCTCACGAGCGTGATCGACGAGACGCAGGTCAAGGTCGTCGCCTGGTACGACAACGAGTGGGGCTACGCGAACCGGCTGGTCGAGCTGGCCGAGCGCGTGCTCGCCCCGGTGCCGGCGCCCGTCTGATGCTCCGGGTGCGCTTCCACGGGCGCGGCGGGCAGGGCGTCGTGACGGCGGCGGAGCTGCTGTCGCTCGCCGCGTTCCTCGACGGCAAGCACGCGCAGGCGTTCCCGAGCTTCGGCTCGGAGCGGACCGGCGCACCCGTGGT